>DATGXW010000397.1:0-7582 GCA_035298585.1 Phycisphaerales bacterium
GGTCGGCGACCTGTGGAAGTACGAGAACATCTCGGAGATTGCGCTGGCGCAGTAGAGCAGACGGCAGACGGCAGAATTCAACCGGTCGCACATGGGACTTTGAGTCCGATGTGCGGCCGGTTTTCATGCGCCCCCCCCGACACCGTGACGCGTTCACGACCCCGCGTGTACCCTTACCCACCCCCTCGTGCTGTCCGCTGTCTGGTGTCTGCTCGCCGCTGTCTGCACTCTTCTATCCGCCCTCCGCCCCGTCTTCCCCGCCGCCATGCTTCTTACCTCCCCACTGCTCTCGCAACTCGGTGTACCGCACGGGTTCAGCACGCGCATCGGGGGTGTTTCGACCGCCCCCTTTGACTCGCTCAACTTCGGGAACCCGATGGACCTTCCACCCTCGGTCGCGCGGGATCCGGTCTCGAACATCGAATCCAACTTCAGGCGCGTGGCGGATTCAATCAACGCCGGCGGTCGAAAGGTCGTCCAGGTGTTTCAGGTTCACGGCGCGGATGTGCACACCTTCTGCGAGGGTGCGCCGCTGCGCGAGAAGCGAAGCCCGCGCCCCGGCGAAGCGCTGGACACCGAGTACGACTTCAAGGCAGATGGGCTGGTGACCGCGCAGCGTGATCACCTGGTCGCGGTGCGGGTGGCGGACTGCACACCGATCCTGGTGGCTTCTCCCGACGGTCGCGTGGTGGCGGCGGTGCACGCGGGGTGGCGTGGGGTTGTCTTGGGTGTGCTGCAGAACGCGCTGCGTGCCGTCGCCGCACACGGACGCGCCAGCGGTCACGCCTTTGATATCACACGCTGCGTGGCCGCGATCGGGCCCTGCATTGGTCCGACCAGATTCGAGGTCGGTCCCGAGGTGGTTGCGGAATTTGAGCGTGCCTTCGGTCCCGCGAGCGGCTCATGCCCGCACACGGTTCCGCACGACGATCCTGCCGCACGCCACCGGGGCAAGGCGTACATCAACATGCAGGCAGCGCTGCGGCATCAGTTGCGGATGCTGGGCGTGACGCAGGTCGACACGATCGCCATGTGCACCGCCTCCGACCCGGGCCGCTTCTTCTCCCACCGCCGTGACAAGGGTGTCACGGGAAGAATGATCGGAATCATCGGGCCGCGATAAGCCATCCATCGTTCTCTTGGCGCGAGGGCGGGGATCGATAGGGGGGCAGGGTGCTGCACGGCGTCTGAGAGTGTGCGTCGGCTATCATTCACCCCGCGGCACGGAGGCCACTTCCCACCCTCCATATTCGGGAATTGTTCGTGCCCGCGGAAAGAGGCACGTTTTCCCATGACCACCGCGCCCCGCGCATCCGTCACGCCCACCACGCCCGCTGTCAACGGCTGGAACGCCGAGTACCTCGACGAGCAGTATGCACGCTTCCGTGCTGATCCCTCGTCGGTCGAGGCGGATGTCCGCGCCTTTTTCCAGGGGTTTGACCTTGGATCGTCGATGCCGGGCGCGGGCGCTGAGCCGGTGCGTCAGGCCTCAGGCTCGGCGTCTGAGTTCCAGGCCAACGTCGACTCGTTGATCACCAACTACCGCCGGCTCGGGCACATCGCCGCCAAGACCGATCCATTCGGCCGCGAGCCCCAGCGTCCTGAGCAGCTTTCGCTCGAGCACAACGGGCTCTCGCAGGCCGACCTTGACCGCGAGGTCAGCCTCTCGATCATGAACACCGAGGGCACTTCCACGCTGCGGCAGCTCGTCGACCGCCTTGAGAAGACCTACTGCCGAACGATCGGCCTGGAGTTCTCGTACATCCCCGACGCCAAGGAGCGCCGCTGGTTCCTCGACCATTTCGAGAAGAACCAGGGACAGATCCCGCTGTCGCGCGAGCAGCGGCTGCAGGTGCTTGAGCAGCTTGTCCGGGCGGAGGGCTTTGAGCGATTCATCCAGAAGCGCTACCCCGGTGAGAAGCGATTCAGCCTCGAGGGCGGCGAGAGCACGATCCCGACGATCAACATGATGCTCGAGGCGGCCTCGACGCTGGGCGTTGATGAGTGCGTGATGGGCATGGCACACCGCGGCCGCCTGAACGTGCTCAACAACGTGATGCACAAGACCTACGAACAGATCTTCACGGAATTCGAGGACAACTGGGAAGAGGGCTTTGCCGACGGCGGCGGGGACGTGAAGTACCACCGCGGCTACTCGGGCAAATACACCTTCGGCGGCCGGACGATGCACCTGGTGATGGCGAGCAATCCCAGCCACCTCGAATCGGTGAACGCGGTGGTGCTGGGCCGCTGCCGGGCCAAGCAGCGCCTCCGCGGCGACACCAACCGCGTCCGGGTTGTCCCGCTGCTGATCCACGGCGACGCAGCGCTCCCCGGCCAGGGCGTCGTGACCGAGAGCCTGAACTACTCGCAGCTTGAGGGGTACACCGTCGGCGGGACGATCCACCTGGTGATCAACAACCAGATCGGCTTTACGACGATCCCCGAGGATGGTCGCTCGACGCGGTACTGCACCGACGTCGCCAAGATGATCGACGCACCGGTCTTCCACGTGAACGGGGATGACCCCGAGGCGTGCGTCGCCGCCGCGTACCTCGCCATCCGCTACCGCCAGGAATTCCGCCGCGACGTCTTCATCGACATCGTGTGCTTCCGCAAGTACGGCCACAACGAGCAGGACGAGCCGACCTTCACGCAGCCGATCTTCGCGGGGCTGATCCGCCAGCACCCCGGCACGCTGGCCAAGTACAAGGAGCGCCTGGTCTCCGAGGGCGTGGTGACGCAGGCGGAGGTCGACGCGACGACCGAGAAGCTCATGGCCGCCCTCGAGAGCGCTCAGGCCAAGGCCAAGAGCAAGCCGCACGACCCGACCATCGACCCCGCGGGGGACCGCTGGAAGGGGATCACGGGCACGTACTCGTTCACGCCCGTCAAAACGGGCGTCTCGAAGGACGTCCTCGAAGAGGTGTGTGCGGCGATGGCCCGGGTCCCCGAGGGCTTTGCGGTCAACCCCAAGCTCAAGAACCTCCTCGACCAGCGTGCCGGGCTGACCAGGCCCAAGGATGAGTCCAACAACGTCTCCCACGCCGACGCCGAGCAGCTTGCGATCGGGACGCTTCTTCTTGAGGGGATCCCCGTCCGGCTCTCCGGCCAGGATTGTCGCCGCGGCACGTTCACGCAGCGCCACGCGGTGCTCCGCGATTTCAACACCGGCAAGCCCTACATCCCGCTCAACAACATGCGCGAGATGGGCCTGCCGGGGAGCGGCGAATCTGAGCCGGGCACCAAGGCCGCCGACGGGAAGACTCGGCAGGCCCGCTTCTGCGTCTACGACAGCCCGCTGAGCGAGGCGTCGGTGATGGGCTTTGACTACGGCTATTCCCTCGCCGACCCCAACATGCTGGTGATGTGGGAAGGCCAGTTCGGCGACTTTGTCAATGGCGCCCAGGTGATGATCGACCAGTACCTGATCTCCTCGGAGACCAAGTGGGACCGCTGGTCGGGCCTTGTGCTCCTCCTCCCGCACGGCTACGAGGGTGCGGGACCTGAGCACTCGTCCTGCCGCATCGAGCGGTTCCTGCAGAACGCCGCGCAGGACAACATCGAGGTGGCGATCCCCTCGACGGGCGCCCAGACCTTCCACATGCTGCGCCGGCAGGTGAAGCGGAACTTCCGCAAGCCCCTGATCGTCGCCACGCCCAAGAAGATGCTCCGCGAGTTCACCAGCAGGATCGAAGAACTCACGACCGGCTCGTTCCAGGAGATCCTCGACGACCCGATGTTCACGGCGACGGGCAAGAAGGGCCCCGACCGCAAGAACGTCAAGAAGGTGATCCTGTGCTCGGGCAAGATCTTCCACGAACTGGCCGAGCGCCGCGCGATGACCTCGACCAACGATGTGGCGATCGTCCGCATCGAGCAGCTTTACCCGCTGCACACCGCGAGGCTGGAGGAGATCCTGTCGCAGTACCCCAAGGCCGCGGCGAAGGTCTGGGTCCAGGAAGAGCCCAGGAACGCGGGCTGCTGGTCGTACATCAGCGCAGCGCTCCGCGAATCGAGCCTCAAGCTTGAGCTCTCGTACATCGGCCGCGACGCGGCGGCGAGCCCGGCGACGGGTTCGAAGCATGCACACTACGGGCAGCAGGACGCGATCCTCACCAAGGCGATCGCTCCCAAGCCCAAGACCGACGGCAAGAACGCCAAGGACCATCACTGAATCACGCCGGTCCTGCCGACCCTGCCGGCGGGGCTCACGGACCGCTACGCTCCGGCCGATCTAGATCTTTGAATCGACTCATTCGTCCCGAGGAAGCCCATGCCCATCGACATCGTCATCCCGACCATCGGCGAATCGATCACCTCCGGCGTCATCGCCACCTGGCGAAAGAAGGATGGTGAGTCCGTCCAGCGGGATGAGACGGTGCTCGATCTTGAGACCGACAAGGTCACGATGGAGATCCCCGCGCCCGCGGCGGGGGTGGTGAAGCGCATGGCCAAGGAGGGAGACACGGTCTCGGTCGGCGCGGTGGTCGGCTCGATCGACGCCGCGGCGGCGGGCGCTGCGGCACCGGCTTCCGCCGCCCCCGCCCCCACTGCCTCGACGACGCCGGCACCTGCGCCCGTGGCGGGCAACCATACCGGTCCGCACACGGGCTCGTCGGTCCCCGCGACCCCGCTGGCCCGCAAGACCGCCGAGGACCTTGGCGTCGACCTGCAGAAGGTCAAGGGCACGTTCGCGGGGGGGCGGATCCGCGAGAAGGACGTCCTGACCTCCGCCGGAGGCACCGCGAGCGCCCCCGCGCCCGCCAAGGCCGCACCTCTCCCCGCTGCTTCCTCCCCCTCCAGTTCTCCCACCGGCGCCGGCCGAGGCGTTGTACGTGAGCGCATGACGCCCCTGCGCCAGCGGATCGCTTCCCGCCTTGTCCAGGCCCAGCACACCGCCGCGATGCTCACGACCTTCAACGAGGTCGACATGACGGCGGTGATGGAGCTGCGCAAGCAGCACAAGGAAGAGTTTGAAAAGCGACACGGGATCGGCCTGGGCTTCATGGGCTTCTTTGTCCGCGCTGTGACGCAGGCCCTGCGGGCCTTCCCCATGGTGAACTCCTTCATCGTCGAGGAGGATGGCGTCCCCGCGGTTGAGAAGCACGACTACTGCGATGTGGCCGTCGCCGTCTCGACGCCCAAGGGGCTTGTGGTGCCCGTGCTCCGCGACTGCCAGAACCTCTCGCTCGCGAAGATCGAGCTTGGGATCAAGGACCTGGCGACGCGTGCACGCGACGGCAAGCTGGCCCTGGAGGACATGCAGGGCGGGACGTTCACGATCACCAACGGCGGCGTCTTCGGCTCGCTCATGAGCACGCCGATCCTGAACCCTCCCCAGTCGGGCATCCTGGGCATGCACGCGATCAAGAACCGCGCGGTCGAGCACCCCGTGGGGAGCGGGCAGGTCGCGATCAGGCCCATGATGTACCTGGCACTGAGCTACGACCACCGCATCATCGACGGCGCGGAGGCGGTCCAGTTCCTCGTGAAGGTCAAGAACGGGATCGAGGACCCGGCCCGCCTGCTGCTTGAGATCTGAAGATGCGGCATGATTGGAGAATCACAAGGCCGGCCCCCGCGGGCCGGCCTTGTTGTTTTTCATGCACTGGAACAACCGCTACTGGATGTCGCGTCCACGGACACCATCGACCGTGTGCAGCCCGTGATAAAATTCAATGCGGTGGACGGAGTGTGGAAAGCTTCCCTCACCCGTCGGGACGCCCGGGATAAAGCGAGCCGGCTCGAAGATACTCGCGTTTCCATCGACCATCACGGCGGGCACGGTTCCGGGCATCGGGTCGTTTGCAGGGGGAAAGGCGGGAGCATCAACGGTGTGGCCGATGCTCACGAGCTGGGTCTTGAGTGAAGGGTACAGCACCTGATCGATGCGGGTAGCCCCGTACTGAACGGGCCCGATCCGCGTTGACTGGTTCCAGAATTCAGCATGTGCATACAGCGTGCACGGCATCTTAAAGGCCCCCCACAGGCGTCCTTTGCCACCTCGCGGCGCCGGAAACACGCTGAGCGGTGCGGGCGACCCATCGAAGTACCGGTCCGTCATTGCCAGATGCCACAACCAGATCGACTCAAAGTACGTGTCGGTCGTGGTCTTCCATCCCGAGGCGAGCGTGATGGTCCAAGGGCCCTTGCCGGGTTCGAGCGGGAGAGGAAATGAGCCTTTGAAATCCTGCGCATAGATACCGATCATGGCGGCAGAGTCGCGCAGCCGCGCGAGCGTCGCGGCACGTCCGCGCTGCATGCTGACCTTGCCGAGCAGCGGAACCATGAGACCGATGAGAATCGCGATGATCGCGATCGTCACGAGCAGTTCGACGAGCGTAAAGGCGGAGTGCTGTCGCCGGGGGCAGGTCATGAAACTCTTCTCGAAGGCAAGCAGGCCTGCAACAGCCTGATTCATGGTTATACACCGCGCTACTTCCGCAACCGAATCCACACGGCCGTTGCCACGACGCTCACGACGGCGAGAATCCATCCCGCGGCCTTGATCCATCCCAACGAGGCCTGACGCTCGACGCCCGGAAGAGGGACTGAATCCTCCGTTCCATCTTCACGGGTCCTCGTGAGCGTGCCCGTGCGGTAGTCGGCGACCGCCGTGAGGTTGGGCAGGGGCCTGAGAGGATCGGCCCATCCCGGCGAGGGAGCTTGCGTCAACTCCGAAAAGCTCTTGCGTGTTTCCAGTACGCCGTCAAAGACAAGCGCACGCCAAACCTTGCCCTTTGGATCAACCTCTTCCACACGTGAAGCAACCCAGAGCCCAAGTTCTGGAGCCAACTTCCAGTCGACGTAGCGCGTGGTGCTTCCGAGGTACTTCTTGTCCGTGTGCCGCGTAATGACACAACTCTCGACAAAGCCGCGTTGAGCGCTGTCATCCCAACTGCCCTTGAACTCCACCGCAAACAGCGGTCGGCCATCACCATCCATCTGCGGCGCAGCGGCTTCAAAGCTCCAGCGGTTGTCACGCACATGGATCGGGCCTGGAACAACCTGCGATACTCGACCCATCGAAAAGCCGCCGTGAAGCAGGGAGCCGAGCTCGAGCACAAAGACGCTCTCGTGCCCGGCAATCCATGTCTGTGGATTCTGATGATCCCGAGCCGCCAGAGGATCCGCGAGCGAGAGACTGTCTTGCGTCAGTTGCCATGCTTGAGAGCCGGTCAACGCGGCGTCGATGAACGATCTTGAACTCGAATCAAACGAGTACCGCCATCCCGCGCCATCGGAGAAGATGCAGGTACGAAAGACATCGGGCCCGCGCGCCGCACGTCCCTTCTCCGCCAGCAACTCGTGGCGACGCGGATGCTCCGGCTTGTTCTGAACCTGTGATTCGAGCGCCCGGAGTTCCGCCGCCGACAAAACGGCGTACATCTCGGTCTTGTAGCGAAACCCCTTGCTCCCAAGATCGGGAAGCTGCTGCGCTGCTTTCCATTCGCTCGCAAGCCACTCGGCCACGGGCTGGCGGACCTCGGCGACCAGCGCGGGGCAGAGACTCAGTGACACAAGGATGGTGACAAGCGCCCGGAACCCCATGCGATCAGAATACCTCCCCCCCCCCCCC
>DATGXW010000398.1:0-3976 GCA_035298585.1 Phycisphaerales bacterium
AATAGCCCCCTTCGACCGCGAAGGTTCCCCGGGGATATGAGCGGGAGAGCTCGACGATCCGCGTCGGCAGGTTCTCCAGAAGCATGCGATCGTGGGTGACGAAGATCGAGGCAGAGCCGCAGGTTCGCAGGACGCCTTCGAGCCATTCGATGCCGTCGACGTCGAGGTGGTTGGTGGGTTCATCCAGGAGCAGGACATCGGGCTCGCGCGCCATCGCACGGGTGATCGAGAGGCGTTTGCGCTGGCCGCCCGAGAGGACGGAAGTGGGACGGTCCAGGTCTTCAAACCCCGCGCGGCGCAGCGCCATCTCCGCCGCAAGCTCCACCTCGTGGTCGTCGTGGATCTGCGGCGCCTGCCCGGCCTTCATCGCCGCGTGGAGATCCTGCGTGACCGCTGAAAGCACGGTCGAACCCTCCGGGAACACGTCCGACTGTGCCACGTACGACACGCGCACACCCTTGCGCAGCGAGACCGTGCCGCCGTCAGAGGTCTGTGCGCTGGCGATGATCTTGAGCAGCGTCGATTTCCCCGAGCCGTTGGGCCCGATGAGCGCAACGCGTTCGCGGTCTTCGAGCACGAGCGAGACCTCGCTGAAAAGCGTCCGGGTGCCGAAGGTCTTGGTGATGTCACGCGCCGTCAGTACGTTCGCCATGCCGATCTCAGAGCTGTGCTCAATCCTGCGATGAAAGCCGATGAAGAGGGCTCGCCGCCCCTTCGGGGGGTGCGATGGTATGAGAGTTCACCCAGGGGGGATCTCGATCTCAACGAGTTGTTCATCACGCTCGACGGTCACCTGCCGGGGGTGTGCACCTTCCACGTTCAATGTGCACACGGACCCCAAGGGAAGCACCGCCGTCAGGTGGTCGTTCGAATCGAATCGCTCATCCTTGGAAGTGCCGGTGAATACAGGTTCACCCGCGGCGTTGACAACCGTCACCGCCGCGGCCGCACGCGAGCCATCGCGGGCGACCTTGATGCGGAGCCTGGCGTGCCCTTCGGGCACGACCTGCCTGAGGGCCACGTACCGGTCGGTCACGTTGACAGCGCGGACAGAAGTATCTTCGCGCCGCCAGACCATGGGAAAACTCAGGTTCGTATCACGCCAGGTCACCGCGTAGATCGCCATCTCGGGGTCATCACGCCGGGCGGTCGACGCGCGGTCGGTGAACCAACCCTGGTTGAGAACATCACCGGTGGCCTCGGCCGCGCCCGTGAACTGCCAGCCGTTGTCCCACACCTCAACCCACGAGTGATTCCCGCTCCGATCGCTCCAGAGCGCCGTGCCGACAAACCTCGCCGGGATCCCCACGCTGCGGCAGGCGTCGATGAGCAGGATCGACAGGCCCGTGCACGAGGCCGTGGTGGCGGCCATGCTCTCCGATGGGCTCTGGTCGGGCTTGGGACGCTTGGTCGAGTATCGAACGTTGACCTGGTTGAAGATCTGCTGGTTGATGATGGCGGCGGCCTGCCCAGGAGTACGGGCACCGGCGATCATGGGAAGACAACGGCCGCGGAACTCGGTCCACCACGCTTCACGCTTCTCGTTGACGCTGGAATAGGGCAGTATCGCGTCGAGGAAGACCTCCTCTGGAACCTGTGCGTGCCAGGGCGCGGTGCACCAGGCTTGAAAAGCACGGTCGCAGTTGGCAATGAGGAAGTCGGCCCTCAATGTCTCGAGATCCTCGCGGGGCATGCGCTCGACGAGCCAGGCCATGGCGAAGGCCTGGTCCGCGGGAACGCGCGCCAGTGCTCGCTCGATTTCCGTTCGGTTCGATCCCGCGGCTTCGAGGGCCCGCTCAAGCTCCGCCGTGCGTTCGGTCAACCGGGCGGGTGCGTCCGCGGGCTTGGAGGAGGATGAACACCCGGGCATGATCAGGGCCGCGAGAATGGCGGTGAGGATCAGGCCAAGTGCCAAAGCCGGAGCGGAACAAGGATTCTGCGGCATGTGCATCGTGCTCCCAAAGCTCGGAGTTCTCGTACGGGCGTGATCGAGAGAGAGAGGGTAGCGATGCACACGCGTCCGGCTGACCGTCCAGGTCCCTGACAAACTTTGCAAAGAGGCCGAGCGTATGGCTAGGCGTGTGCATTTGGCCGATACAGTGTGACCATGGATTCCGTGATTGAACTGCTTGGGAAACTCGGCGACCTGCTGCTGGTCGTGCTGGGCTTCAGCCTGATCGTCTTCCTCCACGAGCTTGGGCACTTTGTCGCAGCGCGGTGGGCGGGGATCCGGGTGCTTGCGTTTGCGCTGGGCTTTGGCCCTGCGATCGTCTCCTTCCGCAAGGGCATGGGATGGCGGCGCGGGTCATCCGAGCAGGAGTACATCCAGCGGCTGCGTTCCTCTCCGGTCCAGGCGGCGGCGATCAGCCCGACCGAGTATCGGCTCAACGGCCTTCCCTTTGGCGGCTATGTCCGGATGCTCGGGCAGGATGATCTTGACCCCACCGCCGTGAGCGCGGCGAGCGACAGCTACCAGTCGTGCTCGGTCTGGAAGCGGATGGTCGTGATCTCGGCGGGCGTGGTCATGAACATCATCTCGGCCGCGATCATGTTCATCATGGTCTTCATGATCGGATTGAAGACCGAGCCCGCCAAGATCGGCGACGTCCAGCCCGGTTCACCGGCGGCGACATCGGTCGCGGTCAACGCCGACCTGGTCGGTGTGCACGACGCGGGCCTCAAGCCCGGCGACATCGTCCGGTTCATCAACGGCCGGGCGCCGCACTCATTCAATGACCTTGTGCTGGCGACGGCGATGGCGAGCCGCGACGAGACGGTGAGCATCCATGTCGAGCGGTCCGGCGTGAAGGATCTCCTGGCGTTTGAGATCACGCCCCGCCAGAGCACGATCACCAGGCTGCTCGATATCGGCGTCGGCCCCGCGCTTTCGGCCACGCTGGGAACGCCCCGCAATGCACGCGAGGAGGCGGAGGCGAAGAAGAACCTTGCTCGCATGGGCCTCTCCGCCGTCACGCCGGGGATGACGCTCGTCGAGATCAACGCACGGACAAAGGTTTCGTCGGGCCATGACCTTGATGATGCGATCCGGAGTTCGGGCGGCAAGCCGATCACGCTGACCTTCCGCGATGAGGCGAGCGGGAAGACCGCAACCGCCACGCTGAAGACCACCGCCGAGTTGCAGATGGACCTGCTGCCCCGGCCGGATGGATCCGTCGCGCCCTACCGCCACGTCGCCGGCCTCACGCCCGTGATGAAGGTCGAGAAGGCCCAGGACGGCGCCCTCAAGCAGGGGCTCAAGGACGGCGACATTTTTGTACGGCTCGGGGCGATCGAGTATCCATCGGTGGCGCAGGGAAGGGCCGAGATCCGGCGCAATTCGGGGAAGGCGATGCCGGTGGTGGTCCTTCGCGGGCAGGGCGATGCACAGCACGAGGCCGCCTTCGATGTCCAGGTCGGCTCCGACGGCACGATCGGATTTGAAGTCGGCGAGACCGACGACGAGAACGCGCTGCTCGCGCTCCCGGTTGAGACGCTCCAGCACGCCGTCGCGATCGGTGGGCGCGACGACGTCACCTTCCGCCCCGCGGCGGCCGGCGTCATCACCCAGGCAGGCTCGCGGCTGGTTGCGATCAACGACAACCCGGTGCGGACGCTCTCCGAGGCGCGGGATGTCCTGCGTTCGATCGCGATCTCAGCGCTCGCTGAAACACAGCCAATCGCCAGGGCGGTGCTCTCGGTCGAGCCTCCCCGGATCGCGGCCGATCCGGGCGCGGTCCGTCCGCCGATGCGGGCTGAGATATCGCTCGACCAGCAGGCGATGCGGGATCTGGCGTCCCTGACATGGACCGCCAGTGCCGGCTCGTGGATGTTCAAGCCCGAGGAGTTCACGCTCCAGGCGTCGGGGCCGCTCAGCGCGATTCACCTGGGGATCGACGAGACCAAGCGGGTGATGACCACAACCTACCTCACCTTCGCGAGGCTCTTTGAAGGGACGGTGAAGGTCGAGCACCTCAAG
>DATGXW010000399.1:0-6606 GCA_035298585.1 Phycisphaerales bacterium
AGGTGCAGCAAGCGTCTTTCGAGGCCATGACGCTGCCGTCGTCCGGGACCGCCGCAGTATAGAGCCGCGCCCCGGGTTTGCACCGCGTGCCGGATCGGGGCTTCACGGCATACCTCCGGCGGTTCTATGCTTGGCCGTGAAGCCAACTGCACTTGTCGTTCGGGCCGCCGGTACCAATTGCGATGGGGAGATGTGCCGCGCTTTCCAGCTCGCGGGGGCGGAGGTGGACCTGGTGCACATTGATGCACTGGCGGCCGATCCGGCTCGGCTGGATCGTTACCAGTTGATGGGTTTTCCGGGGGGATTCAGCTACGGAGACGACATCGCCTCGGGCCGGATCTTTGCGATGCGGCTCAAGGAACGCCTGTGGCCGGCGCTGGCGAGGTCAGCATCCCGGGGAACGCTGATGATCGGTGCGTGCAACGGGTTCCAGGTGATGGTGCAGGTCGGGCTTTTGCCCGGCCCTGGGCGGGGAGAGGCCTGGTCGGCTCAGCAGCCGGTGCAGACGGTGGCGCTGGCGGAGAATGCACAGGCACGCTTTGTCGACCGCTGGGTTGGTTTTACGCCCGAGCCCGCCAGCGTGTGCATCTGGACACGGGGAATCGCCGACGCGTACGCGCCGGAAATCCGAGCGGACGTGATGCAGCTTCCCGTGGCGCACGGGGAGGGACGATTCACGACCCAGTCGCCCGAAGTGCTCGCGGCGCTTGCGGGGGGCGGGCAGGTGGCGGTGAGGTACACCGAGAATTACAACGGATCCGAGGATTCGATCGCCGGGATCTGCGATGCCACCGGCCGCATTTTCGCGCTGATGCCCCACCCTGAGCGATACCTTGAATGGAACCGCCACCCGTACTGGACGCGGCTGGACAGCAAGACGCGTGCACTGCCGACGCCGGGCTTTGCGATGTTCCGCAACGCCGTCGCGGCGGCATCGCAGTTGTGATTGTCGCACTGGGCTTCAGCCGGTGATCCGCGGGTCCACCCAGCGGTACATGATGTCCGAGGCAAGGTTGAAGAGGACCAGCATCGTCGCGTAGATCATCACGACGCCGATGATGAGAAAGAGATCCTTGTTCTGGACCGCGCTGACAAAGTGCTGTCCCAGCCCCGGGACTGAAAAGACGCGTTCGACGACAAATGACCCGGTCAGCGCGGCGGCGGTCGCCGGGCCCAGGAAGCTGATCACCGGCAAGAGTGCGTTCCGCAGCCCATGGCGTACCACGACCGCGGACTCTGGGAGGCCCTTGGCCCGCGCGGTCCTGACGTAATCCGAGGAAAGCTGCTCGATCATTCCCATCCGGGTCAGCCGCGCGATGTAGGCTGCGGTCGGGAGGCTGAGCGTGAGCGCGGGCAGCACGAGCCCCAGGATTCCCTGCGGCGGACCCACGCGGCCGAGCCCGAGCCAGACGGGAAAGACCAGAAGCAGCGCTGTGCCGATGATGAATGTCGGCATGCTGATCCCGATCAGCGCGACCGAGAGCGTGGCGGAGTCCAGGAGTGAGCCGGGCTTCCACGCCCCCGCCACCCCCGCCGCCAGGCCGATGACAAGTGCGAACACGATCGAGAGAAGACCGAGCCTGACCGAAACTGGGAGCGACTGCGAGATGATCTCGTTGACGTTGCGGTCGTGGTATCGCAGCGATGGACCCAGGTCAAAGACCCGGGCGCTCCCGTCGGCGGCCCTGGCGGGCGGCGACCCGTTCAGGCGGTCGCGGAGATAGCGGACGCCGCTGACGCGATCAAGGTAGCTGAAATAGAACGATCCGAAGCTGTCAAGGTTGTACTTCTGGCGCATCGCCATCTCCACCTCCGCCGGTGGACGCCGTCCCTCGGGACGGTCCAGGGGATTGCCGGGCACCGCCCAGGCGAGCACGAGCGTCAGCGTGTATATCACGCCGAGGATCAAGGGAAGCTGGAGGAGCCTTCGGGCGATGAGTGCGAGCATGGATGCCGCCGGTGTGCGTGCAACGGGCGTTCAAAGCGCCATCAATATCTCAAGTGAAAGATCCGCGATCGTGCGAAAGGCGCGCGTTGCTCGTCCGAGCTGCTCAACCCCCACGCTGTGAGCGACACCGGCGACCCTGTATCCCGCGCTGATCGCCGACTCGACGCCCGTCGGCGTGTCTTCGATCGCCACCAGCCGTGCGGGGCTCAGTCCCAGCCGCCGTGCGGTCAACAGGTACGGCGCCGGGTCGGGCTTGCTGCGTTCGACATCATCGGCCGCGACGATTGTCTTGAAAAGCCGCTGAACACCCAGGCGATCGAGGATGGGGAGGATCTCGTGGAGGCGGGCTCCCGAGCACACGGCGATCGGAAGGCGATCGGCGGCCGCCTTGATCAGTTCGACCGAGCCGGGAAATGGCTTGACCCCGCCCTGCTCGATCACCTCAAGGAAGGCGTGCTTCTTGAGGTCGTGGAATCGCTCGGCGTCGGCGGTGCTTACGGTGATCCCGCAGTCGCGGCTGACAGCGCGGAGAACGTCGCGGTCGTCGTAGCCGATGTATTCCTCGACATACCGCTGGTGTGAGAAGTCCATCCCCAGTGCACGAACCGCACCCAGCAGTGCTGCCTCGTGCAGGGGTTCAGAATCGACAACGACGCCGTCAAAGTCAAAGACAAGCCCATCCATGTGGGGCCAGTGTAGAGATTCCCCGGTGCGGCGGCTTACCGGCGACAGCCAGCGCAGCGGCCGTACAGGACGATCTCGTGGCTCTCAAGCTCAAAGCCGCCGGGGACGAGGGAATCGATCTCTCCCGGGCACCCCTCGACCTCGTAGACCCTCTTGCAGGTCCGGCAGTGGAAGTGGTGGTGGTGGTGCTTCCCCGCGGCCTCATAGCGGGCGGGTTCGCCGGGGAGCTCGACGGCGACCACTTCGCCGGCCGCAACGAGGGATTTGACCGACCGGTACACGGTGGCCATTCCCAGCCCCTTTGCACGCGGGCGGGCCAGCGTCAGGATTTCACCCGGGCTCAGGGGTCTCCCGGCTTTGTGAAGTGCCTCTCGGATGGCCTGGCGCTGGCGGGTATTTCGCTCCATCGTCCCGTGACGATAGTCGACTTGGGGGCGCGCCGGGATTAGCGGCCAGACCGGAGGCTGGGAACCGGACCCGATGCATATAGCCTCAAGTTCATGAACCCATCGATGCGGAGGCATGAATGAAAGTCCAGCGAGCGAATTCCAACCCAGAGGGGTCGGCGTCTGGCGGCCTCCGGGGTACATAGGTCTCGGATTTCTAGGGTAACTGTGGGTGCGGAGGGCCCCGTGGGGGGCTTGAGCGTGCGTACGCTTGTGCCGCTGAGAACGCCAGGACGCGAAACAGCAGCGTCCGGGGCACATGTCCCGGCCTGGCAAAAGGAAACATGGTCCCAATGGACGTGACGACGGCGAATCGTGCACAGGCTGCACCCGCACGCCAAGGCGAGACGACTCCCAGCCTTTGTTCGATCTCGGGACTTGGTTACTTCCTACCGACGGAATCCGTCACGAACCACCAGCTTGCACTGACCGTCGAGACGAGCCACGAGTGGATCGTGGAGCGGACGGGCATCCATGAACGCCATCGCATCGCGCAGGATGAGGCGACGAGCGACATTGCACACCACGCGGCCATCGCGGCCATGAATGATGCGGGCGTGTCCGCCTCCGAGCTTGATCTGATCCTGGTCGCCACCGCGACGCCTGATTCTCCGGTGCCTTCCACGGCGTGTTATCTGCAAGCGCGGCTTGGATGTCCGGGCGTGCCGGCGATGGATCTTGGCGCGGGGTGTTCGGGCTTTGGATATGCGCTGCACATGGCGGCGGCGACGGTCAAGTCGGGGATGCACAGGAAGATCCTGGTGGTGGGTGCGGACGCGCTGACGCGCGTCACCAACTACCAGGACCGCCAGTCGTGCATTCTCTTTGGCGACGGCGCGGGCGCGGCGGTGGTGTGCAGCGAGGGCATTTACGACGTCCTTTACTCGAACGTCGGCGCCGACGGCCGGGGTGCGAATCTGATCCGCATCCAGGCGGGCGGCAGCCGCATGCCGGCGTCGGCGGTTTCGGTGGCGGCGGCGATGCACACGCTCGAGCTCAAGGGCCGCGACGTCTTCAAGGCGGCGGTCCGGCAGATGACCGACTCGATCACGCAGGCGGCCGAGGCGATGGGGATGACTCCCAAGGAATTCGACCTTGTGATTCCGCATCAGGCCAATGCACGCATCGTCGAGGCGGTGGGCAGCCAGCTCGGCGCCTCGGCGGAGCAGCTTGTGATCGACATCGGCCAGACGGGCAATACCGCGGCGGCTTCGATCCCGATCGCGATCGGGCGAGCGCGCGAGCGGGGCCAGATCCGTCCGGGACAGCTCATCGCGGTGGTCGGGTTTGGCGCCGGCATGGCGTGGGCCTGCCAGGTGCTGCGCGTCAATGCACGGTAAGTGAGTTCGGGAGCGGCGCGTGCCGCGGGCGAGTTTACGACGAGGCCGGGCCGGTCCCGGTGGCGACATGGCGCAGGCGCTGACGGCGGTGGAGAAGATCGCGACGCGGTTTGCGCCGGGACGGGGCGAAGGAAATCCCGTGCGTTCGGGCGAGATCGTCATGATCCGCCCGCGCCACGTGATGACGCACGACAACACGGGCGCCGTGATTCCCAAGTTCCGCGAGATCTTCAGGACGGCGGGATTGAACGCGAAGATCCTCGATCCAGCGCAGCCGGTCTTTGCCATCGACCACGACATCCAGAACCACTCGCCGGAGAACCTGGGCAAGTACGCCAGGATCCAGGCGTTCGCGCGTGAGCATGGCGTTGATTTTTACCCGGCCGGAACGGGGATTTCGCACCAGGTCATGGTCGAGCAGGGGTATGTCACCCCGGGATCGATGGTCGTGGGGAGCGATTCGCACTCGAACCTCTACGGCGCCCTGTGTGCACTTGGGACCCCCGTCGTCCGCACCGACGCGGCCGCAATCTGGGCCATGGGTCAGACGTGGTGGCAGGTGCCGCCGGTTGCTCGCGTTCAACTCAGGGGCGAGCTTGGGCCCGGCGTCACCGGCAAGGACCTGATCGTCACCCTTTGCGGGCTCTTCGGGGCCGATGAGGTCCTGAATCTCGCCGTTGAGTTCACCGGCGAAGGCGTCGCGTCGCTCTCGGTCGAGCAGAGGATGAGCATCTCGAACATGACGACCGAATGGGGAGCGCTCGCGGGCCTGTTCCCGTTTGATGAGTCGCTGCGGGCGTACCTCCTGCATCGCGCCAAGAGGCTTGCAATGGGCGGCCGCCCTGGTTTCAGGCCCCGGGGAGATGAGCCACCGTACGCGGCGGCTGATGTTGAGCGCTGGTGGCTGGAACGGGACTCGTACGCGGCCGATGAGGATGCCGTGTACGCTGCGGAGCTTGAGATTGATCTTTCGACGATCGTGCCGCACGTCTCGGGGCCCAATGACGTCAAGACGATGCACAGGCTTCCGGTCATTGAAGCAAGGCGCGTCAGGATCGACAAGGCGTGGCTGATGTCGTGCGTGAACGGCAGGCTCGAAGATATCGCCGCGGCGGCCGCGGTGGTCCGGGGCCGCCGCATCGCGACGGGCGTTGAGTTCTATCTTGCGGCGGCGAGCGCGGAGGTCCAGCAACTTGCCGTCGAGCGCGGGGACTGGCAGGTTCTCGTCGACGCGGGCGCGATTGTTCTACCCCCCGGGTGCGGCACGTGCATCGGGCTTGGAGCCGGGACGATCCGGGCCGGGGAAGTCGGGATCAGTTCCACCAACCGCAACTTTGAAGGCAGGATGGGAGATCGAAAGGGGCAGGTGTATCTGGGTTCCCCGGCGGTCGTCGCGGAGAGCGCGATCGCCGGGTACATCAAGTCGCCGGTCGTGTGCATGGATCGATCGCCGGTCGGGATGTGCAGGCCGGGTGCGGGTCGTCGCGATGCACACGGCGTCCGTCAGGTGACTTCCATCATCGAGGGTTTCCCGCGCGGCCTGCGGGGCCGCTGCTGGTTCATCGATCGCGACAACATCAACACGGACGCGATCTACGCCGGGAAGCACACGTACAACGACGCGATGAAGCCCGCCGAGATGGCACGTGTGCTCTTTGAGAACCTCGATCCCGCGCTCGCGGCGCGGCTTGAGGCGGGGGACATTCTCGTGGGGGGCCTGAACTTCGGCACGGGTTCGAGCCGCGAGCAGGCGGCCACGGCGCTGAAGTTCGCCGGCATTTCCTGTGTCGTTGCCGCGAGCTTCAGCGAGACATACAAGCGCAACGCCTTCAACAACGGGTTCCTGGCGATTGAATGTCCGGAGCTGTTGGAGGCGATGCGCGGCCATGCGCGCGAGGTGACGCAGCCGGCGGTGGTCGCCGGGAGCCTGAACCTTGACTTTGAAGCTTCACGCCTGATCTGGAGCACACCGGGACGGATCGACCATTCCTTCGGATTCACCCCCCTCAGCGTGGTGGCGCAGCGGCTCATCGTTGCCGGCGGGGGTGAGGCGATGACGGTGGAATGGCTGCGGAACAACGTCAATACGTGAAATTGGCGTTGGGGTCTGACGAACCAAAGCCAGCGCCGCCCGAGTTGCCATTCACGGCGCCGGAGGCGGGCGAACTGATGATGCTCAGCACGTTTC
>DATGXW010000400.1:0-7363 GCA_035298585.1 Phycisphaerales bacterium
CGTGCACGCAGGAGGTGCTCGCGGATCTTGTTCTCCTTGTCGCGGAGGCGGTCAAACTCGGCGTCGCGGGCCTTCTTCTCAAGGTCGGCGGACTTGGCCTGGGCCTCGGCCAGGGAGAGACGCTGCGACTCGCCCTCGATCGCCGCGAAGGCGTCGGTGACCTGCTTGTTGAGCGTCTCGAGCTCGGCGTCGGAGAAGTAGTCGCGGCCGCTGTTGAGGGTCAGGCGCGCCGCGGCGGCGAACTGGCGTGCACGCGCCACGTCGCCGGACTTGAGCGAGGTCGTCGCCTGCGTCAACTGGTTGTTGAACTCGGCCATCGTCTGCTGCTTCACAAGGCCGCGACCCGCGTTCACGTCGTCGATCGGGTTGCCGGCGGTGACGTTGAGCTTCAGGCGGGCCTCGGTGATCCGGCGCTCGACGTGCGAGATCTGGTCGGCGGTGAGGTACTGGCGGTAGCCCGCCAGGAGCTGGTTGTAGCTCGTGTCGGCCTCGTTGAACTTGCCCGACTCAAAGGCCTTGTCGGCCTCGACCAGGAGGTTGGAGGCCGCGAAACGCTGTGCATCGGCCACCGGGTCTGCGGGCTGCGTCTCGATCGGCTGCGCGGGTTGATCCGCGGGCTGGGCCTCGGGCTGATTCTCGGGCTGGCTCTCAGGCTGGGCGATCATCCCCATCGCCGTCTGCCCGGCGGTGAAAACGGTGCCCAGACGCTGCTCGGCCACCACGATCTGCGTCCGGCACTCGTCAACGACGGAAGCAAGCGATGCGGGAAGCTCAACGCCCGAGCGGAAGAGCGATTCAAGAGCGACCTTCGAGTCGCCGTAGCGGCCGGCGTCGAGATCGGCCCTTGCCTGCGAGACGATGGAGGCGACCTTGGGCTGGATCTGTACACGCCCGGCCTTGACGCCCGCCTCAACCTTCTCGGCACGTTCACGCTGGCTGTCGGTCAGGAGCGAAGACTGGAGAACCTTGGTCGCGTGCCGGTCGGCCGAACGCAGGTCCGACTCATCCACCGCAAGCTCGGCCTTCTGCAGGCTGACTTCCAGCGAGTCCATCGCGGAGATCTTGGCGTTGGCGGTGCCCAGGAGCGAAAGGGCCGTCGAGCGCTCGGCGTCAGAGAGGGCCGCCGAACGGCCCGACTCGGTCAGCCCGGCGAGGATCGCGCGACCGCGGATCACCTGGCCTTCGCTGATGAGCTTGTCCGCACGGCTGAGTGCATCGGCCGTCGTGCTCATCGCCGGGGCGACCGGCTGGGTCGTACCCGCGTTCTGCGCCAGCACCGCCGAGGGGCTCAGGGCCACCATGCCTCCAAAGGCCGCGGCGAACGTGAGCATTGTGCGTGCAGAACGACCGTTGATCCGTGTCATGTGCATCTCCAAACGTCGGAAGAGCGCTCACGGCTGTCCGCGAATCGCCCATGAACCACACCCATAGTCCCGCGAGACAGGACCCAACCCACAAAGACCAACCTGAAAGACCGGCCCCGACGAACCCAATCACCGGCAAACCACCACCAAACCGCCTGCGCTGCAAGGACATACGCCCGTGCGACGAGGCATTCACTGCAACCTGTCAAACCCGCGTCCCAAGAAGCTCGGACGCGTGTGCAACCAGCCAGGGGGACAGAGCCGTCCCGATGAAAGGCTGCAAGCCTAGCCACCCCAAACCCAGCCCACAAGCGCCCCCCGGGACGCCATGGCCCGCCGACACACCGATCCAGCGCCTGTGCGCTGGCTCTCCCCCTCCCTTTGGCAGCCTGCGTCGACCGGCTCGATCCGGGGCGTCAACATCGACCCGGTCTTTGAGACTCGGATCGCCGTCGTCGGCCACGGTGCACCCGTGCCGCCGACCAGACGCCAACACAAGAGGCGGTCATCCCGCCGGGCTTTGAACCACCGCTCCAGGTCCGAAGGCCTGTCGCTTTGATTCAAAGCCAGGTTCGCTCGGTTCCACCGCTGACTCAGCCGTGACCACCTTCAAAGCCCACCATCGGCTTTTTGCCGCGAGGGCCTTGGGTCGCCAAAGGTGTACCGAAGATAATGAGCCGGGATGCAAATTGCAAACCGGCTGGAGAAGTCACGCTGCCGGCAACCCTGGGCCGAGTGGTCGGGGCGACAGGCACCGCTCGAACGAACGCAAGTACTTGGATGAAACGAGTTTAGATCATTTGTCCGGAGGCACGAGCCAGCGTGCACGCAGCACAACCCCCGGCTCCCAGCCGCTCTTTTTACCCGGCTTGCCCTTGGCGCCCAGCAGTTCGACGGCGTGGTCCTCGGCCAGTCGGTCGAAGGCGACCACGTCCACCGTGTCGTCGGATGGGAGTTCCTTACCGGGTCCCAGCAGCCCTTCCACGGCCTCGAGCGCGGTGTCTTCCGCACCCCGAAGGCTCTCGGCGGTGAGGTAAATCTCGGCGAAGGCCGGATCCTTCTCGGGGTCATCATCGATCCGAACCACGCACCGCCAAGGAGTGACGTGCAGGTCATTGCCATCATCGTCGACGTTGGAATCAGGATCGATATTGAGGACCAGCCGCCATTCATCCCGAAGTCGAGCGACCACTTCATCGAACGACATCGCCTGGTTGTCGGCTTCAGGGGTGAGCAGGACGCTTCGATGCTCGTGTGCGGCTGAATCCGCCCCCGCCGGCTCCTCGATCGCTTCCAGGTCAAAGGCTTTGAGCACACGCTCGACCTTCTCCTTGAGGTCGGTCTGCGCGCGGATCGTCACGATCTTGTGCTCATCGACAAAGACATAGAGGAACGGCTCTTCGGTCATGGCGCCAAAGCCGCACATGCCGTCCTCGAAGAAGAAGTCCCGGTACCGTCGCAGGCTGTCCATGAGGCGATCAAGCCCGATGAGGTCGTAGGAGACGTAGGGGTCGATCTCGCGGAAATCGTCGTGGCCCAGCACATCGAGGATGGGATAGACCCGCCCAGGAAAGAGCGAAAAGAGCGACCAGACCAGGCTTTCGAGTCGTTCGTTCGAGACGACCGCATCAAAGAGGTAGCGGTCGGGCCACTCCTCCCATTCCTCATCCTCGCCACCGTCGGCCGACTCAAAGAGCAGGGTGTACCCGGCCTTTGGGGTCATTTCCTCAATGGGATAGACGCCCAGCGGGAACTGGAATTTCCCGTTCACGAGTCGCTTGAGGCTTTGATCCGTCTTACAGGCCAGCATTCGGGGGACAACTCCAGGCCGCGAGATCCGCGGCAGCTCTTCATCATCGGACGGCGGAGGGAAGCTTCCGAGTGTATCCGGCGGGTCTGGAATCGGGTCGGGTCCACCACTCGCGGGTCACGCGCTGGTTGCTTGCGGGTCCGACCGGCAGATACTTCAGCGATGAACGAGCACGCAAGCGAAAATCCCATGTCCCTGGTCGCGGTGAACGTCGGCAACACCCGGACCCGGCTGGGGCTCTTTGAGTCGGGTCTGCTGGAGCAATCGTCTGCACACCCCAACTCGGACCTTGAGGTCGTCTCGCGCTCGATCATCGAACTGGCCAAGGGGACGGGCGCCCTGGGGCTGCCCCGGCTGGTGGTCCTGGCGTCGGTGAATGCTCCCGTCGCGAACCAGTTGATGACCCTCATCACCGCCGAGATCCCCCGCGAACGCATTTTCCGGCTCGGCAGCGACCTCCCGATCCCCATCCAGAACGGACTGGAAGACGATTCGACGGTCGGGCAGGACCGCCTGCTCGCCGCGCTCGGTGCGTTCAGCCGCGCCAAGCAGGCGTGCGTCGTGATCGACGCGGGGACAGCGGTCACCGTTGATTTCGTCGACGGCACGGGCGTCTTCCAGGGCGGGGCGATCGGCCCGGGTCTCAACATGATGCTCAAGGCGCTCCACGAGCAGACGGCGGCGCTCCCCAGGATGGAGTTCAAGACGCCCGATCCCGCCCGCGGTCCCTTCGGAAAGGACACTGCACACGCGATGATCCTGGGCGTCCGTGCGTCGGTGATCGGGATGGCCCGCCTGCTCATCGACACCTACGCGGACGCCTTTGGCGCGTACCCGCAGGTCGTGGCGACGGGCGGCGATGCCGCGATCTTTGAAGAAGACCCGCTGGTGGAGCACATCGTGCCTGACCTGGTGCTCATGGGGATCGCCGAGGCGTGCAGGCGTGCACTCATGGATGATCCCCAGGAAGAACTCGACCGCGAGCACCGCGACCGGGTGAACCGCCCCTCGGGCTTTGAGCAGCGCCCCGGCTCCGAAGACGGAGCATCGGATGAGTAACGCCGGGAGGCTCTCCTGGCGGATTGCCACGCCGCACACGGTTTCGGCGGCGATCGCGTGCATCGAACTGACCGGCGATGAACATTCACTCGCCGCGTGCCTCGATGTCCTGGGCGTCGGGGTGAAGCCGCCGGGATCGCTCTGGCTCTGCAACTTCGCGGGCATCGATGAAGGCGTCGTCGCGCGACTCTCTCCCGTGTGCATTCATCTCATGCCCCACGGTGGGCTTTTCGTGGTGCGGGCGATCGCATCAGTCCTGGAAAAGCACTTCCCAGGATGCGCGGGGCCGCCGGCCGGCGAGGAGGCACGCCTTCGCGCTTACCCCGAAGCTCGCGATGTACACGAAGCGCGGATGCTTGATGCACTTGCCTCTGCATCGAGCCCCCGTGCGGTAAGCCTGTTGCTCGATCAGCCCGGGCGGTGGCGCAAGCATGATGCGGGCGAGCTCGAAGGCCCGGACGCCGGAATCACCGGGCAGTTGAACCGGCTGCTTCGGCCCCCGACGGTGGTGGCGCTGGGTGCGAGCAACATCGGCAAGAGCACGCTGGTGAACGCGCTTGCAAGGAGGAGCGTCTCGATCGTCGCGGATGAGCCCGGAACGACGCGCGATCACGTCGGCGTCAATCTTGATGTAGATGGTCTGACCATCCGATTCATCGACACCCCGGGTGTCCGAGAAGATGCCCCGAACGTTGAGCGGCGTGCGTGGACCCTGACCCAGAAGATCCTCCGGCACGCCGACCTGGTGCTGCTCTGCGGAGACGCGTGGAACGCGCCGCTTGATCTGGAACGCGTGGGTGTGCACACCCCCCACCCCAGCCCCTCCACCCTCACCCTGCTGCTCCGTGCCGACATCGGAACCGCGATCGGATGGAGCCCGGAAGTGGAGACTTCCGCCGCCCGGGGACAAGGGATCAACGAACTGGCGGTGGCGATCCGCCGGAGACTCGTGACGGATGAGGCGCTCGCGGATGGACGCCCATGGCACTTCTGGCCGGACTGAGGGCCGTCCGGCAATCGTATCCAAGCAGACACCGACCGGACTTCTTCCCTACAGTTGTGACCGGTCGTGATTCCGTGATGGGTGCGGGATCGGCCGGGGCGGCCTTGGTGGGCCGACAGTGTGCACGTCGAAGGGTTCCAATCGATGACCGACAACCGCGAGATCCGGGAAGGCGCTGGCTTAACCGAGGCACGGCTCAACCAGGACTTCATCGACTTCCTGCGCAAGTGGAGCACGCCCGTGCTCGTGGTTGTTGCCCTGGCGGCAGTCTCGTACGCCGGGTACACGCGGTGGAAAGAACGGAAGATCCAGACGCACAACAACGCGTACGCCGAGTTTGAGCGCGTCGCGGGCGTCGCCAACCCCAGCCCCGAATCGCTCAAGCGGGTCGCCGATGAGAACGAGGGCGTGGGCGGCGTGAGCCTCATGGCCCGGCTGACGGCCGGGGACGTGTACCTCCAGGCCGTGCGCAGGGGGATTCGTCCGGGCACCGCGATCGAGCCCGACGGCTCGGTGAAGAACACCGAGGATCTTCTCAACGCCGATGATCGCAAGGCGTACCTCGACCAGGCCGAGCAGCTCTACCAGCGCGTGGCCAAGGAAGCCCGCCTGAGCGATTCGCAGCGGATCCTGGCGATCAGCGCCAACTTTGGCCTTGCCGCCGTCGCCGAGTGCAGGGAAGACTTTGACGGTGCACGCAAGTTCTACAACGAGGTCCAGAACCTTTCGAAGGACACGCCCTTCTCGCAGTACACGGCGATCGCGCTCGAGCGGCTGACATCGATCGACTCGCTGAAGAACCCTGTCCGCATCTACACCAAGGCCGAGCTGCCCGCCGAGGCCGTCGCGCCACCGCCCGTGCTGCCCATCCAGCCCGGCGCGGTCCAGCCGCCCCCCGCGCAGCCGACGACGCCCGCCCCGGGTGAACCCGCCGGCCCGCCGCTCGAACCCGCAAGCGGCCCGGAAGCTCCCCAACCAGAGGCCCCCAAGCCCGACGCCCCGGCGCCGGCCCCGGGCGAATCGCCCAAGTAACGAGGCACGCACATCGCCCGCCATGTGCGGCCGCTCCAGGGATGCAGCATGGCCCGGCAAGGCGGGAAGAAGCACGAACCTGAATCGCACACGCCCGCAGCGCGCGAGCTGGCGGATGAAGTCGTCTCGACTTCTTCGGGCGTCGATGGCGACCAGTCATTGGTTCTGCGCGGCGGCAAGGTTGATCCCGAAGCGCTGCGCAGCGCGGTCGAGGCCGCGCAGGCCGCGGCGACGGAGGCGGGCGCTGACGCCGAGTCGGATGATGTTCTCCCCCGCGTCACGTTCACACTCCAGCGCGATCTTCAAAAACGCCTCGACAAGTACCTGACCGACCGCATCACCTTCATGAGCCGAAACCAGCTCCAGAAGCTGATCGATCGCGGCGGCGTGACGGTGAACGGTCGCCAGCCCAAGCCATCCACCGTTCTGCGGCTCAACGACACGGTGGAAGTGATCGTTCCCCCGCCCCCCTCGGGCGAGACGGTCCCCGAGGACATCCCGCTCGACATCCTGTTCGAGGATGAGCACATGCTCGTCCTCAACAAGAGCCCCGACATCATCGTCCACCCCGCTCGCTCGCACAACAAGGGGACGCTGATCAACGCACTCGCGTACCACTTCAAGCATCGCTCCGCCAGCGGCGGCGCGTTGTCCGCCGTGGGAAAGGACCATGCACGCCCGGGCGTTGTCCACCGGCTTGATCGACACACCAGCGGCGTGATCGTCTTTGCCAAGCAGGATGAAGCACACTGGAAGCTCGGGCACCAGTTCGAACATCGCAAGGTCGACAAGCGCTACATCGCGATCGTCGAGGGGATCATCGAGACCGACGCCGACGTGATCGACCTCCCGCTGGGGCCGCACCCCTCCAAGGAAAAGGGATACCGCGAGAAGCAGGTCGTCCGGCACGATGAGCAGGGGAAGAACGCGGTCACGATCTACCGTGTGCGTGAGCGGTACTACGCACACGGTTCTGGAAGTTCCCCCACCGTGGCCGACACGCCCGCTTCTTCATCAACCATCGCACCCCGGCCACCCACCGGCTGGGATGCGTCCGTCGGCATCCCATCACCACCATCCGCCCCGCCCCCCCCA
>DATGXW010000401.1:0-2357 GCA_035298585.1 Phycisphaerales bacterium
GAGTGGGAGTGGGGGTGGGGGTGGGCCCATCGCCTTCCCAGGCGCGACCCCCGGCTGAACCCGCGCTGGCGGCCCCTTGGCTCTCGCCCCGCGGCCGACCGGCTCTCGCCCCGCGGCCGACCCGTGGGTCGGGTTTGCCCCGGCGTCGATCCCCCTCCAAGGACCCTGGGAATGCGTTTCCTCTTCCCCTGCACGATCGTGCTCCCAGGACCGGCCCCGCCCCGTGCACTCCCGGGGAACCTGGTTTGCGGTCTGGTCCAAGGCCTCTTAGACTCCCAGCGCGCCCATGTGCAGGCGGCCTGCCCTCCCGGCAGGCCCCCTCAGACGGTCGCGCCCGCAGTGCCCATCAACCCCCGGTGCACGGCCATGTCACGCCGTGCATCGTTCTCCCGCAGCCGTGAGTTCCCCCTCCGATCCATCCCGGCCCGGCGCCTCCACCACCGACGGGCGGAGTCCTGAGGTTCCCCGCCTCGAACTCGAACAGGCCGAGCGCCTCTTCGAGACCATCGGCGAAGGTGTCTGTCTCTCGACGGGCGCTGGGGACGTCGTCTGGGCCAACTCCGTCTTCCAGACCCTGGATGAGCCCACCCGCCAGCGCATCCTGAGCCTCTGCCGCGGCTTCATCGCAAGCCAGGTCATGGACCCTTTCCTGCGGCGGCTCGGTCAGACCTCCCCCGAGTCGCTCGTCCAGCGCCGAGAGGTCACCTCCGCCGACGAGAAGCGCTGGTTTGAGGTCACCATCAGCCTCATGCCCCAGGCCTCGGGCCACCCCCCGCGCCTCGAACTCCCCGCCGAGTGCCGCTGCGGCCTGGTCACCCGCGACGTCACCAAGCAGGTTCAGATGCGCCGCGACATCGAGGCGATCGAGAACGCCGGCAACGAGCTGATCCGCATGGATTCAGAGGTTGTCCGAAAGATGAACGCCGTCGAGCGGCTCAAGCACCTCGAATCCAAGATCGTCGACGCCTCCGCCAAGCTCCTGCACTTTGACCACTTTGTCATCCGCCTCTTCGACAAGCGCTCCGGCAAGCTCGAGCCCGTCGTGATCTACGGCCTCCCCGAGAGCATCGCCGAGTTCGACATCTTCCCCCTCCCCGAGGGCAACGGCATCTCCGGCTACGTCGCCGCCACCGGCAACTCCTACATCTGCCGCGACACCTCGAGCGATGAGCTCTTCCTCCCCGGCCTGGGCGGCGCCCGCTCCTCCCTCACGATCCCCCTCCGCCTGCAGGACCGCATCCTGGGCATCATCAATGTCGAGTCGCAGCAGGCCGAGGCCTTCGACGACGATGACCGCCGCCTGGGCGAGATCCTCGCACGCTACATCGCCATGGCCTTCCACATGCTCGACCTCCTGGTCGTCGAGCGCAGCACCGTCAACCAGACCGTCACCGGCCGGCTCGAGGGCGAGCTCGAAGCCCCCCTCACCGACATCCTCCGCGAGGTCGAAGCGCTCGACCACGAGGCCGCCGCCGATCCGCGCCTCCGCGAGCACATCTCCCGCATCAAGACCGACGTCGGCACCATCCGCGAACGCATGAACGACCTGGCCGCCGGACCCAACACGCTCCTGGGCGTCGGCCCCGCCCTCGGACCCGCCCGCCACGACCCCGCCTTCGCCGGCAAGCGAATCCTCGTCGCCGACGACCACGCCAAGATCCGCCGCATCATCGGCGACGTCCTCCGCCACCGCGGCTGCGAGGTCACGCTCGAAGAGTCAGGCGTCACCGCCATCAGCACACTCGAGCACGTCCAGGCCGGCGACATCGCCCCCTTTGACCTGGTCATCAGCGACATCCAGATGCCCGACCGCAACGGCTACGAAGTCTTCAGTGCATCCAAGGCCGTCCGACCCCTCACCCCCGTCATCCTCATGACCGGCTTTGGCTACGACCCGCACCACTCCATCGTCCGTGCATCGCAAGAAGGCCTCCAGGCAGTCCTCTTCAAACCCTTCCCCGTCGAGCGACTCCTCGACGAGGTCAAGAAGGCCCTCACCCCTGCCCCGCGGTAATTCCCCGCACGCCCCAAAACCCATGTGTGCATCCCCCTCCCATGCCGCCTCGTTGCCTCGACGCCGGGTGCCCTGCTCCTGTCTGCTCTGAGACAGGGGCAGGCAACTACCGCCCCCATACATCGATGCCTTTCTGCCTTTCTGCCTTGACGCCGGGTGCCCTGCTCCTGTCTGCTCTGAGACAGGGGCAGGCAACTACCACCCCCATACATCGCTGCCTTTCTGCCTTGACTCCGGGTGCCCTGCTCCTGTCTGCTCTGAGACAGGGGCAGGCAAGCACGGCCCCCACATCTCGATGCATTTGTGCCTCGCTGCCTTGATGCCTTGCTGCCTTGCCCCCCCT
>DATGXW010000402.1:0-1771 GCA_035298585.1 Phycisphaerales bacterium
CCCCCCGCCGCGCCCACCGAGGCGGAGATCACCGCCCGGTTCGACGCCGAGAAGACCCGCATCGTCGCCAGCCTCACGCCCCACGTCCAGACCCGCGATTCCAAGGGCAACGTCACCAGCGGCGACGTCGTCGTCTCGATGGTCTCGATGGACATGCCAGCCCTGGCCGGTGGAGAGGGTGGGGGCCTCCTGGGCACCATCGGCCTTGGCGGGGGGGGTGGCGGTGGTGGTGGGGGAGGCATCCTCTCCCTGGGCGGCGGCATGATCGACACGATCGTGCTGGGCGTCCTGGCCCTCATCGCGCTGTTCATGATGCTCTCGATGGTCAAGAAGTCCGCCAAGAGCCTCGAACTCCCGACCGCCGAGGAACTCGTCGGCGTCCCACCGCAGGTTGAGCTCAAGGGTGAGGCGATCGGCGAGGCCGCCGAGGGCGAGATGGCGATGTCGGGCATCGAGATCGACGACCAGGAGATGCGCATGGCCAAGATGCTCGAAAGCGTCAACGAGATGGTCCAGCAGGATCCCACGATGGCGGCCCAGGCCCTCAACCGCTGGGTGCAGCTCGACGCCTGACCCTCCACGCACCGCCCTTCCAACGAGTCCAAGCTCACTCTGAACGCCCGCTCGCCCCTCGACACTCACCCTCTTGCCACCAAGCCGCTGATCCTCGACCATGGCCCGCAAGCCCAACGAAAAACTCCCCGACGACGCCTCCAAGCTCGAAGGCATGACCAAGGCCGCGATCCTCCTGCTCGCCGTCGGCTCCGAGCGCGCCGCCCTGATCCTCCGCAAGATGTCCGCCGAGGCCGTGCAGGAACTCACCCGCGAGCTCGCCGGCCTGGGCCGCGTCCCCAAGGAACTCCAGGACGCCGTCATCGAGGAGTACTACGGCTTCCACGTCGCCAGCCAGTACGCCGCCGAGGGCAACCTCGACTTTGCCAAGCAGGTCCTCAACCAGTCGATGGACCCCAAGGCCGCCGAAAAGATGCTCGCGGGCATCCAGGTCCAGGTCCAGAAGACGCCCTTTGCCTTCCTCCAGCGCGCTGAGAGCGAGAACCTCCTCACCTTCATCCAGGATGAGCACCCCCAGACCATCGCGCTGATCGTCTGCCACCTCCCGCACCACAAGGCCGCCGAAATCCTCGGCGGCCTCC
Source organism: Phycisphaerales bacterium (assembly GCA_035298585.1). Lineage (GTDB taxonomy): Bacteria > Planctomycetota > Phycisphaerae > Phycisphaerales > UBA1924 > JAEUJB01. Next base: position 1,155 of record DATGXW010000402.1, read on the forward strand.
CCATGCAGAAGCAGATCGAGGTCATCAAGCGCATCGCCAACATGGAGCAGACCAACCCCGAGGTCATCCGCGAGGTCGAGAAGGGCCTGGAAAGCCGCCTGGCCAACATGCTCGCCCAGAGCATGGAGAAGGCCGGGGGCGTCCCCACCGTCGCCGAGATCCTCAACCTCGCCGACCGCGCCACCGAGAAGGCCATCCTCGAAGGTCTTGAGTCCGATGACCCCGACCTGGTCGAGCAGATCCGCCGGCTCATGTTCGTCTTCGAGGACATCAACCTCGTCAACGACAAGGGCATCCAGTCGGTCCTCAAGGAAGTCGACAACGAGGAGCTCGCCCTGGCCCTCAAGACCGCCTCGACCGACCTCCAGAACAAGATCTTCCGCAACATGTCCGAGCGCGCTGCACAGCTCATCAAGGAGGACATGGAATTCATGGGACCCGTCCGCGTCAGCGACGTCGAGGCCGCCCAGCAGCGCATCGTCGACATCGTCCGCAGGCTCGAAGAGTCCGGCGACGTCATCATCCAGGGCCGCGGCGGCGAATCCGATCTCATCGTCTGAGCTCGCCCGCTCGTCATCCCTGAAACACCAACCCCCACTTTCCCCACATCCCCCCCG
>DATGXW010000403.1:0-6548 GCA_035298585.1 Phycisphaerales bacterium
GAAGGGGCGGCCGCGATTTCCTGGAGGCTTCGTTCCTGCTGCGCGGCACGCTCGGCCAGGACTGCCGATTGGTGTGCATGGTGCATCCGGCCCAGGGTCAGGAGCGTGCCGAGCCCGACGATGAAAGCGATCAGGATGGCCAGAAGCTGGCGATGCTTGCCCGCGGCGGGGGCGGGAGGAGCGCGGAGGATCATGGCGACGAAGGTGATGTTGGCGATGTGCACGGTGATGCACATGCGGCACCAGAAGCCGTGGTAGATGATCACACCGAGGTACAGCACGGAGGAGAGTGCACTGAGCACCCAGAGTGCACGCAGGGTTCGTCCGCGTCCCGCGTCGCCGGTCGCCGTGATCATGAAGGCGGCGAGGGAGGCGGTGAACCACGCCGCGCCGACGATGGAGATGGGGAGTCCGAGAACGGGAAGGGAGCCCCAGGCGGAGCTGGCGGCCTTGTCGCAGGACGAGCCCGGACCGCACCCAGGAAGCTGGATGGAGCCGAGGGTGGCGAGCGCAAGCGCCCAGGATGCGGCGAGGGCGGCTGCGAGGACCAGGCCTGGGATCAGGTGCGCCTTGGCGGGGGATGTTGTGATGGGATTTTGTTTGGACATGCGGAGGATGGTGAAGGTCGACGTATCCCTCGAACTGGGTTGTCGGGGGAGCAGATTCCTTTCCTCTTCGTGTGAAAAGACGGTAGTCTGGAGCGGGTTTGGCCGCGAGCCGGGCCTGTGGATCAAGTTCTGCAAGAGGAGCACGTATGTCGATCGGACACCGCACGGTAACACGAATGCTGGACGTGGTGGGCGCTCTTGTGTCGGGCCGCGGCCGCGTGCTCCGGGCCGGGCTGATGGTGCCGGTGACAGGACTGGCGCTTCTGACCTTGCCGGGCACATCGTCGATGCCGTTTGCTCCCGCGACGGCGGTGGCATCGGAGGAGGCCGTGCCGCCCGGACGTGCAGCGCTTGAGTCGATCGTCATCACGGGTGACATCCCGACGTTTTATGTCTCATCGCTGGGGGGCGGGGAATATCTTCCGCCTTCGGATGGGGGGGTGAATCCGGCGGCGTGCGACAATGTGTCGACGCACACGGATGCGACGTTTGAGGGGGGCAGCTACGTCATCCAGGCGGGCTTTGCGGAAACGGAGATCGCGGCGGCGTCGTACACGATTCCCGCGAGCTCGTTTCCGATCCAGATCCAGACGACCGAGATCATCATCGCCCAGCAGAACGCGATCTCGCTGACCACGACGAAGTGGACGATGATGTTCTGGTCGGGCAAGCCCAACACGGGAACGCTGGTCGCGTCGTACTCGTCGGACGGGGATATCTTGCCGCACATCGTGCTGGGGCCGGGGACGACGGGCACCAACCTGATGTTCGGGATCGATCCCGGCGATCCTGAGCAGATCATCATCAACGCGCCATCGGATGGATCGAACACGTTCACGATCGGCTTTCGGATCGATGATCACAACGCACAGACGGGCAACGGGTGCGGCGGGAGCGTGGACATCCCGAACAACCGCAACGCGTTCCCCACGACGGATGTTTCCGGGCTTGCACAGCCCGCGGGGAACTGGCTGCGGGGCGTGAACTGCGGCGCGTTCGGATGCCCGCCCAACGGAGGGTGGACGACGTTCCAGTCGCTCAATCAGCTCTGTCGGCCGAGCGGGGACTGGGTGATGCGTGCATCATGGCGGCAGGTGAACTGCCAGCCGGGGGTGGGGGCGTGCTGCCTTCCCAACGGATCCTGCCAAGTGCTTACGGAATCAAGTTGTCTTTCGCAGGCGGGTCAGTACAAGGGTGATGGTTCGGCGTGCAACGCCGGCACCTGTCCCGCGCCGACGGGCGCATGCTGCTTCAGCAACAACTTCTGCCTCACGCTGGCGCAGGTCGACTGCACGGGCGCGGGGGGGACGTGGCTTGGCGGTGGAACCTCGTGTGCGGGCAACCAGTGTCCGACGGGCGCGTGCTGCCTGCCGCTGGGCAACTGCATCACCACCTCGCAGGCGGATTGCACATCGCAGGGCGGGACGTTCCAGGGGCTTGGGACATCCTGCGGCTCGACGAACTGTCCGCAGCCGACGGGCGCGTGCTGCTTGGGCAACGGATTCTGCCTTCAGTTGACCCAGGCGGACTGCACGGGGATTCCCGGCGCAACCTTCTCGGGCCCCCTGACGACCTGCGCGGATGGGAACGGCAACGGTACGGCGGACATCTGCGAGCCTGACCTGTGTCCGTCGGACTTTGACCAGTCCGGCTTTGTCGATATCGAGGACTACACGGCGTTCGTGCTGGCGTTCGAGGCGGGCACGGAGGACGCTGACTTTGATTCCTCGGGCTTTGTCGACATCGAGGACTTCACGGGCTTTGTGATCGCATTTGAGTCGGGGTGCTGAGCAGAGCCTGAAGCATCAAAGCAACGTGATTGTGAAGCGGCCCCGGCGAGTTGCCGGGGCCGTTTTTATTGGTCGCGCGAGCGGCGAATGTCGAGGCGGGATCGAGCGCTCTTCAGAGATGCCTGGGCGTGTGCACGGTCTTCTCCGTGGTGACGTTGCCGGTGTTGAGGGTGGACGCGGGCTCGAAGAGAATGACCTCGACTTCGTGCTCGGCGACGGGGCGGTGCTCGACGCCGCGGGGTACGACGAGCATCTCGCCCGCGGTCAGCGCAACCTTGCGGTCGCGAAACTCCATCGTGAAGGCTCCGCGATGGACCAGGAAGAGTTCATCCTCACGCTCGTGATGGTGCCAATCGAACGCGCCCTTGAACTTGACGAGCTTGACCTGTTGGCCGTTGAGCTCGGCGGCGACGCGAGGTGACCAGTGATCGTGGAACGTTGAGAACGCCGAGGCGAGATTGACCTTCATGGGAAAGCGTAGTTCGTCGCGGGGCGGTGGTGGGCAGGGTGGCGCGAGCGGATGAGCTATCGATCACGGGCGGGGAGCTGCTGGCCGGCATCCTGTTCGTGGTCGGCGGTGGCGCTTTCCATGGGCGTGAAGCGGGCGGTGTAGAGAATGGGCCGCTGGGCAGTGGTGGCCCGTGTCGCGGCGGCGCGGGATCGGATCCGAGCGTCGGGGTGTACGTACGCCGTCAGTTCGTAGGAGCCATCCTCGTTGAACGAGATGATGACACGAACCGGGGCCAGGTGGTCACGCTGGGCGGGAGTCGGCTCGGGGTCATTTGCCTGACGCTGGTCGGGCTGCGTCACGCGGCTGTTGCTCGTTCCGCTGGGTCGGCGGCTGTCTCGCTCGTCACGGCCGATGGCCGAATCGCTGGTGCCGCCGCTGCCGGCGTTGGGGTTGGGTGAATCCGCATCATTCGCTTCCGCGGCGGGCTGGCTCTCGATCGGGCCGCCGCTGCGGCCATCCAGACGTGGGTTGGTTCGACCGTCGGTCGGAAGGTCCTCGATGGTGCGATCTGTGGAGGCTTCAATAGGATCGCCGAAGACAAGCCTGTCCGTCTGAGAGTTGAGGGTCCCTTGAATCTGGACTGGTCCATGTCCGCGCGCATCGACCGACACAAGTGAGAAATTCCGGGTGGCCTGTGCGTACGAAAGAAGGATGATCGAATCGAAGGCCGACGGCGCGTCACCAGCGCGGTTTGAATCAGGGAGATTCGTGCCTTCGATCGAGATGACCTGCTCCACCGCCTTGCCGTTCAACAGAAGCTTGCCGTGTGCACGCCCGGTGAGGTGGTGAACATCATCCTCAGCGCGTACCGGGTTTGATCCCTTTGGAAGCCTGCCGGAATCAGGCCGAGCAGCATCGTCGAAATAGACTGGGTTCAGCGTCACTTCGACACGCCACGTTCCGGCGAATCGGGCGAGCGTGCGATCTTCGAGAGAGGATTCCTGCGCGGCTGGTTGCAGGTCGCGCTCGGAGGTGGGGTCGGTTGTCTCTTGCGACGGCCGAGCCTCCGGTTGCGGCTGGGCGCCGCGGTTGGGGAGAGGGATGCGCAGTTCATCCTTGGCCGGAGGTCTCGGCGCGGGGGGCGAGTCCGCGGGCTGGAGTGCGTATCCCGAGGTAGAGGCCAGCAGGGAACTGAGTATGCGGGTGATGCGGCTTTCCATTGTGCATGATCTCCACGGTCACTGTCGATGACTGGTATGACGTCCACACGAGGTGGCCAGGGGCGATGAAGCCGGTGTGAATACCTGTGACATGGATCCCGCGCTGGAGGTGGATCCGGTCGGGCGGAAGAAAAAACAAAAACCCCGGCGAACCGGGGTCCTTGGTGACGAGGGAGTTGACCGCGACTGGAGACTGTTTCTTGGAAGATGTCTTTGAATCAGCAGGAGCATCAAAGATGCCGTGCAGGATCCACTTTCATAACTTTCCGCGATCCGGTCTTGTGCGTGGTCAGGTCCTCGTCGTCTGTCGGTCATCGCGGTCTTGATCGTCGTATGCACATGAGTGTGGGGGATGTGCGCGGGACGGCGTGAACCGACCGTGAATCAACGCTCATGATCGGACGCCTTTTTTCGCTGCTCGATCGGGTAAAAAAACAACCCGGGCGTGCCGGGGTTGTTGCTGACGAGATGAACGAATCGCTAAGGGTGTGGGGCGAGCGAGTCTGAGCTGACTTGGGGTCCTGCTTTCGCCCGTCAGGCTTGGAGCATTCTTCCGTTGTCCTTCGAACTCGCGTTCATTTATTGCAACCGTCTCTCGTCGAAAGTGAGGTGGTGCGAAGCACTCGGCGTCGAGTGAATCGATCGTGAAAACGCGTTCAGCGAAGGGTTCGCACGCTGGTCGGCAGATGCGGATGTGCACGCCTCTGTGGGTGGAGGGCGGCGTGATCATCAAGAAACGAAAAAGGCCTCCGGTGACTGCCGGAGGCCTGCAAAGTACGTTCAATCGTTTCGAGTGCCCAGTGCCCAGTGCCCAGTGCCCAGTGCCCAGTGCCCAGTGCCCAGTGCCCCTTTTGCTTTACTTCAGGCCGCGGGCCTTGAGCGCGGCGATGCGCTCGGGGAGGCTGAGCAGGCGGATGAAGCCCTCGGCGTGCTTCTGGTCGTACAGTTCGTTCATGTCGAAGCTGGCGAAGTTCTGCGAGTAGAGTGCGTGCGGGCTGCGGCGCTGGATGGTCGTCGCGTGGCCCTTGTGGAGGCGGACGACGATGTCGCCGGTGAGCTTCTCGGCCATCTTCTCTGCACATGCGGAGAGGGCCTCGCGCAGGGGGGTGAACCAGCGGCCGTCGTAGACGAGTTCGGCGAAGGTGAGCCCCAGGTGCTCCTTCCAGTGCCGGGTCTCGCGGTCGAGGACCATTTCCTCAAGGCCCTTGAGGGCCTCGACGAGGATGGTGCCGCCGGGGGTTTCGTAGAGTCCGCGGGACTTCATGCCGACGCGGCGATTCTCGACGAGGTCGACGCGTCCCACGCCGTGGCGGCCTCCGATCTCGTTGAGCTTCTCGACGAGCACCTCGGGGGAGGTCTGCGTGCCGTTGAGCTTGCGCGGGCGACCGTGCTCGAAGGTGATGGTGACGTCTTCGTGCGTGTCGGGCGCATCCTTGATGCCGGCGGTGAGCATCCAGACATCGTCCGGGGGGGCGTTCCAGGGATCTTCGATCGCGCCGCCCTCGTGGCTGATGTGCCAGAGGTTGCGGTCCCGGGAGTAGATCTTGGTGGCGCTGGCGGTGGTGGGGACGTTGTGCTTCTTGAGGTAGTCGAGAAGGTCCTGGCGGCCCTTGAGGGTCCAGATGCGCCAGGGGCTGATCACTTCCATGTCGGGCGCGAGGGCGGCGAAGGCGGACTCGAAGCGGACCTGATCGTTGCCCTTGCCGGTGCAGCCGTGGCAGAGGGCCTTGGCGCCCACCTTGCGAGCAACGTCGACCTGCGCCTTGGCGAGCAGGGGACGGGCGATGGCGGTGCCCAGGAGATAGCGGCCTTCGTACATCGCGCCGGTGAGGAGCATCGGCTCGATGAAATCGGTCATGAACTCGCGCTTGAGGTCCACGACGTGGCACTCGCGCGCACCCGAGTTCCGGGCCTTGGTCTCGATCCCGGCCAGTTCGTCGGACCCCTGCCCGACGTCGCCGACGACGGCAACGACTTCGCAGTCCATGTTCTCACGGAGCCACGGGATGATGGCGGAGGTATCAAGCCCGCCCGAATACGCCAGTGCGATCAGTTTGCTCATGTGCACATTGTTCGCGGGCGCGGGCGCGAACTTCCACTTTCAGAGGGGGCACATTGTGGGTTGGGGTGAATTTTGGTGGACAAGGCACCAAGGCACCAAAACACCAAGGCACTGGGACAACGTGGGGGCAAGGGTCCGGGGCAACGGGCCCCCGAAACTCCATGGTTGGTTTCGTGACCGCAGGGCTTTGAGGAAGGTTCACGGTTCCGGATCAGGGCCAGGGGGCGTTGTCGATCAGGCGAACGCTGCCGACGCGGGCGGCGATCAGTGCACGCCATGGCGTCGTGTCCGGGTCAGAGTCGGTACGCAGGAGCGTATGACCCTCCCGGACGACCGCGTACTCGATGTCGACGCCCGCCGATTGGAGAACCCGCCGCATGGCGTGCTCGGCGGCATCGGGCGTGGCTTCTGTCGAGG
>DATGXW010000404.1:0-9492 GCA_035298585.1 Phycisphaerales bacterium
GTGCAGCCGGGCCAGCACCGCCGCCTCGCGGGTGAACCGCCGCGAGAGCGCGGGCCCCCCGAGCCCGCCGTGGACGATCTTGACCGCGACCGGGCGCGGGGGTGATTCCTGTCTTCCGCGGTAGACGATTCCCATCCCGCCACGACCCAGCGGGCCCTCGATCACAAAGGGCCCAAGACGCGTGCCGGGGTCGAGCCCGTCAACCGGCGCGGCGGTATCGAGGCCCGCGTCGGCGAGCGCGTTGCTCTCCAGGAAAGGATCTTCCTGCTCGTGATACCTCAGGAGCGACAGAACTTCATCCGCGTCGAGCCGGCTGTCGGCGCCTTCAAGCTCCCGCTCGACAAATCCGACCCGTTCGCTCGCGGGGAGTTCGAGCGCGCGGTGGAAGACGTCCTTGACCCTTGCGGAGTTCATGCGTCGTGACCCGGCGCGAGCGTGGCCATCTCCCGCCGCAGCCATGCACGCGCGAAGGTCCACTCGTTCTTGACGGTTCCGCTCGAAAGCCCCATCGCCTGCGCGGTCTGTTCGATGGTGAGCCCGGCGAAGTAGCGGAGCGTCACGACCTCTGCCTGGCGGCGGTCGTGCTGTTCGAGCCTTTCCAGGGCGTTGTTGAGCATGAGAAGGTCCATGCGTGCCTCTTCCGAGCCGTTGCTGCCCGGGGCGGCCACGGTTGCCTCGACGGCTTCCATCGGGGCGCGGTTGCCAGGGCCGCCGCCGCGCTTGGCCGCGGCGCGTGCACGTGCATGGTCGATGAGGATCCGGCGCATCGCCTGGGCGGCCGCGGCAAAGAAGTGGCCCTTGCCATTCCACTCCACGTCGCGGGCGCCGAGCAGCCGGACGTACGCCTCGTGAACCAGCGCGGTCGGCTGGAGCGTGATCCCAGAGGGTTCCCTGGCCAGGTGGCTCGCCGCAAGCCGCCTCAGTTCGTCGTACACCAAGGGCAGCAATTCCTGAGCGGCGGCGGATTCACCCGACTGGGCCGCGAGTATGAGCCGGGTGACCTGCTCCACTCCAGCGCAATCGCCGGGAACCGGGTTGTTGTCGGCGTGCTTGTGCATCTCTCTCTTGCACATCCTAACAGTTCCAGTTCAGCGGGATCCATGTGCAGATCAAAATTCGTTGTCCGGTGTGCGGATTGTTTCCGCTTGCTGCATGACGGGCATGAGACCTCGGCCCCGGGGCCCGGCGAATGCCGGGCGGAGGCGGGCCGCAACAGGGCGTCCGTCACATGGAGATTGAAGAGATGAATCGCAGCAAGATGTCGATGTCCCTTTCCTCGCTTGGCAAGTCGATCGTGATCGCGGCGGTTGCGGCGAGCGCCGGGACTGCACACGGGCAGTGCTCGGTGTACCGGGCGGGGATTCCCGACTTTGACCAGAAGCGCACGACGCTTCCCAACGACGGCAAGATGTACTGCGTGCCGACCTCGTGGGTAAACCAGATGGCGTTCCTGCAGAACAACGGGTACCAGGGGCTGATGTGGCCGCTGTACGGAACGTACAACTGGCAATCCCAGTCGTACTACCCGATCGTGAGCAGCCGCATCGCCGACATGGGCAACCGGATGGACACGGATCCCTACGACGGCACGTCGCTCGACTGGGGTGACGTCTTCGACTATGTCAACGATTTCGCGGCGCCCAACCCGTACATGATCGGGATCAAGAAGTCGGCGTACCCGGGCGGTTCCTCGATCGGTCCGACGCCCAAGTACGCGGCGGCCCAGCTCAAGCTGGGGGGCTTGGTGAACATGCACATCGGGTGGTTCAAGCGCGAGGGGGGGCAGTACAAGCGGACGGGCGGGCATTCGGTGACGATGAACGGCGCGTACAACCTGTGCTCCGGGACGCCGGTGATGCGCTGGCGCGACCCAAGCTCGGGCGACTCGTACTCAAGCCAGAGCACGTTCAGCACGTCGAGCAGCAACGCCGTTCCCAAGTTCGACGTGTTCCGCTGGGGCAACGACGCGATGTACGCCTTCATCTACCAGCTCGACGCCTACACGGGGACGACCAAGGGCTTCATGACCGGCATCGTGACGCTCATGGTCAACTTCGGCGTCGGGATCGAGACCGGCCGCGACGCGAGCCCGCTCACGCTTGTCAGGCCCTTTGGCTATTCGCGGGAGGAACTCCCCTCGGAAGAACCGATCAAATTCGCCGATGCGCAGGACATCGTCCAGCTCGAACTCATGCCGGAGATGACGCGTGCGCTGGCGGTCGTGGGCGGGAAGAACCCGCGGGTGTGGATGCTCGACCTTGCCTTCGGCGAGCACAAGCCCTTCTTTGAGCTTGACGCCGTGGGCCCGCTGGCGCTGGGCCGCTTCGAGGAGATCTTCGTCGGCCAGGGCTCCAAGGTTCTGAAGATCAACCCGGAGACCGGCAAGCCCGACGCCCAGTTCGACGGTCAGAACCCCATCGCGCTGCTGGCGTACGACGATGCGACCGATGAGGTGGTCGCGTTCGACCCCTTGAAGCGCCGGCTCATCCAGCTTGACCGCAACCTTCGCGTGCTGCACGACCGACTGATCCCCGACGGGGTCAAGGTGGATGCAACGTCGGCGGTGGCGATCGATCCCGTCGGCCACAACATCTGGCTGGCGCCCGGCGACGGTTCGGTCTTTGAGATCACCCGCCCGCGCGAGGGTTCACCGATGGCCAAGAAGCACACGCTCAAGGGCGTCGACCAGATCCGCAGCATCCAGTTCCTCCCCGACGGCGGTCTGGCGATCCTGTGCGACGGCTCGGTGCGCGAGTTCCGCCGCGACGAGAAGGGCGAGCTTGTGCACAAGGCAATCTCGGGCTTTGATGGCATGAAGTTCAACGGGATCTTCCGCCTTGCCCAGAGCCGCGACGACACGCCGGCGGCCTTCAAGAACGTGATCGAGCCGACCGTCGAACCCCCGGCCGAAGGCCCCGAGAACGTCCCCGACTGCGAGGCCGACTATGACGGTTCGGGCTTCGTGGACACCGACGACTTCACGGCCTTTGTCATGGACTTTGAGCAGGGCCTGCTGCGATCTGACGTTGACTACACCGGGTTTGTCGACACCGACGACTTCACCGCCTTCGTGACGGCATTCGAGAAGGGGTGCTGAGAAAGCGCAGGGCACCATGCCTGGATCCGAGGGCGACGTCTCGTGGCGTCGCCCTCGGCATTTTTGTTGGGGAATGTCCGCCTCTGCGCTCGACGCTTGCCCTTCGCAACCTGGCGGGACGGCGGCACAATCCGCCGGGAAGCCTTTGCAGAATGTGCACATTCTGGTAGCTTTCCCGGATCGGTTCTTGGCCGTCGGCCGGTGCAGGCCGCGGCCTTCTGGATCAATCTGCAAATCCTCCGGGCGTAGTGAGGGATCGAACCATGAAGATGTGCCATCGGATTGTCATTGCGGCGGGGACGGTGGTGGGGCTCGCCGGTGCGTCTGCCTTCGGTCAGGAAGGGCGGGCGGGAGGTGGCGGTCCACTTCCGGTGCTTTTTCGGGAAACGCCCGGCGAGCTTGAGTTCTCGGGCCTCCTGATCGTCCGTCCGCTGCAGGAGCATCGGCGTTCACGTTCGGCGGCGCTGATCGCGCGTGACGTCGAGGCTCGCCAGCGGCTCGCGGCGATCACCGCCAAGTACTACCCGGAGGTTGATGAATACGTGGTCCGTGTGCCGGCGGGGCTTGGACGCGGGACCGGGGAGAACCGGCTCGCGGTCGAACTGATGGCGACGGGCGATTACGAGTATGTTTCCCCCGACTGGACCTGTTACCCGATCGCGACGCCCAACGATCCGATGTACTCCAGCCAGTGGCACCACCCCAAGATCGGCTCCCCGACCGCCTGGAACTACACCTTCGGCAGCAGCACCATCATTTCGGCGGCGACCGATACGGGGATCGACACGACGCACCCCGACCTCGCGGCCAACCGGGTACCGGGGTACAACGCCCCGGCGAACAAGGCGGAGGTAAACGGCGGCAGCGTGAGCGACGTGAACGGGCATGGGACGCACGTCGCGGGGTGTGCGGCCGCCATCGGCAACAACGCCAAGGGCGTCTCGGGCGTGAACATGAACGCCCGGATCATGATGTGCCGGGTCACGGACGCTTCCAACGGCAGCGCGAGCATGTCGGAGATCCTCGAAGGCGCTCGCTGGGCGGCGGATAACGGCGCCAAGGTGATCGGTTCGAGCTACTCGGGCGTCAACAACTCCTCGATCCAGACGACCGGGGAGTACATCCGCTCCAAGAACGCGATCTACTGCTTCGCCGCGGGCAATGATGGCGCCAATCTCTCGACGTTTGATCACAAGGACGTCATCGTCGTCGGCGCTTCAGATTCGGGAGACAACCGCGCCGGCTTCTCAGCGTACGGTCGAGCCGTCGACGTCTTCTCGCCGGGCGTGAACATCCTCTCGACGGTCGTCGGCGGCGGGTACCAGGCCTGGAGCGGGACGAGCATGGCGACGCCCGTGTGCAACGGCGCTCTCACCATGATCTGGTCCGCCAACCCCTCCCTGACCGCCGCGCAGGTCGAGAACATCCTCTTCTACGCGTGCGATGATCTCGGCTCTGCGGGGGAGGATGAGACCTACGGATGGGGACGCATCAACGTCGGGAGGGCTGTCCAGTGGGCGGTGGGCCCGGCCCCCGCCGTCGCGGTGGGCGACTCGGTCTTCAGCCTCACGTCGACGGCCCAGACCATCGATGTGCTCTCCAACGACGTCGCGCTCGATGGCGGGAGCTTCACCCTCACGTCGCACGCGACGACTTCCGCTCGCGGCGGTCTGGTCGAACGGCTGGCGGGCATGGGCCCCGGGGGACGGGACATCCTTCGCTACACGCCCCCCGCCACGCCCGGCGCCGATTCGTTCACGTACACGATCCAGGGATCTGCCGGCGGCCCTTCAAACGCGACGGTCCAGGTGAACGTTGAATCCGCCGCGGGGTATCAGGATCCGGCCAATCCCGAGCAGACGCGGCCCGGGGTCGACGTGTCGTACTACGACCTGAACGCACCATCGGCGTTGCCGGACTATGCACAGCTCGCGGCGTTCAAGACCGACGCGGTGGAGCGGCTTTCCTTTGCGTCGACCAATGGAACGTTCTCGACCAGCGGGCGGCAGGATAACTTCGGCGCGGTCTACGAGGGGTACATCACCATCCCCCAACCGGCCGAGTACACGTTCTACGCGAACTCGGATGATGGATCCCGCCTGTACATCGGCGGCACGCTGGTCGTCGACAACGACGGGCTCAAGAGCCCGCAGGCCTGGGCCTTCAGCATGGTGGAGAAGTCCGGCAAGATCAAGCTCAAGGCGGGCGTTCACCGCATCCGCGCGGAGCTCTTTGAAAGGACCGGGAGCGTCGGCCTGATCGTCTCGGTCGCGGGCGGGGGCATGGCCAAGCAGGTGATCCCCGCGTCGATGTTCTCCCGAGATGCCGCCGCCTGCAACGCCGACTTTGACGGCTCGGGATTCCTCGACATCGAGGACTTTGACGCGTTCGTCGCGGCCTTCGAGGCGGGTGAAGAGGACGCTGACTTCGACGGCACGGGCTTTGTCGACATCGAAGACTACGACGCGTTCATCGAGGCGTTCGAGACCGGATGCTGAGCCGCCGCGCGTGGGTGGACATCGATGCCCGCATCCCGGGATCGCCGATGTCCCACGGCCCAAAGACCAAAGCCCGGGGCGGACCGCCGCCCCGGGCTCGTGTGATCCTGTCGTCGTGATACAGCGTTCAGACGTGTGCGTGCCAGCCCGGCCGCGCGAGACTTAGCCGTTCGTGCGTTCAAACTCGCGCATGAACTGGGCGAGGGCCTTGCAACCATCCTCGGGCATGGCGTTGTACATGCTGGCGCGCATGCCGCCGGTGGCGCGATGGCCCTTCATGCCGTCGAGACCCGCCGCGGCCGCCTCCTTGCAGAACTTGTCGTCCAGCTCGGGCGTCGGGCAGCGGAAGGTCAGGTTCATCAGGCTCCGTGCGTTCTTCTCTGCATGGCCCTTGAAGAACTTGCTCGAATCAAGCACGTCGTAGATGTGGCCCGCCTTGCGGATGTTGATCTCGTGGATCACGTCGAGGCAGTGGCGGCCGTTCTGGCCGTGCCCGAGGATCCACTTGAAGACCAGGCCGCAGACATAGATCGCAAAGACGGGGGGCGTGTTGGGCCTGCTCTCATCCTTGGCGAAGGTCTCGTACTGGAGCATCCACGGAAGCTCGCGGGCCTTCTTCTTGGCAAGGTCGTCGCGGATCACGACGACCGTCGTTCCCGCAGCGCCGAGGTTCTTCTGTGCACCTGCGTAGACCATGCCGTACTTGGTGAAATCGATCGGCCGCGAGTAGATGTCGCTCGACATGTCGCACACGAGCGGAACGCCGTCGGGGACCTTGGGGTTGCGCTGATGCCAGGTGTTCTTGCCCGAGGCATCGACCTCGTGCCACTCGGTGCCGTAGATCGTGTTGTTGGAACAGAAGTGAACGTATGCAGGCTTCTCGGAATACTTCGTCTGTGCGTCAGTGGGGATGTACGAGTGGTTCTTGTCCTTGCTCGTCGCCGCTTCGTGGAGCGTGCCGTAGACCTTGGCGTGCTCGAGGCTCTTCTCTGCCCAGTAGCCGGTCGTGATGTAATCCGCGGCCTGGTCCTGCGGCTTGAGGTTCGCGGGGATCATGTAGTTCTGCGTCGTCGCGCCGCCGGTCAGGAAGAGGACGTGGTAGTTGCTCGGGAGATTCGAGATCTTGCGGAAGTCGGCGAAGGCGTCCGCGAGGACCTTGTCAAAGGTCTTGGCGCGGTGGCTGTGCTCGAGGATGCCGATCCCCGAACCTGCGATGTTCATGACATCGCCCTGGATCTGCTTGAGGACTTCTTCGGGCAGGCAGCCGGGGCCCGCGGAGAAGTTGAAGATGCGGCCGGAGGCCATCCTGGTGACCGGGGACTTGACGCTCGAAGCGGGTGCGGCGGTTGTCATGGGGAATCCTAGGAAGTCAGTCTCGACGAGGGGATCAGCACGCGAACGGGGGCGGTATCCCGAGGAGAATCAACTCAGCGCCGCGGCGTTCACGCAGTTCTCCGTACGGCCGTACGTGTGGAACTCGCGGACGATCTTGACGACCTCCTCGGCCACCGCATTCTGTGCCTGGTCCGTGCTTGCGCCCACGTGGTGGGTCAGGACCTTGGCGACGCCGGGAGCCCCCTGGGCGAGCTTGGCCTGCCAGGGGGCCTGCGTTTCGGCGGGCGCTCCCTCGTAGACGTCGACGCCGTAGCGGAGGTTCTTCTGCGCGGCGATCTCGAGCAGGGCGTCTTCATCGATCACGCTGCCGCGCGAGGTGTTGACGAGGTACGCACCGGGCTTCATGCGCGAGATGAACTCACGGCCGATGAGCTGGCGGGTGTCGGGCGCGCCCGGCAGGTGGATCGTCACGGCGTCGCACTTGTCGGCCATCGCCCACAGCGCAGGGGTGTCGTTGCCGCCCCATTCCGCGCCGAGGTCCTTGGCGTGCTCCTTGGTGATGCTGCGCGACCAGGCCAGGACTCGCATCTCAAACGCGAGTGCACGCTTGATGACTGCACGGCCGATCGCGCCCGCACCGACGACGCCCAGGGTCATGCCCTTGAGCCCGCGCGCCTTGGAATACTCCTTCTTGTCCCACTTCCCCGCGATCAGGGCGGCGGTCTGATCGCAGATGCGGCGGTCGAGCGAGATCAGCAGGCCCATGGTGAGTTCCGCGACCGCCACGGCGTTCATGCCGGGGCAGTTGCACACGGCGATCCCCTGTGCGGACGCGGTGGGTACGTCGATGTTGTCGTACCCCGCGCCGGCCCGGATGATGACCTTGAGCTCCCTGCCCGCGCGGATCGCCTCGGGCTTGACCTTGCTCGAACGAACGATGAGGATCGCCGGCTGGACCTTCTCGATGACCGGCGTCAGTCCAGAAGCGCCGGCTTCGGGCTCGTTGATCACCTCGCAGCCGAGGGCCCTGATCGCTTCGATGCCGGACTTTTCAAACTTGTCGGCGATGAGAACTTTCACGGATGCACCTCGCGGGCTTGTGACCCTCTGAGCGGGTCGGTGGGGTGTGCATGCACGGCCTTCTAGCCGAGCGAACCGGTCCCGGTCCATGCTTCGATCGGGGAAGAATGCATCGACACAACCGACGCCGGTTCTCCAGCGGTCGGCCGTGTCCACTCAATTCCGCGTGGCGCCGGCGGTCGACTTGGTCGTGAAGACCGCGTCGTCCATCACGTACAGGCCCACCAGCCAGTCGCCGGCGAGGTAGGGCTTCACGCTGAACTTGCCCGTCACCTGGCCCTGCGTGGCGTAGCGATCGCCACCCTCCACGACATTCTTGAGACGGACCTCGATCGCGTCGTAGGGCGTGGGGGGGATGCCGATGCAGCACCCATCCCACTGGTTGAGCATCGAAAGCAGTTCCTTGGGACGGTCCACGTACATCGGGAAGGCAACGTACCCCGACATCTTCACGTACTTGCCGTCGAGCATCATGACGCGCTCGGGCAGGCGCTTCTTGCCGTTGCGGGGGTTGTACAGCTCGCTGGCCGAGATCAGGTGCTCCCACGTCACCTCGTAGGGCTTCTCAAGCGTGCCCTCGCCCTTCACGATGAAGCGTGCGTCAACCTTGGTGTCGCCGTTTTCGAGCTTCTCGAACTTGGCGGGGAGGGGTCCGGTCTCGGCCGCGGGCACGGCACCCTCGGCGGTGGAGGCCGGTGTCGGCGTTCCGCCGGTCGGGCCCACCGCGGGAGCGGTGGTCGTGGTGGGGCTGGCGACCTCGGTTGCGGTCTTGGATTCCTTCTCCGCAGCGGCGGGCGTGTCCTTCGCGGCCTTCTCTTCTGACGCCTTGGCGTCGCTTGCGAGCGATTCGCCGGCCTCGACGGTCTTCTGGTCCGTCGCTGCGGGCTCTGCGGGCGTGGGGGTTGTCGGTGACGGCGGGTTGGCGGAAGACGGCCCGCTGTCCTGGGGCTTGGTTTCAACCGGCTTGGTCTCAACCGGATTGATCTCAGGCGGATTGTTCTCAGGCGACTTGGTTTCCAAAGCCTGTGCGGGCTTGGGTGCGGGTGCCGGCGCGGGTGCCGGTGCGGGTGTCTGTGTCTTGGCCTCGCCCGGCGCTGGATCATCAAGCCGCGAACTCGTCGGCGGCGAGGTCTCGCGGTCAAGAGCCTTGGCGGTATCCGAGGCCGAGGCGGGCGCAGCGCTGCGTTCAGCGGCGGGCTCGCCGGCCAGGGAGGGCGCTGGACCGGTGGAAGAGGGCTTGGCCAGGACCAGCCATCCAGCGCCGATCACAAGCAGGGCGACAATCACCCAGAACGCACGCATGCAGAACCTCCAACGCGGCAGATGACCGCACGGGATGGACAACTCGCCCCCCACGAAGGTCTGACATTGTAAACCCCGAACCGGAGGTCAGCCGGGGAGGGGGGCAACTCGCGGGCGGCCTCAGGGACAGACAGGACTCGATCAGCCGATCGGCTTGAGATTGCGGACCACGGGGGTTCG
>DATGXW010000405.1:0-2320 GCA_035298585.1 Phycisphaerales bacterium
AATGCAGGGCGTCCGCAGCGGCTCCGCACACGGAGCTTCCGAAGCCCTCGAAGATGCACCCGCCGACGTGCCCGCGCTCCCGCGCGGCTTCAGCCACGACGCCGCCACCGGCAGGAGCTGACGCTGCGTCGTCCACCCAAGATCCACCACGACCACGTCCACCGCCTCCACCGGCCTGGTGTGCAGCGCGTTCGACCGCTCCATCACCACCACCCGCGGATCCTTCCGCAGTTTCCACGCAAGCTGCCCGTACGCCGTGTCCACCGCGTACACCTTCGCCGCGCCATGCTGCAACAGGCAATCCGTGAACCCCCCCGTGCTGCACCCAAGGTCCGCACACACAAGCCCTTGGACGTCAAGCCCGAACTCGGCGATCGCATGCCTGAGCTTCTGCCCCCCGCGGCTGACGTACGTGGTGTCGCTCATTGGATGATGCGGGTGCGCCGCTCGACGCAAACTCAGGGCTGCGCAGTGGGAATCCCCACGATCGACACGCCCAGGCTGTCGGCAAGGTCAAGGACCTTCTGCTTCTCGAGCATGATCACATCGCCCGCCGCCAGCGCCAGGCACCCGCCCCCGCTCGCCGCGATGTTCTCGATCGTCTTGGTCCCGACCGTCGGAACATCCGAACGCCGGTCGTGCCCCGCCCGTGCACCCTTGCACAGCGTCCAACCCTTGGCCCGGCAGATGTGCCCCACGCGCTCGATCATCCGGTCCGTGCCCTCGACGGCTTCCACCGCGATCACGTCCCGCTCGCGGACCGCCAGCGCCTGCCCGATGTCCAGCCGCAGGATCTGCGTCAGCATCGGCCAGACGAACTCGACGTCCTGCATCTGCTCGGCATTCGGCCGGCGACGCGTCATCACGCCCGGTGTCGCCAGTTCATCGGGGATCGGCGCGGTCGAATCAAGCAGCGCCACCCCGCAGCGGTCCAGTTCCTCCGCGATCGCCGAGAGCACCGCGTGCGAACGGTGGTCCTGCCGAAGGTGCTTGTACCACGCGACGATCGTCCGCATGTCGGGGATGTTGCGGATGATGCGGAACGGATCGTGCATCATCTTGGCCTTGTCCACCCGGCCCACCATGATCGCGTGCCGAACCCCCATCTTGGACAGAATCCGCCCCCACGTCCCCACCTTCAGCACCCCGACCTCGCGGAATGATGAGCACAATACCGGCAGCTCCGCCTCGTACTGACGGAACAACCCCAGTGCATGCACAGGATGACCCGCATCACGCAGGCCACGCGCCACAAGCACGGGGAGCTGGCCACCCCCCGCGATGAGTCCGACGGGAGTCGGGGGAGGTGGTGGATCAGGCAGAATCGTCAGTGCGGCCGCTGTCATGGTCGTCTAAAACGCTCGTATGAAGGCGTAACGGCTGTCTATCGACGACCCGAGCACGCCAACATTGCAAAACCACTTCGTGAGCCGGATCGGGTCGCGCCCCCAAAAGCCGGGGGAACGCCGATCGGAGGAAAAACACCCTGCGCTGGCCTGCCTCCCCGGTCGGGTTGGCCGCTCTGAACCAGAGCTTCACACCAGCGGGTCAGTATATCCCCGCGACCACGCGCGGCGGGACACCCCGGCAACCCCAACCTCATACCGCACACCGCCGATCGGATTTTGAATGGGTATCCCCGCGAACTCCTTCAGCCGATATCCCGCGACATCCCTTCTGCCGATAGAAACAGGCACGATGTCGACCCGCGGTTTGAACCCCGACCCAACCTCGACCCCCGGCCCCACGCCCTCCCCTGGCGGCCCCGTGGGTGGTCGGCTGGACCTTGTCGAAGGTGTGCACACCAGTCCCGCCCCCGCCTCCAACGCCCCGTCCAACCGCCCCTTCCTCCAGGTCTTCTTCAAGTGTGCAAACCAGTACCTCCGCGTGAACCGCAGCGCTGATGGTTCGGGCTACCGCGCCATGTGCCCTCTCTGCGGCAAACGCGTGAACTTCGTCGTCGGCCCCGGGGGCACCTCTGAACGCTACTTCGAGCTCAGTTGCTGAGTTCTCTTCGCTTCTGCTCCGCCGCGCGATTCCCACCCACCCCATCGCACCCGCGAGCTTTCTATAGTGGATCATGCTCGCACCCGGCGCTTCCAGCTACCCCATCGCCCGTCCCACCGGCGTCTGCGCTTCGACCGGCAGGCACATGACGGTGGGGGAGCGATTCATGGCGACCCTCGTCGAGATCGAAGGCCACCCCGATCTCCGCCGCGCTGATTTCACGCTCGAAGCCTGGGAAGCGGGTGCACGCCCGGACCAGGGCCGCGTCTTTGCCGCCTGGAGCGCTGTCCTTCCCGAGCCCAATTCCAAGAAG
>DATGXW010000406.1:0-4946 GCA_035298585.1 Phycisphaerales bacterium
GCTCGACAACAGCCAGCTCAACGTCCTGACCCGCTGGGAGATGGACCTCGCCCGCGACCGCCACGGCAAGTTCCTGTACCTTGCGGATCGCGCGGACGGCTCGATCTGGTCCCTTGCCCCGACCCCCTGTGCACCCGCCTACGACGCCTACCGCTGCGAGCACACCGCGGGCTCGACCACCTTCGAAACCCAGTGCCGCGGCATCCGCGCCACGTGGGTTCTCGCCGCCGCCGCCGAAGCGCCCGTCGAGCTCTGGCACGTCACGCTCACCAACACGACCCAGGCTACCCGCCAGCTCCGCATCAGCTCCTTCATGGAGTGGTGCTGCGGCGTTGCGCCCGACGCCAAGCGCGAATTCCACCGCCTGTTCTTCACCTGCGAGCACGACGCATCTCTCAACGGCGTCATCGCCACCAAGAACATGTGGGATGTCCCCGCCAAGAGCGAGCGCGAGCACTGGAACCGTCCCTGGCCCTACGTCGCCGGACACTGCGTCGGCGGCATCGACTTCTCGACCAGGATCGCCGTCTCCGACAAGCACCGCTTCCTCGGCCGCTACGGCGACATCGCCTCGCCCGCCGCCATGAAGGGCGCGGCCCCCGCCGCCGGCCCCTTTGGACGCATCGGTGACGCGAGCGCTGCGGTCGGCGGCGACTTTGAACTCAAGCCCGGCGAGACCAGGACCCTCTATTTCCTGCTTGGAATCGGTGAAAGCCGCGGTGAAGTTTCTGAATCCCTCCGCAGGTTCAGCTCCGTCGCCGCGGTCGAGGCCGAGATCGAGCGTGCACACGCCGCGTGGAAGGAACGCCTCGCCCCCACGCACATCGCAAGCTCGCGCGGCGACGTCGACCTCATGTGCAACCACTGGCTCCCCTACCAGGCCATCAGCGGCCGGCTCTGGGGCCGCACCGGCTACTACCAGCAGTCGGGCGCGTTCGGCTTCCGCGACCAGCTCCAGGACAGCCTCGTCTGGCTCAACCTCAACCCCGCCAGGACCCGCGAGCAGATCCTTCTTCACGCACGCCACCAGTTCGCCGACGGCAGCGTCTACCACTGGTGGCACCCCCTCACCGAGACCGGCCTGCGCACCATGTGCAGCGACGACTACCTCTGGCTCGCCTTCATCACCTGCCAGTACCTCAAGGAAACCGGCGACTTCTCGATCCTCTCCGTCCAGGAACCCTTCGTCGATCAGCAGACCCCCGCGACGCTCCTGGACCACTGCGAACGCTCGATCGCCCGCGCCTTTGCACGCATGAGCCCCCGCGGGATCCCGCTGATCGGCTCGTGCGACTGGAACGACGGCCTCTCGGCCATGGGCATCGAAGGACGCGGCGAATCCGTCTGGCTGGGCTGGTTCCTTGCGACCATCCTCGCCGACATGGAAACCCTCTACGACCGCCTGGGCATCGACGCAAAGAAGAGTGAGTCCGCCCAGCGGCGCAAGACGCTCCTGGCCGCACTCAACACCCACGCCTGGGATGGCGCCTGGTTCCGCTACGGCACCAAGGACGATGGTCAGTGGGTGGGTTCCTCGCAGAGCAGTGAGGGCAAGATCCACCTCAACGCACAGACATGGGCGATCCTCTCGGGCGGCGCGCCCGCCGAGCGCACCACGCAGGCCTGGAGCTCGGTCAAGGCCAACCTGCTGACCGACTATGGCCCGCTCCTGCTCGCGCCCGCGTACACCATCCCCGATCCCACCATCGGATACATCACCCGCTACGCCCCCGGCGCGCGAGAAAACGGCGGCGTCTACATGCACGCCGCCACCTGGGGCCTCGCCGCCGCGTGCAAGATGGGCGATGCCGAAGCCGCCGAACGCATCTGGAACTCGGTCGCTCCCCCCGTGCGCGGGAAGGACGCCGAGGCCTACCACGCCGAGCCCTACGTCGTCCCGGGCAACGTCGATGGACCTCTCTCAGATCTCCCCGGCCGCGCTGGATGGACCTGGTACACGGGCTCTGCACAATGGCTCCGCCGCGTCATGCTCGAGTGGGTCATCGGCGTCAGGCCCGAATGGCAGGGCCTTCTCATCCAGCCCTGTGCATTCCCCTCCCTCGGCGCCGTCGCCTTCACCCGTCTCTACCGCGGGTGCAAGGTCCAGGTGAAGTTCGACGCCGCACACTGCCGGCCGGGCGTCGAACCCCGCGTGTGCGTCGACGGTAAGGAAGTCGAGGGGGGCCTGATCCCCTCCCGTCTCCTCGAGGGTCGCACGAGCGTCGAAGTTGATGTAGGCTGGCCCGCGGAGCGGGTCGTGGTCAAGAACGCGGCGGAAATCCCGACCGGGAGGACACCCTGATGACTCCACATGACACCTGTCGCCCCTCTCGTGGATTCACCCTGATCGAGCTCCTGGTGGTGATCGCCGTCATCGCCCTCTTGATCAGCATCCTCCTTCCCTCGCTCTCTAAAGCGCGTGACGCCGCCCGCGACGTCATCTGCATGAGCAACGAGAGCCAGATCGGCAAGGGCATCCAGATGTACATGGATGACCAGAAGGATCCCCGCTTCCCCGACGTCCTGGTCTACAAGAACAAGGACGACCAGAACCCCGAGCGCCACCGCTACAAGCTGTGCATCCAGCTTGCCGACGTCATGGGCTCGGTCAACAGCACCGTCTACATCTGCCCCTCGGCCAGGGGCGCCACCAGCGTCCGCGATCCCTACGTCCGCAAGGGCATGGAGTCGCAGTTCGTCTACCAGATCGGCGGCGACCAGGCCAAGACCAAGAACGACAACGGCACGGTGATCGTCAACGAGTACTGGGTCAATGATTCCCGCCCCGCCCGCTACACCAACCAGCCCGGCCGCCAGCACGGCGTGGCCAACCAGCTCATGCGTCTGATCGAGCACCCCGACGAGGTCGTCTGGATCGCCGACGCCGTGGACTGGATCCCGCGCCACGGCGGAAAGGCGAGCCTCCCCGGCGGCAACAACGTGACCTACAAGGACAACTCGCTGGGCAAGAGCCACCTGCTTTTCGGCGACCTGAGCGTCCGCAAGCTCCCCGTGTACGACTACTGGTTCAGCGAATCGACCGACAAGTACGGCGCGCCGGGCCCGTTCTACAACTGGGGCCACTATTACCCCGATCGCTGGGGCCCCTGAACCGCACACGGCCGACGTACACCCACGCATCCCTCCGCACCCCGCGTCCCTCCCCCCCGGAGGGACGCCTGATTTCTCCGAGGTTGCACGCGCTATGGAGAAGGTCCGCAATTTCATCAACCAGAACCCCTGGCTCGGGTGGGTCGTCGCCGGCGCCATCCTCGTGGTCAGCATCTTCATCTACAACAGCCTCTCGGGCCGCAACGATCCCTACAGCGTCGACCGCCTCTCGGAGATGGTCACGCTCAAGTGCTCGGAAACCGGCTACGAATGGGAAATGACCCGCGGGGAGATGGAGCTCCAGCTCCGCCAGCGCCGCGGCATGTCCAACCCCAACGAAGGCATCCTCAACCCCCAGACCGGAAAGCCCACCGGCTTTCCTTTCAGCAAGTCCGACTGGGAAGAAACCATCAAGCGCCTCAACGCCGAGCGACAGGACGCCATCGACCGCCGCAAAGGCACCAGCGGCGGCGCGAATTCGCCCCCCGCCGCACCGGCTGAACGCTGATCCCGCACCACGCACCACGCTCAGAACGATCCCGATCACCGGCCGCCCCGCATGAGCCATCGAACCGCCAGGGATTGGACACGCCGCGGCGTGCTGGGAGCCATGGCCGCGGGTGGTGCGGGCCTGGTCCTCTTCGGGCCCCGCCGTGCACAGGATGCGCCCTTAGACCGCACCGTCATTGACTACTGGGAGAAGTGGACCGGCGACGAAGGCCGCGCCATGCAGCGCGTCGTCGACGAGTTCAACAAGTCGCAGAACCGCATCCACGTCCGCTACTTCGCGATCAGCGACATCGACCGCAAGGCCACCATCGCCATCGCCGGCGGCACGCCCCCCGACATCATCGGCCTCTGGAATTTCAACGTCCCGACCTACGCCATGGCCGGGGCACTCCGGCCCCTGGATGAAATGTTCGAGACCGGCAAGGCCTCGCTCGACCGCTACGCACCCGCCGTCCGCAGCCTCATGAGCCACGAAGGCCGGATCTGGGCCCTGGTCAACACCTGCGGCACCGTCGGGATGTACATGAACCACCGCGTCTTCCGCGACGCCGGCCTCGATCCCTCGCGACCGCCCCGCACAATCTCCGAGGTCAACCAGGCGCACGCCGCCATCACCCGCGCTGACAGCGCAGGAAGGCTCGAACGCGCGGGCTTCCTCCACACCGAGCCCGGCTGGTGGACCTGGTTCTGGGGCTACTACTTCGGCGGTTCACTCTACGACCCCGCCTCCGATCAACCCATGTGCAGCGCCCCTCCCAACATCCGCGCCTACGACTGGGTCGCAAGCTTCCCGCAAAGACACGGCGCACGCAATCTCGTCGGCCTCCAGGCGGGCCTGGGCAACTACTCCTCCGCCCAGAACGCATTCCTCGCCGGCCGCGTCGCCATGGTCCTGCAAGGCCCCTGGCTCGCCAACGTCATCAAGGCCTACGCACCCGATGTCGAATATTCCGTCGTCCCGCCCCCCGTCGATGACGACATCTACCGCCAGGATGAACCCATCGCGCTGGTCGACAGCGACGTTTTGGTGATCCCAAGCGGCGCTCGCCACCCCCGCGAGGCGATGGAGTTCCTCGCCTACACCCAGCAGCGCGACGTCGTCGAATACCTCTCCACCGTCCACTGCAAGAACTCGCCCCTCCTCGATGCCTCTCCCGAGTTCCTGCGTGAACATCCCAACCGCTCGGTCGATGTCCACGGCCGGCTCGCCGCCAGCCCGCGTGCATTCATCTTCCCTCGAACACCCTCCCTCCCCATGCTCCGCGACGAGATGGAAGCCGGCTTCCAGCGACTCTGGCGGCTCGAGCAAACCCCGCGGCAGGTCC
>DATGXW010000407.1:0-3536 GCA_035298585.1 Phycisphaerales bacterium
GTCTTCTTGACCGGGATCACCAGCGAGGCCACCACGCCAGCGGCAAGGGCTGCCGCGATCACGCCCAGGCTCACGCCCGTCCCGAAGTGGATGTGCCAGTAGGTCAGGATCATCTTCACCCCGATGAACGCCAGCACGAAGGCCAGGCTGTACTTGAGCAGCCGGAATTTGTCCATCATCGCCGCGAGCGCGAAATACATCGAGCGCAGACCCAGGATCGCGAAAACGTTCGAGGTGAACACCAGGAACGGGTCTTGGGTGATCGCGAAGATGGCTGGGATCGAGTCGATCGCAAAGATGACGTCGGTGCTTTCCACAATGAGCAGCACCAGGAACATGGGCGTCATGAACAGTTTGCCGTCGAGCTTGATGAAGAACTTCTGACCCTCGATCTTGGGGTGCAGAGGGAAGAGCTTGCGTGCCGCGCGATAGACGAATCCTTCCTCGGGTTCGATGTGGTCCTCGCCGCCTCGGAGCATCTTGAACGCGGTGTAGATGAGCACGGCGCCGAAGAAGTAGAGGATCCACTGGAACTCCTTGATGAGCACGGCGCCGACGCCGATCATCAGGCCACGCATGATGAGCGCGCCCAGGATGCCCCAGAAGAGCACGCGGTGCTGGTACTCCCGCGGGATGCGGAAGTGCGCGAAGATCAGCGCGATCACAAAGATGTTGTCCAGGCTGAGGCTGTACTCGATCAGCCAGCCGGACAGAAACTCGAGCATCGCGTGCTTGCCCGGGGAGATCTGTTGGGAGATGGGATCCATCTCCGATGCCGGGGTGGGCGTGGAGGTGCTGTGCATCATCGCCGCGTGCCGGGCCCGCACGGCATCTCCGAGACCGTAGTGGTTCTGGTCGTACAGGTAATAGACCACGCCGCTGAAACCAAGAGCGAGCACGACGCAGACGCCGGTCCAGAAGAGGGCGGCCTTGGTGCTGATCGCGTGCGGCTTGCGATTCACCACGAACAGGTCCAGGGCCAGCATCACCAGCACGAACCCGACGAACCCGATGTAGAGTGTGAACATCGCGAAGCGTATGTGGAGCGGCGGGCGTGGAATCAGGTGCCCGGCACCAGTGTGCCCAGCGTGGTGGGCGCGAGCGGGAATGCCGCCGCGACCGATCGCATCTCGTCCACCGTCACCTTGGCGATGCGGTCGAGTTCCTCCTCAAGGGAGGTGTATCGCCCCAGCGACGACCAGAGCCGCCCCAGGCGCTGCATGCGGTCGGAGGGCCGCTCGCCTCCCACCGTCGCGCCGGTGAGGATCTTGTTGCGCAGCCGGTCCAGGTCGTCCTGTTTCAGGCTCTGGGCAAGATCGCTGATCTCGCGGCGGATCACGCTCTCGATCTCGCCAAGCCGCGAGGGCTCGCCCGAAGCGTAAATGAAGTAGTCGCCGACCCCGTCGTGGGCATCGAATCCCGCCTGCGCGTCCTCCGCGATCCCCGACTCGACCAGGGCCCAGTGCAGGCGGCTGTTGTCGGCCATGCCCAAAACCTGGGTCAACAGGCTGGCGGCGTACCGGCGGTCGTCATCCACCGCCGGGCCCGGAGCCATGCCCAGCAGGTAGCCGCGTGAGACCTTGGCATCGGTGAGCTCCAGCCGCTCAGGAGCGTGCCCGCCGGGAGTGCGACGGTTGTTGCGGGTGGTGGGCTTCCACGAGCGGCACAGCTCGTCGATCTGCTCGCAGGCTCGATCGAAATCAACCCGCCCCGCGAGTGAAACCGTGGTGTTGTTGGCCGAGTAGCGGTCGTCGAAGTACGCCCGCATCTGCATGCTGGTCAGCGCTGTGATGCTGTCCGACGTGCCAAGCACGCGGTGCCCCATCGGGTGCGCGGCATAGTGCTTCTCCATCACGGACTCGAACAACACCCAGAAGGGGTTGTCCTTGTACATCGCGATCTCTTCCAGAATCACGCCCTTCTCGGTGTCAAAGTCGCTCTGGCGGAGAGCCGGACGCATCATCCGTGCTAACAACTCGATCGCCCGCGGCAGATGCTCCGGCAGCGTGGAGGCGTAGAAACACGTCACCTCGTGGCTCGTGTACGCGTTGTTCTTGGCGCCGATCTGGTCGAACGCTTGGTTCAACTGCTCGGCCGAGATGTCGCTCGTGCCCTTGAACATCATGTGCTCAAGGAAATGGCTGACGCCCATCACCCGCGCGTCCTCGTCGCGAGCGCCCGTTCGCACAAAGAACCCGGCCGCCGACGTCACGGCGGTGGGGTCGACCTCGGCGACGATGGTCAGTCCATTGGGCAGCGTCCGTTGCTTGAACTCGATGGCCATGACAGGAGTTTATCGAGCGGATGGGAGCGGGAGCAGAATCCCCATTGGGGCCCAAGGTTGGGACATTGGGAATCCGCTCCTGGAGTCTCTTTCCCGTCTACGCCACGTCTCCAAGCCCCTTGATCGCACGCGAAAGGTCGCGGCAGATCTCCTCGGGCTTGTCGCTGCCGCAGACCACGCTGCTCACGGCGATGCCCGCGCAACCCAGCTTCACGAGCTGCCCGATGTTCTGCTTGGTGATCCCGCTGATCGCCAGGTGAGGAACTCGCCTGGTCGATTCGTCCTCGAGGTAAGCTCGCAGCAAGTCCGGTCCGCTCAGGCTGGGCTTGGGCTTGGTGGTCGACGCGAACATCGGACCCAGGCCGCAGACGTCGGCACCTTCCAGGACGGCCGCTCGAGCCTGCTCGATCGTTGCGCAGCTGATTCCCAGCCGCAGCGACGAGCCGATTATCTTGCGGGCGTCGGCGATCGACATGTCGGTCTGGCCCAGGTGCACGCCGTCGGCATTGGCGAGCATCGCGATGTCAGGCCGGTCGTTGATGACCACCGCGGCTCCGGATCGCCGCGCGTATTCCACTACGGTCTTGGCCCGCCCCAGCAGATCGCGGTCGCTCAGGCCCTTCTCGCGGAGCTGGATGCAGTCCGCGCCGCCCTCCACGGCACGCCGCACGACTTCGGTCCAGCGGTGGTGGGTGCACAGCGATTCGGTGACGAGCACGCACAGCGTCCACTGCGGGCCCCGCCCGCCGAAGAGCGCCAGCTCGACCTGCTTGGAAACGTCGTACGCGCGATAGCGGATGCGCTCCAGCGCGGCGGCAACTCCGCCGGAGCCCAGGTTTTTGGACGACTCTTCCAGCACCCGTAGCGACTCGGTGAGCCGTGAAGCCGCTGCGGCCGCCAGCGCCAACTCACTCTCGCGCCGACCCTCGGAGGCGGTTGTGATCGATGTCCCCACGTCATTGGCGGAATCCCGCCAAGCCAGAAGATGACCGCGGTCCACAGGCAATTGGCCTATGGCGAGGGTTATGTCGTGGCGGAGCTGCTTCAGGGCGGCCGAGAGCGCCGCGTGGTTCAACCGCAGACGAGCAAGGTCCTCGAGCATCCGCAGCCCCTCGCGGGCGCGGTTGGCGTTGGCGTCGATGACACGGAGGATCGCGGACATCGGGCACAGGCTATCCGCCCTCGGACGCGAAAGCCTGCTACTTTGTGGCAACGGATGCCCGATCACGCGCCCCGCGATTCCCGCGATGTC
>DATGXW010000408.1:0-15565 GCA_035298585.1 Phycisphaerales bacterium
GCCGCCGCCAAAGCCGCCACCGCCCGAGCGCTGCTCACGCGGTGCTGCCTCGTTCACCTTCAGCGGACGACCACCCATGTTGAAACCGTTGAGTGCTGCGATCGCAGCGTCGCCCTCGGCGTCGTTGGTCATCTCGACAAAGCCAAACCCCTTCGAGCGGCCCGTCTCACGATCCATGATCACCGATGCGCGGGAAACCTCACCATGCTGACGGAACAGAGACTCAAGATCGGCCTCCGTCGTGCTGTACGGAAGGTTCCCCACATAAATGTTCTTCATCGCCGAGCGATCCCTTGCCCGAGAGTCACACCCATTTTTGAACCGCCAGCCAGCCACTCGGGCAACAGTCCGACCCGGTCCAAAGAGCAGCCCCACGCATGCCGGGCCGCCCGTCATTGGCACCACTATACCAACCTCCCCCGTTTGTCCACAAGTCGATTTCCCTATCTATACCCAAACCTGTCGCGCCACCCAGTTCGGTTGCCCGTGTCCTGCTGCTTTGAGCGAGGGCACGGACGATCCCCCCCCCCGTGCCATCAGGATTCTGCTTTGAGAATCCTGATGGTTTCCATCGGTTCACCCCCCGCCCACCTCTTCGACCATTCCTTGAAACTCAACCTTCTCCCCGCGCTCCTCAAGCTCCCGCAGAATCTGCTCCACGATCTTGCGGTCTGCATCTCGCATCGTCCGCACACGCTGACTTCCACTTCCATTCACGATGACATGACTGCCCAGGAAGTTGAACGTCACCCCCTCACACCGCACCACCAACCCCGGCACAAACGACTCCGGCGAGATGTACCCGCGCCGTGCATCCGCATCTCCCGCATACGCAACTAGCCGCTGACACAGCCCATCGTCACTCGCCACCTTCAGCCGGACCTCCTGCATGCCACCGCTGTATTTCAGTACGCTGCACCCACCCTGCCCCTGCACGTCCGCATCCACCACGCCGAAGGCAAACCAATACAACCCGCCCAACGTGCACGCCAGCACACTGCACACGCAAATGCCCATCGCAATCTTTACCTTGCGCCGCATGCCCATGGCTCATCCTCATTCGCTACTCAAATCCCATACACGCTGTACAACGTCCACGCACCTGTCAGCCCGATCAGCAGTG
The DNA here is from genome assembly GCA_035298585.1 of Phycisphaerales bacterium. Taxonomy (GTDB): domain Bacteria; phylum Planctomycetota; class Phycisphaerae; order Phycisphaerales; family UBA1924; genus JAEUJB01. Next base: position 1,124 of record DATGXW010000408.1, read on the forward strand.
CATAGATAACTCGCCGGATCTTTGCTCCAGGCCGCAGACATCCCAGGCCCCACCATGAGATCCACACCAGACCCGTGAATGTTGCACCGTAACCGATCACCAGTTCAATGGTGCTCACCCATGGGACGACCACAAACGCACGGAGTGACACCACCATCGTGACCAGTAGCATCGGCACCGCCATCACGATGGGCATCATCACCATTCCTGCCATGACTGTCGCCACAATCTTGCGAAACTCGTCACCACGGGCCCGCATCGTGAAGAATACCGCGAGCCACCATCCACCGATCAACGCAGTGAGTGCCAGACTTGATGCATCAGTCAAGGCGTAGCTGGGCCAGATAAATACATCTCCCACATTGAAATAGATGTGCAATCCGTGTCGATACCCCGTCGAGATTGCATACTCAGGGATCTCCGCAAACTCAATCGTCATGCCCGCGCACACATAACTCGCCACAAATAGCCACAGCAGCCGACCCACGCTCCACACGCCACCCCGCTTGTAATCCCGTGCATCGGCCCCGAGTACACCTCGCACATCCCTGCACGACCACACCGCGCGCGCCACCTGCTTCATCACCCATCGAACCCCGCGACGCCCTTCTGGACCTTCCAGTTCCACTGCGTGCCCTGCCCCGCACTCCGTGCACAACAACCGCCGCCGGTCTGAACCCTCTGCACGCAGCGGATACCCGCACTTGAAACACAGCATCCCTTCCGCCACAACGCATCTCCCTCACAACTTCTACGAGTGCACTGCTCAGCGCGAGGCAGGCTGCTGCATTCTTCTTCATCCTCATCTGCTGCCCTATCACCAGCGCCCAATGCCCAGTCCCCAATCCCAAGTGCCCAGTGCCGAATGCCTCATGCCCTGCCATTATCCGCCTTCATCGGCGGCGACCTCGCTTCTCAAGCTTTGCCGCATTTGCCCTCTTTTGCCCCATTTGCCTCTTTTTCAAACCCCCCAGAACCTCGCCCAATTTCCCCACGCAAAGCCCTCCACCTCCGCATCATTCCACCCGCGCCGTGACAACTCTCCAGCCAGCTTCTCATAGTCGGCGGGCACTCGTATCCCCGCCGGCAACTGATCCGCGCCAAACCCGCCGTCAAGATCGCTCCCCAGCCCCACCGCACGCCGGTGACCAACCACGCTGCACACATGTTCGACCAGGTCAACCGCGTGCATCACCGTTCCCTTCCCTTCCAGGCCCGGCGGATCCACGAACTTGCGGAACAGGTTCAGCCCGATCACGCCCCCGCGCTGCGCGATCTCACGCATCGATTCATCCCGCAGGTGCCGCTGATTCTCCCCCCCCAGCAACGCACGCGCATTCGAATGCGACGCCATCACGCGCCCCGACGCGCGCGTGAACACTTCATCCATCGCCAGATCACTCAAGTGCGACACATCGTGCACCACGCCCAGCCGGTCCATCTCCGCCACCATCGCGCGCCCGAGATCCGAGAGCCCCACCTCGGGCGTTGAGTTTCCTCCCGAGTACCGCGACGGCCTCGCCCACGCCAGCCCCACCGCGACCACGCCCCGCTCCACCCACCACGCAAGCTCCTCGACGCTCCGCACAGGCTCTGCGCCCTCGATCAACAGCCCGGCGCGCAGCACGCCCGGCCCGTCGCCCCTTCCATCCAGCGCCAGCGAGATGCCGCCCCGTGCTTGCCAGTTCTGGTAGTGCACAAGCTGCCGCACACCCGCCGCATGCACTGCCTCGCTGTCACCCGCCGGGTACGCCACCGCGTCGTTCCCATCGGGCTCCGTGAAGATCGTCGCCAGGCACGCCGCGACCCCGCCTTCAGCAAGCGAGCCCAGCGTCACCGCCGGCTGGGCCGGCCCGCCGCACCGCTCGAGCGACGCAAACATGTCCCGCCCGTTCTCCGCAAGGCACGCCAGATCCAGGTGTGCATCAAACCATCGCTGCTTCATGTCTCGCCGCTCCTTTGAAACACAGCGATCCCCGTTTCCGGGGATCGCTGGTCCAATCCATTGATGCACGCCCCGGACCATCACTTCCGCTTGCTGGGCGCCCCGTACTCGGTGTTCATGATCGTCACGATGCGGTCGGTGACGTCGAGCGTGTCGGCGGCGAAGAGAATCCGCTTGGCCTGGATCGCCGCGTTCATCGTGTTGACCTTCCCGACCTCGGGAAGCTTGATCTGGCGGTCATCCATCAGCACCAGCTCAAACCCTTCCTTCTTCGCAAACGCGTCCACCGCCTCGACAATCTTGAGGTACATCCGGCGGACGACCTCGCCGCTGTCAAGGTCCATCAGCTCCTGGTAGGCGCTCTGGCGTGCGCGCCCCATCAGCTTTGCTTCCTCGCGGGCCGCGACCTTCTCGAAGCGCTCCTTCGAGCCGTTGGCCAGGATCTTGAGCTCCTCATCGAGGCTCTTGACGTTGTTGCCGAGCTGCTCCAGTTCCTTCTCGCGCTTGTCCGCGACCTCGGACAACTGCTTGCGCATGTCCTTCACTTCCGTGAGCGCATCCATCAGCCGTTCGAGATCCACCACCGCCACCGCCGTCTTCGGTGCAACCAGCGCCGAGATCGCGCCACCGTTGGCACGCAGCTCCGTCGCACCGATCAGACCCATCACGCACAACGCTCCCAGACCGAGCACCGAAGACTTCTTCATGTCGTCGTTTCCTCTCGAAAGTGAATAACCCCGTACATCCTAGGCCCGAAAGGTTAGTAGAGACAAACATTCGCCCACGATTCACGAACCGTGTGCAGACACCTCGTGCACACGCTGCGGATCAGGAAAATCCCGGTACAACGCCGACCTGAAATCCTTCACCATCGAATACACCGGCCGGTGCAAGCGCTCCACCTGACCCGCCCGCGTCGCCACAAGGTCAAACGCAAGGTCGAGCTGCGCCATGTCCTTGGTCCACACCGTGCACTGGAACTCACCCAGTTCCGCGGGCCCGAACCCGAACTTCCGCCGCATCAGCTGCCACCCCTCGATCCGGCCGTCGCCCTTAAGGTGATTCATGTACGCCTCGACCGCGTGTGCAAACTCCACATCACGCCGCGAATCGATCAGGTTGAACCACATCTGGTAGTACTGCATGATGCACTCCCGAAAGTGAGTGCCATGGTACGCGCCGGTTCACCCCGGCCGGATCAATGCTCAACACCCCGCCTCGAACGCCAGCACGAACGCCGTGAAGTCGTCCGTATCCACGAATCCCGTCCCGTCGAAGTCGGCATCCTGCCGTCCTTCGGTGAAAGCCTGGACAAACGCGGTAAAGTCGTCGGTGTCGACAAAGCCCGTGCAGTCAAAGTCCGCCCCGCAGTACACCAGCTCCGAAGTCGACACGCTGCTGAACCCGCACGCGTTGCTCGCCCCAAGCGTGTAGCTCCCCGCGTCCAGGGGACCGATCCCATCAATGGTAATCGCCTGCGTCGTCGCGCCAGAGATGTGCGAACCCCACGCCGTCACACCATCGACCAGTTCAGAACCGTTGCGGAACCACCGGAACGTCGGACCCGGAAATGCCTGCACCTGCACCGAGAACTGCACATGGCAGTTCCGACCCGCCGACACATCCGCAGCCTCCACCCGCGCCACCGGCGGATAGAAGCTGAATGGACGGTGGATCCGATACCCCCCGAGCCCATCGGCGATGTGCATCGCAGAAGAACCAATCACGACCCCCCGCGGGTCAACCCCTCCCGGCGACTGGTTCAAAAGCAGCGGCTTGCCCGGCTGCGAGATGTCCACCATCATCAGCCCGGCGGCCCCGGCCTCCCCCAGGACCGTCGCCGTCGAAGACTGCACCCAGATACCCCGCCCCGCGGCTGGTCCATCCAGCACCGAACTCCGCGATGGAGACACCGGGTTGGCGACGTTCCAGATCTCAAGCGTGGGATACCCCGCCACCAGTACGTGCACACCGCTCAACGCCAGCGCCCGCGGTGCATTCATCGCCGTCGACGACCTGAGCTGCGGATTCACGGGTGAAACCACATCCACGATCGCCAGCCTCGTGTGCAGCGCCACGTACACGCGCCCGTTCGTCCCCGCGAGCACATCATGCGGCATGCCGCCGCCTCCCAGCGCGACCGACCCCATCTCGGAAAGACTGCTTCCCGACGCCCCGTTCAGGACGCGCAGCCGGCCATCCACGCGGTCGGGCGCAAACACGTTCGAACCTTGGGCCGCGATCGTCTCGAATCGATACGCTTCGTTCCCGGTCCCGAACATGGCGCGAAGCTGCGGATTCGAGGGCGTCTGGACATTCACCATCGCCACGCGGCTCCCCGCCGCCAGGTACGCAAAGCTCCCCGCGATCGCGACGTCCTTCACGGGCAATCCGATGTCCAGCGTCGCCACCACCGCCGGCGCGGCGGGGTTCGACGCGTTCACCACCGCGATCCCCGCGTCGCCCATCGCGAGCACCGCGTACACGCCGTTCTCCATGAGCGCTGCGCTGTGCACCGATGATGGCGTGGTCGTGAACCCTCCGATGCGGGGCGAGTTCATCGATCCGCTGTCCAGCACCCCAAGCCCGCCCTCAGCGCTCGCAACATACGCCCTGTGATTCGCCGCGTCGACCGCGATGTCAAGGCCGGCGCCATCACCCAGGACCGTCCACGCCGGCGCTGCATGGGATGGATCGGCCACGTCATAGACCTGGACGCCAAGCTCGCCGCATGTTTCGTACACCTTCGTGCCGTCAACGGCCAGCCGAACGTGCTCACCGCTGAGGCTGCTCGACCTCGCCGCGAACGACCGGAGCACCGGCGCCGAACCCGCAAGGTCGTAGACCGACAACCCGTTCCGCGACGAGACATACGCGAACTGCCCACTCACCGTCACCGCCAGGAACCGCTCGGTCGCGGAGAACGCCGACTTGGTGATCGCCGGGGACGAGGGCGTGCTGACGTCAAACTCAAGCAGAAAGCTCGTCGAGTTCACGTTCTCCCACGACACCGCGTACGCACGCGATCCCGTGACACATACGTCGTACATGGTCCCCAAAGGCCCGCTCTCAAACTTGACAAGCCGGGAGGGAACCTGCGGCACCGAGATGTCGTACACCGACATTCCCCCGCGATCCACCACATACGCGATCAACCCCGATGTATCGATCCCCAGCGGCGCATCCGCCCCGGAACCGATGAACGCGCCGCCCAGTAGCGAAGGCGCGCCCAGCGTGTTGTCGTCGATGATGTAGAAGGATGAGCCGCCCAGGACGCAGGTGTGCACACCGCTGTCCATGTCACGCACCCATTCCGACAACTCGACCGATCCCCCCGCCACCGGATTCGCAGGATTGCTGACGTCGATCAGCCTGACCCTCGACCCGTGCCCGATCGCCACCCGCGCCGAACTCACCGTGCTCACCGCGCTCACCCCGCCCCCAGAAGCCGAGTGTGCACTGGGAACACAGAACTGCCCCTGTGCATCCGCACCCGCAAAGACAAACACCGCGACCAGCGCCGCACGCTCGCCACCCACCACCCCAAGCCATCGCGCCAACATACTCATGCAAGCCCCCTTAAAATCCATGGCGATCCGCCGCATCGTGCACATCCATCCCCCGCCGCCGCGTGGACCACACGATACTCCAAAAACGAGCCGAGGCACAGGAAGACGGGTGAACTGCACGGGCCGCGCGGGCCCGAAGTTCCCCAGCTTCCCATGCCTCGGCAGGAAAGTGGTGTTCCGATCCTCTTTCTTCAGCCCGGGCGCATCAGCACCCAGACTCGAACGCACGGACGAACGCGTCAAAGTCGTCCGTGTCGACAAACCCCGAACCGTCGAAGTCGGCGTTGTCCGTACCCGCCTCGAAGGCCAGGACGAACGCGTCAAAGTCGTCGGTGTCGACAAAGCCCGAGTTGTCAAAGTCCGAGGGGCAGCCGAGCTCGACCACCGTCACGCCGTCGCCCCAGGGCTGGGGAATCACCGCAACGTTGCCGCCCGCCGAGATCGCAAGCCCCGCGCTCGCGTACTGGATCGGGATGGTTTCCACCACCGTGTTGCTGCTGGTGTCGATCACGCGCAGCGCACCCGACTGCGTCCGGCTGTACCCGCCCCCGCCGAAGGAGATGCTCGCCGAGCCGTACGTCACGTACAACGAGGCCCCGTCGGGTGAAAGCACCATGCCCGCGATCGACTGCCCGCTGGGCATCGGGATCGTCTGGACCTGGACGTTGGATGTCAGGTTCACGACGCCGATGTTGTTGGCGTAGTAGTTGGCGACGTACAGCTTCGAGCCATCGGGTGTCGGGCACGTCATGAAGGGACCGTCCCCGACCAGTGCGGTGCCCGTCACCGCCGAGGCGGCGCCGGCGTTCGAGACGATCGAGATCGTGTCGGCGTTGAGATTGCTGACGTAGATCTCGCTCCCATCCGCGCTGAACGAAGCGCGGGTCGGGAACGTCCCGACGCTGACCGTCTTGATGACCGTCCACGAGGCCGTGTCGATCATCGTGATATTGTTGGTGAACGAGTTGCAGGTCACCAGCGTCGCGCCGTCGGGGCTGATCGCCGTCCCGCTGAACTGCTGGTACCCGTAGCCGACGCTGCCCATGTCCCCCGTCGCGAGCTTCGCGCCCTCGACCGCGCCCGTGTTCAGGTTCACGCGCCACACCCCGTCGCCGCCGGTGATCACCGTGACATACGCGTACTGGCTGTCGGGCGAAATCTCAAACGCGTCCGCACGCGTCGAGATCGTCACGTCCGTCTTCGCGCCCGTCGCCAGCGTGATGATCGAGACCTTCGTCCCGTCGCGGCTCGTCACAACCGCCCTGGTCCCGTCGGGCGTGATCTTCACCTCGCCCGGGCGGCGATCCACGTTCACCGTGTGCAGCACCGCCCCGCTGAACGAGTTCAGCACCGTCGCCGTCTGGCTCTGCTGATTCACGACCACCGTGTACTGCCCGTTGGGAGAAACCGCCGCCGTGCGGGCGCGGTCCGCTTCCGGCGCGGGGCCCGAAGGTCCCGCCGAAAGCTGCGTGCCCGAGGCCCCGTTGGTCGTCATCACCACCATGTCCTCGCCGAACGTGTCGGAGAACATCACCGCCTGCGCTGAGGTCGGCGAGACCGCACCCACCGAAGCCGAGACGAAGTTGTTGAGATCCTTCACCAGCGTGCCCGAGGCGTAGGAGATCAGGCTCCCGCGGAAGCCCACGCACACCGCGTACTGGCCGTCCGCCGAGGTGTACATCTCGTTCACGGACGCGGTCGAGATGTCACCCGAGACCGAACCCGAGACCAGGTCAACCACGCGGCAGGCGTTCTGCACCGCGACGACCGCCTTGGTTCCCGCCGGGTTGATCGCCACCGGACCCCACAGGTCCACCGGGAAACCGATCGCCGAGGTGATCGCCCCCGCCGTCACGTCCACCACGCTCAGGATCCGCGTCGAAAGGTAGTGGGAAACCACCGCCTTGGTGCCGTCGGGCGTCACCGCGACGCCGATCGGAGCATCCGCGCACGGGAGCGACGCGGTCGTCCCGGTGGTGATGTCGATCAGCTTGATCTGATCGCTCGTCGAATCCGGAAACACCAGCGTGTTGCCCGCAAGCGCGGGGCCATACGCGCGGAAGGCGTACGCCGAGGTCTCGGGGTTCACCGAGACCTGGGTGTAGATGCCCCCCGTCGCCACCGTCCGGACCACCGACTGCGACGCAAGGTCGATCACCACCGCCGTCTGCGAGCCCGAGCAGCTCACCACCGCGAGCGTCCCGCTGGAATTGATCAGCGCCGTCGTCGGCGAGAGGTCCACCACCACCGCCGCGATCTCCGTGCCCGACACAAGGTCGACGATCGAGGCCGTTCCCTCGCTGATGTTGGCGGTCACGGCCCGAGTGCCGTCGGGAGAAATCGCCACGCTCTCGGGCGAACCCGACAGCGCGATCGACTTGATCGCTGCGCGCGTGATCGGATCAAAGATCACGAGGTTGCGGCTCTCGCGGTTGGCGACCACCACCCCCGACCCGTCCGGCAGATACTTGGCGCTCGCGTGGCTGTCGGCCTCGGGATTGGTCCCCGCGAAGTAGAACGCCGCCGTCGCGCGGGCCGAATCCCACCGGCCGTCATCCACGCACGGGAACTCGTTCATCGCACGAACTTCGTACACGTTGCCGTCGGGATCGACCTGGTCCACGCACACGCCGCCCGACACGTTCATCGAAGACGACTGCGCCGCCGCCTGACCGCAGACCGCAAGCAGACCCGCGACCGCCGCCCGAGATCCGATGCTCAAACAACTCATCATGGTGTACTCCGTTCGTTGCCGCGCGGTAGCTCGCTCTGAAGGCTGCGCCCAACCCGCGCGTGGGGAACGTCAATCTACAGCGTCACGACGGATTTGCCAAGCCGCCGGCTTCGTGGACACCACCAAATGCCTGTTTTTACTGGACTTTGCCCACCCGCCGATCCAGTTTCATCGCGTCCGAATCCCAGCAACGCTCAGGACCTTGACACGCTAGAAAGCGCTTGCACGCCGCGCCGTGCGAGTGTTCATCTATCCACGCGTTCGTGCATTCTCTATATCAACGTTCTTATCGATGAACCCGCACATCCTCGATCACCGGCTCCACGCGTTCACCCTGGAACGTCGACACCTTCGGCGTCACCACCGCGTCGATCCGGTGACCCACGCGGAGTTCTCCCGCCCGCTCGCCCCACCCCCACGCCACCAGCCGGCTCCAGCGGCCATGTTCGTCCGCGACGCGCAGCGCAAGGTGTTTCCCCGTGCCGCCCAGAAGCCGCGGCGCTTCGACGATCCGCAGTCCGCACACACGCAGGCACACCGGCGGGTTGTCACGCCCAAAGGGCTCCATCCGCCCGAGCTGCTTGACGACCTCCACCGAAAGCTCTTCCAGAGAAGCGTCCGCATCAAAGTGCACGACACCGCCGAGCTGCTCGACCGCGATCCGCTCGTTTGCAATGTTCACAAACGCGTCCACAAAGGCATTGAGCTTCCCCGCCTCCACCCGCATCCCCGCCGCCATGTCGTGGCCGCCGAACTGCATCAGGTGCTCGCGGCACTCCTCCAATGCCGCGTGCAGGCTGAATCCCTCGACCGAACGCCCCGAGCCGTGGCACACCTCGCCATCACGCCCCAGCAGGATGCACGGACGCCCGTACTTCTCGACCAGCCGCGAGCACACGATCCCCACCACACCCGTGTGCCAACCCACTTCCGCGAGCACGATCGCACGCCGATCCTCGCGGTGCATCCCCGCCGCCTCCGCGAGGCTGCACGCACGCTCAAAGATCTCGTGCTCCACCCGGCGACGCTCGTTGTTCGTGTTCGTCAACCCCTCCGCGATCTCGTGTGCACGCGCTGCATCGTCCGTGGTCAGCAGTTCCACCGCTTCATTCGCATGCCCCAGCCTCCCGCACGCGTTCAGCCGCGGCGCCAGCTTGAAACCCACCCCCTGTGCATCCACCTCATCACCCGCCAGCCCCGACGCTTCCACCAGCGCCCTGAGCCCCACGATCGGCGAGTTCTTGATCCGCCCAAGCCCGTGCTTTGCCAGCACGCGGTTTTCCCCCACCAGTGGCACCACGTCGGCGATCGTCCCCAGCGCCGCCAGCGCCAGCAGTTCGATCAGCACCTGGCGCAGCCGTTCGTTCACTTTCGAAGAGCCCGACGCCAGCGTCGCCAGCCGCCACGCAAGTTTGTACGCGACGCCCGCCCCGGAGAGCTCGCCGAATGGGTACGCCGAGTCCGGCCGCCGGGGGTGCACGACCGCGTACGCACACGGCAGATCCTCCACCGCCGACGGACCATTGTGGTGGTCCGTGATGATCAGGTCAACGCCCGCGTCCCGCGCTGCGATCGCCGGTCCTACCGCCGTCACGCCGCAATCCACCGACACGATCAAGCCCCGCCGTCCCACCCGCGCCCCGCGCTCGATGCACGACGCCGCGATCTGCTCGATCGCCTCCCGGTTCAGCCCGTACCCCTCCTCCACCCGGTGCGGGATGTACCACGAGACATCCGCGTCTGGACGCACACTCCGGATCGTGTGCATCAAGATCGCCGTTCCCGTCACCCCGTCAACGTCATAATCCCCGTAAATCACCACCGGGCCGCCCGCCGCCACCTCTTCCATGATCCGCGTCGCCGCGCGGTCAAGACCCGCCATCAGCGATGGATCGTGCAACTGTGAGAGCCGAACATCGAAGAACGCCTCCGCCGCACGCCGCTCCGCCAGGCCCCGCGCCGCCATCACGCGCTCAACAAGCGTCCCACCCCCGGCAACACCCGTCCCGAGCGACATCCCCCGCGGCATCCACCGCTTGAGCAGCCCCCGCTGAACATCCGCCATCACCGCCCGATCCATAAAACCCCTCAAACCCACCCCGACCTGCCATCATTCCACCCTCAACGCCGCGCGTCCCCCAATCACGCGCCAATTCGGCTTCTCCCCGCCAATACACCCCGGCCCCTTTGAATCACGGCCATCTCCAGATCCGGGCGTCCGGACCGCCAAGCCCGCCAACAATGCCCTTCCCTACGCCCGGAGGTTCCCCAGGATGGTCAAGCTCAACCGAATCTATACCAAGACCGGCGACGCCGGAACAACCGGCCTCGCCACCGGCACTCGCGTCCCCAAGGACGATCCCCGCGTCGAGACCTACGGGACCGTCGACGAAGCCAACGCCGCCATCGGCGTCGCGATCGTTCATGCACACGCCCGAGCGCAGGAGCCCGACCCGCTCCGCGCCCAGCTCGTCGCGATCCTCTCGCTGATCCAGCACGATCTGTTCGACTGCGGCGCGGACCTCGCCACGCCCGTCGAATCCTCGGAAACCGTCGGAAGCCGCCTCCGCATGCTCCCGGCCCAGACCGAGCGCCTCGAACGCCTCATCGATGAGTACAACGAACCCCTCGCCCCACTCACCAGCTTCGTTCTCCCCGGGGGGTCTGCACTCGCCGCCTCCCTCCACGTCGCCCGCACCATCGTCCGCCGCGCAGAACGCCTGGTGACCACCCTCCGCCGGACCGACCCCGACACCACCAACCCCGAAACCCTCAAGTACCTCAACCGCCTCAGCGACCTGCTCTTTGTCCTGGCCCGCGTCGCCAACGACAACGGCGCCGGCGACACGCTCTGGACCCCCGGTGCGTCCCGCCCCAAGTAAATCACAAGCGTCTCGCATTCTCCCCGCCATCCAGTACACTCTCGGCGACCCCGGGAGGCCCTCTCAGGGTCGCCGGGTCGGTCAAAGCAGGCAGTCCCTACACCGTGGCTTCCAAGGTTCATCAGTCCAGCACATTCACCTCGGACTTCCGTGCCGAGTTCGAAGCCAGCACCGACAAGCTGCTGCGCCGCCAGTTTGTCTGGTTCGCCTCGATCACCGGCGCGGCGGGCCTCATCCTCTGCGGGTACGACCTGGCCAGCTACTTCACCGGGGCGACCATCTCCCACTTCTTCAACCTCGGCCGCGCTGACGACGCAGAGAAGTCCTTCCCCTGGCAGGCAGTCCTTTACTCCATCGTCTTTGTCGCCGTCCACGCCGCCGCCGCGTACGCCGCCGCCACCCGCAGGTTCGCCAGCCACGCCATCGAGCGCCTCACCATCGGCGTCGTCATCTTCGACGCGGTGGGCCAGATCCTCGTCCGCAGGCTCGGCGTCGAACCCGCCATCGGCATGTCCTTCTGGGGCACGATGTGGGTGCACTCGGTCGCCGCGATCTTCCTCCCCTGGAGCACATGGCAGGCCGCCCGGGCCGGGCTCATCGTCTACGCCTGCTACATCGCCATCACCTGCACCTACACCGACCCGATCTCAAGCAAGCTCTTCCGCATCGCCTTCTTCCCCCTCCTGGTCGCCCCGGGCACCGTCATCGCATGGATCAAGCACACCTCGCGCTACGAGCAGCACAAGCTGACATTCTTCCAGCGCCGCTACGCCGACGTCCGCCGCGAGCTGGTCGACGCGCGCCGGATCCACGAGGCGCTCTTCCCGCCGCCACGCATCACCAGGAGCCTCCGCTTCTCGTACGAGTACGAGCCGATGCGCCAGATCGGCGGAGACTATCTCTACGCCAACTGGTTCGGCCCATCGGGCCGCGATGAAACCAATCTCAGCGTCGTCCTGATGGACGTCACCGGCCACGGCATCCCCGCCGCGCTCACGGTCAACCGTCTCCACGGCGAGCTCGAGCGCGTCTTTGCCGAGAATCCCGAGATCGGACCCGGACAGGTTCTCGACCTGCTCAACCGCTACGTCCACCTCACGCTCGCGACGCACTCGGTCTTCGTCACCGCCCTCTGCCTCAAGGTCAACCTCAAGACCAACGTCCTCGACTACGCCAGCGGCGGACATCCCCCGGCTTTCCTCAGAACCATCGACGGAAGAATCCACGAGCTCAATTCAACCGCCTTCGTCCTGGGCGCATGCGGCTCGGATGAATTCCACGCCGACCCCCAGTCGCTGCACTTCGGACCCGGCGACGCACTCATCGCCTACACCGACGGCGCGATCGAAGCACGCGACCGCACCGGCAAGATGATGGGCGTCAAGGGCGTCCAGAAGCTCGTCGCCTTCGGCAACCCCGACCCCGCCGGCGGCTGGACCCGCACCATCCGCCACGCCGTCGAGAGCCACCGCTACGGCCCGCCCGCCGACGACACGCTCGTCGTCGAAATCTCCCGCAATCTCTAACGAAACAAACGCGAAGCGCCAGCGAGCGAGTTTCCCCCTCTTCCCCTACGAAGCCCCCGCCAGCAAGCCCCACACTCACGCCTTCCGCACGATCGCGCCCCGCTCGATCTCGCTCACGATCTCCCGCGCATCCTCGAGCCACCGCCTCGCATCCAGCGCATACCCCGCCGTCGGCTTCAGCTCCACGCCGCACAGGTCCACCGAGCGCCGACCCCAGTACCGGTTGAAACGCGTCATCCCAAGCTCACGCACATACTTGGCCATCATCGACGACAGCGCCACCGGCATGTGCGACCGCTCCGCCTCCACCTGGAACGCCACCCCGATCCGACGCCCCTCCGACGTCTGGGCCCAATACCGGCTCCGCTCGGGCAGTTCTTCCGCTTCCACGACCCGCCCACCCAGCATCTCCTCGATCACCCGCCCGTAGTGCTCCCGACCCCCCAGCCGGTCGCACACGATGTGCACCGTATCCCCCGGGTACCGCCGTGCGATCTCCACCACGCGCTGAACGTGCTCCCCCACCGCCCTCAGCGTCACATCACCCTTGCTCCCCGTCTTCCCAATGATCGAGTTGAACTCATACTCGCCAAAGACCCGGCACCACATCCCCACGATCTTCACCGCCGACCGCACCAGCGCCCGCCGCAGCACGTTCGCCGAGATCCGCAGATGGTCACCGCTCCCCGCCACCGGCAGCGCCGTCGGGTCCGTCGCGTACCAGAACTCCGCATCCGTGCACCATCCGCCACCAGACCCGCTGGCCGAAAGCCGTGCCAGCAGCGCCAGATCATCCGCCGGTGAAGGCTCGTCGCAGCACCCTTCCGTGCACGCCATCGCCGCCAGTACCCCGCGCTCCAGGTGTCCCAAAGGGTGCACCGTCGTCGCATCGTTCGGCCGCTTGAGCAGCTTCGAGTCCGCGATCGCGATCGGCGCAGATGGGCTCTTGCCCCTCGCGCCCGCCACCGGCTTCCGACAGATCGACGGCGCCAGCAGCTTCCACAGGTTGGGGGACGTCTGTGCATCCTCCCACCGCTCGACCCGCCACACCGTCAGACCAACGCACATCGGGCCCAGCGTCGGGCCGTAACCGGCTTCATCAATCCCCGCCAGCAGCAGTGCCATGGGCTGAGAATACGGTCTGGCGGCCCGTGTGCTCCATCAACCGACACACCCCAAATACCGACCAGAAAACGAAAAAGGCCCGCTCCAAAGAGCGGGCCTCGTTTCCAATGCGGCCGAGAGGAGTCGAACCTCCACGGGTGTTGAGCCCACTAGTACCTGAAACTAGCGCGTCTGCCAATTTCGCCACGGCCGCGTGTCAGCAAGGAGCAAAGCGTAGACCTCGCTCCCCACTGAGGCAATCCATCACAGGGTCAGCGACCCCCGCCGTGACCGCCCGGACGCCGGGTTTTGCCCCGGAAGTGGTTCATCGTGCCGCGAGGACCACCCTTGTGCCCCCCGCCACCACCACCCTGGCCGCCACCATGACCAGAACCGTGCCCGCCCGACGGACGACCACCCCGGCCGCCCCCGCCTCCCTGCTGTGCGTGCCCCGATCCCCCGCCACGCGAGGATGACCCGTGCCCGCCAGCCTGTACAGGCTTGGGACCCTGGCCCCGGTGGAAGGCCTTCTTGGCAGGCCGACCGCCCGTCTGGTGGCCGCCCCCGTGCACCGACCCGCCTCGGTCGTCAGACCTCGGCTCTGACCGGTGCTCGGGACGTGCAGATGGACGTCCCGCCGAGCGATGCCCGCCCTCGCGCCCGCGGCTGGGCCCGCCCCCCG
>DATGXW010000409.1:0-15370 GCA_035298585.1 Phycisphaerales bacterium
GTTGTAGATCTCCTGGGCCGCGATGCGGGCGGATTCGCGGCTCCGGGAGTCGGGCACGCCCGGATCACGGACACCGGGGAGGCGTGCGATGGTCCGGATTCCCTGGTAGACGTCGAGGAAGACCTGGGAGATGGACTCGGCGCGCGACTGAGATTGAAGCGCGGACTCTTCTCGATACTCCTGGATCGCGCGGTTGAGCTCGGTATCGTGCAGCGACCGGACCCACCATGTGCACACCATGGCCGCGGCCAGCACGCAGATCGCGGCCGCGGAGAGATTCCCCGGCAGGAAGCGTGCGGAAGGGGATTGGTTGGCGTGCGTACGCATGAATGAAGATCCGTCGCCGCCCGGGCGCCGCGCGACGCGCGGGACGCCGGTCACTATCGGCATGAGGAAACTGCCTTGCTTGCGTTGCGGGCCGATTCGCGCCGCCGTGGAGTTCTTGGGGCTGTACATCCCGCACAGACCGACGATCCGGGTCGAGTTCGGGGAACGGCGAAAGCGGTCTTGTTTGACTGTTCGGTTACCCGGAAGCGATCCGAACGAAGATTGGGGCGTATAACCAGCGGGATGTTGTGCGGTCTTCTCTCGCCGTGAGCGAGAGCGACCGATACCCATGTGTCACGCACGGCCGCGTGGCCGGGGGCGATCCGTTCCTCCGGCCCATGGAGCCCGCGCGACATCACCCGCCGCCCGCTGCAAGCGCGGGGGGCGACCGTCCGACGACCACCTCCTCACCTGCACGATGCTTCGGAGGGACTGGCAATGGCGGAAGAACTCATCAGCCTGATCGAATCGCGCCTCGACCGCCGGCGTTTCCAGGACCAGCACTGGACCGGGACGTTCGCGGAATATCTCTCGATGTGCGAGCAGACGCCCGGGATCCTCCGCAACGCCTACCAGCGGCTGTATGACGCCATCCTCTCGCACGGCTTTGAGCGGTACAAGCTCTTCAAGCGTGACTGCATCCGGTATCACTTCTTCAGCGATCCCTTCGACGGCGGGTCGGACGGCATCTACGGGCTCGACTTTGCGCTCATGCAGCTCGTCGACTTCCTGCGGTCAGCCTCGGAGGGCTACGGGACCGACAAGCGCATCCTGCTCCTGCACGGCCCGGTCGGTTCGAGCAAGTCGACGATCGCAAGGCTCCTCAAGAAGGGGATCGAGCAGTACTCGCGGACGGCCGAGGGCGCGCTGTACTCCTTCAGCTGGATGCTGGATGAGAACTGCTCGGTGACGGCGACGCCCGGGGGCAAGACGGCGGCGATGACGCACGAGTACCCGTGCCCGATGCACGAGGACCCGATCGTTCTCATCCCGCGGGAAGCCCGCGAGGCGCTGATGGCGCGTTTCAACGAGGGCTGGAAGCCCAGGCACCACCACGGCAAGCTGAAGGTCTACGCCGAGCCCGATCCCTTCTGCCGGAGAATCCTCGAGGACCTGATGACCTTCTACGGCGGCGATTTCAAGGCGGTGATGAGCCACGTCAAGGTGCGCCGGATCATCGTCAGCGAGAAGGACCGCGTGGGCATCGGGACGTTCCAGCCCAAGGATGAGAAGAACCAGGACTCGACCGAACTGACCGGCGACATCAACTACCGCAAGATCGCCCAGTACGGCTCTGACTCCGACCCCCGCGCCTTCAACTTCGATGGCGAGCTGAACATCGCCAACCGGGGCGTGTGCGAGTTCATCGAGCTTCTCAAGCTCGACGTGGCGTTCCTGTACGACCTCCTGGGCGCGACGCAGGAGCACACGATCAAGCCCAAGAAGTTCGCCCAGACCTTCATCGACGAGGTCATCCTCGGGCACACCAACGAGCCCGAGTACAAGCGGCTGCAGTCCAACGAGATGATGGAGGCGTTCCGCGACCGGACGATCAAGATCGACGTCCCCTACAACATCCGCCTCGACGACGAGATCAAGATCTACCAGAAGGATTTCGGCCCCGAGCGGATCCGCAACATCCACATCGCGCCGCACACGCTCGAGGTCGCGGCGATGTGGGCGGTCCTGACGCGCCTGGAAGAGCCCCGCAAGGCGGGTCTTTCGCTCCTCCAGAAGCTCAAGCTCTACAACGGCAAGAGCATCCCCGGGTACACCGAGGACTCCGTCAAGGAGCTGCGCGACGAGACCCACCGCGAGGGCATGAACGGCATCAGCCCGCGCTACATCCAGGACAAGATCTCCAACGCCCTGGTCAACCGCCAGGCGATCGAGGAGAAGACGATCAACCCGTTCATGGTGCTCAACGAGCTTGAGAGCGGCCTCTCGCACCACTCGCTCATCAACGACGAGAACACCAAGAAGCGCTACCGCGAGCTCCTGGCGGTCGTGAAGGAAGAGTACGAGGACATCATCAAGGGCGAGGTCCAGCGCGCGATCAGCGCCGACGAGGACGCGATCCGCCGCCTGTGCGCCAACTACATCGAGAACGTCCGGGCGTACACGCAGAAGGAACGCGTCAAGAACCGCTACACGGGCCGCGACGACGAGCCCGACGAGCGCCTCATGCGGTCGATCGAGGAGAAGATCGACATCCCCGAGGGCCGCAAGGAAGACTTCCGCCAGGAGATCATGAACTACATCGGCGCCCTGGCGCTCGACGGCAAGAAGTTCGAGTACAACACCAACGCGCGGCTCTACCGCGCCCTGGAGCTCAAGCTCTTCGAGGACCAGCGCGACACGATCAAGCTCAAGAACCTGGTCTCGAGCGTCGTCGACGACGAGACGCAGGCCAAGATCGACGTGGTCAAGCAGCGGCTCATCAAGCAGTTCGGGTACAACGACGCCTCGGCGACCGACGTCCTGAACTACGTGGCGAGCATCTTTGCCCGCGGCGACAGCAAGCAGCGGTAACCTCTTCATCCTGACAACCCGGTCTTGACGCCGGCCCCGGCGGGCCGGCGTCTTTGTCTTGGGGCGATTCGTCGCGCAAACCGCGATTTTCTTTGGCCGGTCCGCTTGCGTTACGCGCATTGCCAAGACCCCAGGGCTTCCGAGTCCCGCTCCGGGCGCTGGGAGAACATCCGGAGTTGCCGCATGCGCACGCTGAACCTGGGCCTGGTGGTGTTCTTCACGGCGATCATGACCGCCGCTCTTACCGCCGGGCCGCTCAACCCACCCTCGGGCCCTGTCGCCCCGACCTATCGGACCCTCTCGCAGGTAGAACCGCGGATCCCGCTCACTCCCGAAACCACGCCGGGAGACGCCGACTCCACGTTCCGCATCACGCAGTCGGGCAGCTACTACCTGGTGGGAAACCTCTCCGCGGCTCCCGGCAAGCACGGGATCGAGGTCGCCAGCGACGATGTCACGATCGACCTGCAGGGCTACTCGATCTCCGGACAGAGCACATCCCTTTCGGGCATCCACGCCGTGACCAAGGCCTACATCACCGTCCGAAACGGCGTCATCGATCATTTCGGTCAGCATGGAATCGACCTGATCGACAGCGAGCATTGCCGCGTCGAGGATGTCGACGTCCATCACTGCGGGGACGACGGTGTCCGGGTGGGGGGCTACAGCCTGCTGCACCAGGTCCGGGCCCGCTCCAACGCGGGCATTGGGATCGACGCCAACATCTCGTCCCTGCTTTCACGCTGCATCGCATCATCCAACGGGACGGGCATGGACATCGGTGCACGATCGATCGCCCGGGACTGCGAAGCGTCGATCAATCAGGGGAACGGCTTTGAAACCGGGGGGCTTGAAGCAATCTTTGAGAACTGCGCCGCCTTCTCCAACGCAAAGAACGGATTCAAGGTGGGGAGCCAAGGTCGCGTGGAGCGGTGCGTAGCCTCCACCAACAAGCTGCACGGGATCGAGTTTGGGCTCGAGTCGCACATCGTGGCCAACGTCAGCCGCCGCAACGGTCTGACCGGGGTGGGGTACGGCCTATACGGCAACAGCGAGGCGACCCGGTGCAGGGTCGAGAACAACACCTGCACTGGGAACGATGCCGGGATTCAGTTGGAAGGCCCCAGCAATCTCGTGATCGGCAATCGCTGCTCGGTGAACACGGTCAACTTCGACATCGTCAGCGGAAACCGCGTCGGTACGATCGTGGTGCTGCCGGTGGCCGGCGCGGTGAGCGGCAACAGCGGCGGCGCCGGCACCGCCGAAGTAACTGACAACCTCGCATACTGACCCGGTTCGCACGTGCGATGAACTCCCGGTATTCTCCGGCGGCGGATTCCCGCCGGAGGTACGAGGATGTTCACCAGGTTCCTGCACCGGGCTGTCGTGCTCATGTCGCTCACGTTCGCGGCGGGTGTTACATCGGCGTCTGGCCCTGTTACACGTGCCTTGGACGCGACGCCTGCGTCGCAGCCCTCGAACGCACATGGCGTGACTACCGGATCGCTCATCGGAGCGATGGCCGACCTCGATGCACTGACGCGACATCCCGGGGCGGGGGTCCGCGTCGTCCAGTTTTCCTCGTATGACCGACGCTCCAGGTCGCCCGAAGGGCCGGGATGGTTCGGCAATGCCGACGGCTTTGGCAATGAAGCGATCCCGGGATTTGAATCGGTCGCCAGGGATCCGGGCGCGGACGGGGTTGGCGAGTACGTCATCTGCGATGTCTCGCAGCCGGGCGCGATCGTGAGGACTTGGACGGCGGCGATCGAGGGGACGATCCGCGTCTACCTTGATGGTGCTGCAACGCCCGTGTATGAAGGCTCGGCGTACGACTTTCTGATGCACAAGACGGCAAAGCTGGCGGAAGCAGCGGGGCTTTCGCAGGATGAGGATGTCAAGGCGGCGCTCCCGGCGTTTGAACAGCGGTATTCCGACTATCTTCCCATCCCGTTCGCCAAGTCGTGCAGGATCACCTGGGTCGGCGACCTTCGCAAGGTCCACTTCTACCACGTCCAGCTCAAGCTGTACCCCAGCGGCACGCCGGTGACGACCTTTTCGCTCGAGGATCTCAAGCTCAATACGCGTTCGATGCGGAGCACGGCGACGGTCATGCTGGCTGGAGCTGCCGGGGGAAGTTCATCGCTTGTTCCTGCCTTGGTCACGCAGTCGCTCGAACACGGGCAGGTGCAGGAGGTGATGAAGCTCGGGGGCGCTGGTGCGATCCGCCGATTCGAAGCCTCGATCAAGGCAAACGATCTCCCCGCCGCGCTGCGCGGAACGCTCCTCAAGATCGCCTTTGACGGCCACGAAGCGCCGCAGATCGTTTCACCGCTGGGCGACTTCTTCGGCGTCGCCCCTGGCGCGGTCCCGTTCAACACGCTTCCAGTGGCGGTGAAGCCCGACGGCACGCTCGTGTGCACATTCGTCATGCCCTTTGAATCGAGCGCCGTGATCACGCTCGAGAACCACGCATGGCAGAAGGTCGAAGTCTCGCTGGCGGTGTACCGGGATGAGTATCGGTGGACCGACCGCTCCATGCACCTGCGTGCACACTGGCTGGCCGACCACGATCTGACCGCGCGGGGCGGCGCTCAGGCCGTCGACCTCCCCTTCCTCACCGCGTTTGGTGAAGGAACGTATGTCGGGACGGCGGTTTACCTCATGAATCCCTGCCCGATCCCCACGGCCGGGGGCAACTGGTGGGGCGAGGGCGATGAGAAGGTTTACGTCGACGGGGAGGGTTTCCCATCGATCTTCGGAACGGGTTCAGAGGATTACTTCAACTACGCCTGGAGCGAGGGTGATGTTTTCCAGTATCCGTACTTCGCCCAGCCGATCTGCACGGGCCCCGACACGCGCGGCCACATCACCAACACGCGCTGGCACATCCTCGACGCGATCCCCTTTGACCGCTCGATCGTCTTTGCGATGGAGCTCTTTGCACACACGCCCACGCCGCAGTTCTCCTACGCGCGGATGTCGTACTGGTACGGCAGGCCGGGTGCACACGACACCATCGCGGGGATCAACACCAGCGACCTGCGCGTCCCCCCCTTGCTCCCCTGGACCGTTCGCGCCGCCGGGGGCGCGACCAACGCCACGATCGCGGAGGCCGAGGCGGGTCGCGATGTGCAGGCCCCGATTTCACTGCTGTACGACATCCGCTATTCAGGGGGACGCGCGGTCCGCTTCCATGATGGCAGGGGAAGGATCGATGTCGACGTGCCCTCGGCGGGGAAGTACAACGTCGTGATCACCGCCCCCACCCATGTGCAGCCCCTCAGTTTCCGTGCCTCGATCAACGGCATCCCGCTGACCAGCGGCGAGAAGCCCGATTTCACGCTTGCGCCGTTGCCATTCACCAAGCTAGTCAACCTGTGGTCGCAGGCCGTCGACCTGCCCGCGGGCAAGGCGTCGATCGAGTTCGGTGAGTTCAAGAGCGACTCGGGGGAGTCCCCTGTGGTCGACTTCGTCTGGCTCAGGCCCAGCCGATAACTGGTACCCGGGCGAAGGCGCCATCCTGATAAAACCCGAGCCCGTGTGCAGAAGGGAACCGGCGGCCCGACCCGCACGATGCACATGAGCCGTCGTACCCTTGCTCCGTGTCAAGCCACTCTGATGAGCATCCAACCGCCGACCACCCCAGCCGCGGAACGCCCGGCGACGCGAGCACACCCGGCGACCCGAAAGCACGGCCACAATCCAACCCTCATGCACTGCCCACGCTGCAAGGGGGCAGCGCGGCGAGCGGCACGGCGATCGGTCCGTACCGGCTGATCGAGCAGCTCGGTGAGGGCGGCTTTGGCATCGTTCATCTCGCCGAACAGACGGCGCCGGTTCGCCGGCTCGTGGCGCTCAAGGTTCTCAAGCCGGGGATGGATTCGGCCGCGGTGCTGGGCCGTTTCGAGGCTGAGCGTCAGGCGCTGGCGCTCATGGACCATGCGGGGATCTGCAAGGTGCTCGATGCGGGCACGACGCCGGGCGGGCTCCCGTACTTCGCGATGGAGCTGGTGCGCGGCTCACCGATCACCGAGTACTGCGACCTGCACCGGCTCGACACGACCCAGCGGCTGAGGCTCTTCATGTCGGTCTGCCTGGCGGTGCATCATGCACACCAGAAGGGCGTGATCCACCGGGATCTCAAGCCCTCGAACATCCTCGTCACCGTGCAGGACGGCCAGCCGGTGGTCAAGGTGATCGACTTCGGCATCGCCAAGGCGACGCGTGGGTCGCTCGCGAGCAGTTCCGTCCAGACGATGATGGGCCAGTTCATCGGAACACCCGAGTACATGAGCCCCGAGCAGGCCGAATCCGCGGGCGT
This sequence comes from Phycisphaerales bacterium, assembly GCA_035298585.1. Taxonomy (GTDB): domain Bacteria; phylum Planctomycetota; class Phycisphaerae; order Phycisphaerales; family UBA1924; genus JAEUJB01. Next base: position 7,184 of record DATGXW010000409.1, read on the forward strand.
CGATATCGACACGCGGACGGACGTCTATTCGCTGGGCGTACTGCTCTACGAGCTGCTCACCGGCTCCCTGCCGATCGATTCGGCCCAGCTCCGCCGGGCGAGTTCGCACGAGATCCCGCGCATCCTGCGAGAGCTCGAGCCTGAGAAGCCGAGCACGCGCGTCCAGCATGTTGGAGAGGGCTCGGCTCCCGCCACCGGCGGAGCGGAGCCGGCTTCGCGCCTGCGCGGGACCGACCGTGCATCGCTCCTGCGGCAGATCAAGGGCGATCTTGACTGGATCACGATGAAGGCGATGGACAAGGATCGGACGCGCCGGTACGACTCGGCCGGCGCGCTGGCGGCCGACATCGATCGCCACCTCCGCGATGAACCCGTGCTCGCCGGCCCGCCCAGCGCGGGGTACCGCGTCTCCAAGTTTGTCCGCCGGCACCGCGGCGGCGTCACGGCCTCGGTGATCCTGGCGTTGAGCATCGTGGTGGGCCTGATCGTCGCGGTCGTGCTCTACCGCCGGGCCGATGAACAGCGACGCATCGCCGACCGGCAGACGCAGATCGCATCCGCCGAGCGGGCCGAGGCGCAGGCCCAGCGGCAGAAGGCCGAGGAACAGCGTGCACTCGCCGAAGAGCAGCGCAAGCTCGCCGAGGTCGAGGCCCAGAAGTCGCGTGCAGCGCTCGACTTCCTCACCGGCATGTTCGAATCGGTCGACCCCGAAGAATCCCGGGGTCGCGACGTGACCGTCAAGCAGATCCTCGACCGCGCCTCGACCGACGTGAACGCGGGCAAGCAGCCGCCGGAGGTGCGGGCGGAGGTCTTTGAGATCCTCGGCGGGGCGTACCACACGCTGGGGAGGTATGACGAGGCGGTCTCGCACATGCGGCTGGCGGGTGAATCGCTCAAATCGGCCGGCATGCTCGACACGGCGCGGTTCTATCAGGTGCAGGCCAAGCTCGCCGCGGCGCTGATGTCCTCGGGCCGCCTCGACGAGGCCGAGGTGGCGATGAACACCGCGATCGAGGGGAGGACGCGGCTCCTGGGGGCTGAGCATCCCGACACGCTCTTTTCCCGCAGCCTTTCGGCCACCCTTGCACACATGCAGAACAAGAGCGGCAAGGCGATGGAGATCATCAAGGAGGTCATCGCGGTCCAGACGCGCGTGGTGGGGGCGGAGGAGACGGCGACGCTCGATTCCAGGACGCAGCTCGCCGACCTGCTGCACATGGGAGGCGAGTTCGAGGCCGCGCTGGCCGAGGCCAAGGACATCGCGTCGATCGCTTCCCGCAAGCTGGGGCCCGACAGCACCTACACGCTCCAGGCCCAGAGCATCGTCGGCTCGATCCTCTCGGACATGGGCCGGAACGAGGAGGCCGAGCAGCTCCTGCGCGGCATTCTCGCGATGAAGCGCAAGGTCTTCGGCGATTCGCACTCGCAGGTCCTGACGACGGCCAATGCGCTGCTCCTCAACCTGACGGCGCAGCGCAAGCTCGATGATGCCGTGAAGATCGGCCGCGAGATCGTCGAGACCGCGCAAAGGACGCTCGGTGCGGATCACAGCCACACGCTGACGTACATGAGCAACCTCGCCGCCGCGCTGACGCAGCAGCGGAACTTTGCGGAGGCCGAGAAGACGTACCGCGCGATCCTGGCGGTGAGGGAGACTTCGACCGGGCCGACGGCGCGTCCGACGCTGGCGACCAAGAACGCGCTTGGCAACCTCCTGTGCGATACCGGCCGCGTCGAGGAGGGGTACACGCTCCTCAACGAGGTGCGCGAATCCCTCGACGCGACGATGCCCCCGGATCACTGGCTGCTGGGGCTGTCACGCTCGCACGTCGGGCAGGCGCTCCTGGACCTCAAGCGGTACGACGAGTCAAAGGCGATGCTGGAGGATGGGTACAGGCGGCTGGAGGCGGCCCTGGGCGCGGATCATCACAACACGCGCGTCTGCGCCAAATCGCTGGCGGATCTTGCCAAGGCCACGGGCGACGCCGCGGCCCAGGAAAAGTGGACCCTGCTCGCCGAGCCGCCCAAGCCCGCCGAGCCGGCGTCCCCTCCCGGGGATGGGAAGAAGTGACCGGCGCCCCCGGAAAACCCCTGCAATCGAGGTGGTTTTGTGGTTTTCAATGAAGACTGAAAGTTCACTTCGGGTCGACTACAATCGCCCATGACCGCAGTATCGTCGAGTCTTCCATCCCTCCGCCGCGATGACCGGCTGGACGTCATCGCCCAGAAGATTGAACGCGGTGAACGCCTCTCGCTGGCGGAGGGCGATGTGCTCTTCACAACGCCCGACATCTGGACCGTGATCCGGCTCGCGGGCAAAGTCAGGACCCGGCTCCACGGCGCCGCGGCGTACTACAACATCAACCGCCACCTCAACTACTCGAACGTCTGCGCGCTCTCGTGCAAGTTCTGCGAGTTCTACCGCAAGCAGGGTGAGGATGGCGCGTATACCCGCGACCTTGAGTACATCCGCGCTGAGGCGCGCAAGGCCGTCGACTCTGGCGCGACGGAGATCCATTCCGTCGGCGGTCTGCACCCGTACCTCCCGTTCTCTTACTACACCGACATGATCGCGGCGATCCGCGATGAGGCGCGTTCGCTGGGGAGCGACCTGCACGTCAAGGCCTTCACCGCCGTCGAGATCGTCCATCTCGCCAGGATCGCCAAGGTCTACAAGGGTGCGAACGCGCCCGGCGAGGAAGGTCGCCTCGCGCGCCGCGAGGCGATCCGCTGGGTGCTCTCCGAGCTTCAGAAGGCGGGCCTGGGATCGCTGCCCGGCGGCGGCGCGGAGGTCTTTGACGACCGCGTCCACGATGAGGCCTACAAGGGCAAGATCCGCAGCGATGTCTGGCTCGATGTTCATCGCGTTGCACACGAACTGGGGCTGAACACCAACGCGACGATTCTCTACGGGCACATCGAGGATCGCCGGGATCGCCTTGTGCACATGGACATGCTCCGCCGCGCACAGGATGAGGCCCTGGCCCGCATGGGCTATGAAGGCGTTCACGCCGCGGCGACGCGCGACGCCGGCGATGAAGCATCACTACTCACCCGCCCTGATGCCGGCGAGGATGAGTCAGGCCACCTCGGTTACCGCGGCGACGTCTCGGGTGCGCCGATCATCACGCTGACTCGTCCCCGAACGCCTCTCCCCGAGCACGTCGCCTTCGGTGATCAGTCCGCCGGGGGATCCACCGCCGCGCATCCCCCGCGCTTTGGGTATTACCAGACGATCATCCCGCTCCCGTTCTTTCCCGACGGCAGCGATCTCGAGCACCTGCCGGGCCCCAGCGGCCTTGAGAATCTCAGGACGCTGGCGGTCGCGCGGCTGATGCTCGACAACTTCCCGCACGTCAAGGCATTCTGGATCATGCAGACCCTCCCGATGGCCCAGCTCATGCTCCAGTCGGGGGCCGACGACATCGATGGAACCGTGGTGTGGTACGACATCACCAAGCTCAACCACGGCGCGGGCCAGGGCGCGGGGAGTGCCTCGACGAACCAGGAAGTGAACGTCTGGACGCTGCAGAAGGCGATCCGCGAGGCGGGCTATGAACCCATCGAGCGCGACACGCTCTACCGCCGCATCCACCGCGATGAGAACGACGGCCGCAAGTGGCGTGTCTGATCGAGCCTCTCCCCGCCATGCTCATCGTTCGCAGAGCCGCTTCACGACCTCGCTCCGCGTCGGCAGTGCGGTGATCGCGCCCTTCTTGGTCGCCGCAACCGCTCCCGCGGCACACCCCCATGTCACCGAGTCGGCGATGGTGGCCGCGTCGATCCCGCCTCCCACCTGGTGCTCAGCCCACCGCGCGGCGAAATACCCGCAGAAGGCGTCCCCCGCGCCCACCGTGTCGACAGCGCTGACGCCAAAGGCCGCGATCCGCGTGTGGACTCGCCCGTGCGACACGATCGCCCCTTCTGCCCCCAGCGTCATCACGATCGTCGCGGGTCCCAGCCGCTCCAGGCCTTCGAGCTGGCGCTCCACGCTCAAGCCGCGAAGCTCATCTTCATCCACCCCCATCGTCGCGGCCGCCAGGATCGTCACTGCCTCGGAACGATTCACCAGCAGGACATCCACCACCGCCAGCAGGTCCCAGGGCAGCTTGCGCCCCGGCGCGGCGTTGAGCATCACCGTGACACCGGCCTCCTTGGCGATCCTCGCGGCCTCGATCACAACGTCCATGGGCGTTTCAAGCTGCACCAGCAGGAGATCCGCGCCCGAGATCGAATGGCGAGCCACGTCCGCATCGGCCGCCAGCAGCGTGGCGTTCGCGCCCGTGGCGACGACGATGGTGTTCTCGCCGGCCTTCTCCGCGACCGTGATGACCGCGATGCCCGTGGGGATGCCGGCACGCACCTGCACATGCCCCACGTCGATGCCCTCGTTGCGGAGGATCTCGCGCATCACCCCGCCGTATGCGTCATCCCCCACGCAGCCGATCATCGAGACCATCGCCCCCGCGCGTGCCGCCGCGGCGGCCTGGTTGGCGCCCTTCCCGCCGGGTGTGGTGGTGAAGCTCGTTCCCAGCAGTGTTTCTCCCGGCACGGGAAGAGAAGGCGCGCGCACGACCAGGTCCATGTTGATGGAGCCGAGCACGCACACGCGGACGGATGTGCTCGGCGGCGCGGGCGAGGAAGATGACGATGTGGCGGGGTCTGGCGTTTGCATGGCGGCTGGATGATGGCTCACGATCATTATGACGGCTCGCGGGAAGCACGCTCGACCCGCGCGTCCATCACCGATCGGCGTCAACTTTATGGATCGTCGCCCACACCGCCCGCTTGGCGTCCAGGTCCCGGAACTGCTTTCGTCCCATGACCATGTCCGCGTAGATCGTCGCGATCTCCCTGGGACGCATCGTGAACCGTACCCGAGTCCATGTGATGGGCCTGCCAAAGAGGCGGGTATCCGCACCTTGCGCCCACGCGGGCCCGTCGCAGGGTTCGGGCGTCAGCCAGCCCGTGTCGTCCAAACCCCATCCACCCTGTGCGTGCTCGCGCGGCGGCTCATCACCAAAGACCTCACCGAGCAGATTCGTCTTGGCCGCCATCGCCACGTCTCCCGCGAGAATCAGTTCAACCTCCGCCGGTGCGTTGTTCCATTCCATCAGGCGGATCACAAACGGGTGTGTGCACGCGCCACCGGATTCCCTCGCCATCCGGTGCCCCGCCCACGCGTGCAGATGCTCCCCGGACTTCATCGACTCGCGATGGAACGCCTGCACAAGCACGCCGGGCGCTCCGCGCACCTCCAGGGGCGAGAAGCACATCGGCGCCTCTTCACCCGCTTCGGGCGTGCCGCCGCCGACGGGCTCGGCATCCATCGCCGACGTGGTGGAGTTCTCGATGCGCTCCGCCGCCGATCTTGCCAGTTCCGCCGGGGTCGGCGACGTCGCCGGCAAGCACACCCACGCCAGCGCGTGCGTCCACCCCGCCACGCCGTACCGCTTCTCATCCCAGGGGTCGTACGCCGTCAGCACCATCCACGCTCGATCACGCTCGCGCAGCCACTGCTGTGAACCGTCGTGGACAATGAGCACATCGTTCCCATCCTCGTGTGCACCATGCACCAGCGATCGAGCGACAAACGGCCGGGCGACCTCCTCAAACCACTGGGGTGAAGTCATCCAGTCGCCCATCGGGTACTTTCGCTTGAATGTCCCTTCCGCACGGACACTTTCGATCCCCCCCGGCACATCGCACCAGAGCTTCATGTCACCCGTGATCGGCATCGAGACGGCGAGCGCATTGTTCAGCCCCGGCCCGGGCTTGATCGGCGTCACGCCGTCCTCCGACCGCAGGTCAAACAGGATCGACACGCCCCGCGCCGATTCCGCATCGAGGCGCAGTCGAACCGTCAGCATCTGGCCGCCCAGAACGTGGCGGATGTCGATCGCCGAGAAGATGCCGGGAATGTCGGGGTCAGAGAACTCGACGGTTGTCGCCTGCGGGTTCTTGTCATCCATCCGCACCGCGAGCCAGCGCTGGTCGAGCCGCCGCACACCATCTTCCAGGCAGGTGATCTCGCCCGTCGCACGGTCCACGGTCACCGCGAGATCCGCGCACCGAAGCTCGATCTCCCGCTCACCCGTGCGAGTCTGGATCTGCTCATCCAGATGGTCAACGTCGGGACCTTCAACGTCGAACCGAAACCCAAAGGCGGGGATCTGGTGTTCACCCATCTGGACCGGCCACCCGTGCGGGTTGATGAAGGGTGGAGAGGAGATGCCGACGGGTGTGCGTCGGCTCAGCAGCCGTTCAGCACGCCCGAGCACTTCCGCCGCGGCCTGCTGGGCACGAAGCATCTGGTGATGCCCGACAAACCCGCACAGCCCTTCACATTCGTGATTGTCATGATGCTGTGCGGCGAGCAGTTCGCGCCACGCTTCATCCAGCTCCCACGTGGGGTAGACATCCCAGCTCGGGTACGGCCTGCCCAGGAGGCTGACCGTCGCGGCCAGCGCCTCCGCAGAGCGGATCATCGCCTCGGTCTGTGCACTTGCGCGCGGGTGTGCATCTGCATTCTTCCCCAGCGTCATGCCGTGCCATACATCGTCCATGCGATAGCGACGAACCGCGATGCCATCACCATCAACGCCCTGCTCACGCGCGGATTCCACGCCCCCCGCCTTCGCGCCGACGTTCATCGCAAGCTCGGCGATGAGCCCGGAGATCGTGCGTGGCCTGATGTCAACGCGTGAATCGTTCATCAGTTCCCGCAGGCGGGGCAGCAGCACCTCGCTCCTGCACATCCAGTCCTTGCTGGGCATGAGTTCGAGCCATTGGATGATGGCGGGGGGGAGAGCAGCAGAGGAGGCACTGGGGACTGGGCACTCGGCACTGGGGCTGATCAACACAGCCGCTGGCGATGCAGTTGCCGCTGTTGCCTTCCCCCCGGTGCCCAGTGCCTGATCCCCAGTGCCTCTTTCCTTGCCAAGCGCCCTATCCATCACCCCATCAAAGTCCTCGGGCCACTGATGCACATTCAGTTCGCCTCGCGGGAGCGCGAGCACGCGCGTCGAATCCGATCCTTCCCACCAGATCAGCGTCTCGTGCTCCCTGGGCAGTTCGGGCGTGTGCCAAGTCCACTGAAAGAACAGGCAGGCGCCCGTGTATCCGCACTGGACAAGCACCTGCGGAAGCTGCGGGAAAAAGCAGAACTCCTCTTCCCAGAACGCACGGGGCCGGATGCCGAGCATCCGCCGCGTGGCCCGCACCCCGTAGGTGAACTGGCGGATGTTCGATTCAAGCCCGTGAAAGAGCCCGTACGGCTGACCGTATGTACAGCCCACCGGCTCGACGCGGCCGTCCATCACCGCCGCGCGCAGCAAGGCGAGGTGTTCGGGCGATTCAACCGCCATCTTCTCATACCCGACGGCATCGAAGTTCACGTTCCCGCGAGCGCCCGTCGCGTCAATGAGACGCAGCATGTCCTCCACCGACCCCGGCAGGACGTCGTAGCCCCACAGCCACTGCATATCGACCCAGTGCATGTGGTTGCCGAAGGTGTAATAGAGCGGGGGCCGTGCCATGGGTCGAGTGTACCGCCGCACCGCTGGCGTGCCGCAAGAGGCGTTCGCCGCACGGCAGCTTCAGAATCTCACCTCCTCGCTCTCCCTCGCGAAGAAAACAAAAACGCGAGGCGTTCGCGCCTCGCGTTGAGGGATGCCGGTACATGACCGATCGTTTCAGCCGCCCCCGCCGGGGATCTTGACAGGGCCCGCGGGCGTTCGCTTCACGCGCCCGCCATCACCGTCTTCCTGGGCCGGAGCTTCATCCTTGGGTGCTTCTTCCTTGGGGGCCGGGCCCGATTCATCCTCGCTCGCGTCGGGCGATGGCGTGGAGGGCCTGGGCGCAGCCGAAGGCGCGTTCAGGTTGGCGTTGTCCCAATCGCTCGCACGCGGGAAGGTGTTGGCCGGGGCGTTCACGCCGGCGAAGACCATGCCGCTCTCGGCCTTGCTCGCGCGCCACTTGAGGAGGTATGCCGCGCCGGGTTCCTGCACCGCGATCGCGATCTCGCCGCCGCTCCCCGACTCAGACACCCGGATCACGCGCACGGCCTCGATCTTGGCCGTCGATTCTTCCCATTCGCCGCTGCTGGTGAGCGCTGAGAGCACGGTCTTGGCCGTCGGGTCGAGCAGTTCACCCAGCTTGCCCGAATCTCCCCGCACGAGCGCATCC
>DATGXW010000410.1:0-2240 GCA_035298585.1 Phycisphaerales bacterium
TGGAGGGCCGTGACATCCTGGCCGAGCTGGAAGAGGGCGCCCCCGCCCGTGACGTTGAAGGAGGAGATCGCGCCCGCGGGCCGGGTGGCGAAGTCCTGGCTCAGGAGCAGGTCCATGCCCAGTGCACTGGAGTTGACCTTGAGCTTGAGGCCGTCGCCGGTGGCGAGGTTGCCGTTGACCAGGGCCTGAACATCCTGCCCGGCGTCGCGCTGGGCGACGTTGAGCGCGCCGTTGCCGACGAGCGTGCTCCAGGGGAAGGGGTTGTCGTTGGGGATGGGCTGGCCGTCGGCGAACTTGTAGAGCCGGCTGGTGAAGAAGTCGCTGCTCGAATCGCTGGGCGCCCCCAGCCGCTTGACCGAGACAAACGATGAGGAGCCGAACGTGTCGCTGTTGAAGACCATCCCCGAGTTGACGTCGTTGTTGATGAGCGACGCCTCGACGCCGGTGAGGCTGGTCAGGCGGTTGACGGCCTGGACGATCTGGCTGATCGACTGGCCCGAGGGGATCGTGATGACCTGGACGCCCTTGGGCCCGGTGATCTCCAGCGTGGTCGCCGAGACGACGACGCCGGTGGGCGTGGTCGTGTCGGCCCTGTAATAGAGTGCGCCCTTTTGCGCACTGGCGACGACGTCGACGTCGATCTGCAGGTTCTGCGTGGCGACGAAGGTCGCGTTGTTGACCTTGGCCTGCGCGATGGCGCTTGTCTTGACGCCCGAGAGCTGGTAGTCCTGGGAGCCGTTGAGCAGCTTGAGGCCGCCGAAGCTCGCGGTGTTGGAGATGCGGGTGATCGAGTCGATGGCCGAGTCGATCTGGAGCTGGTTGGCGTCGCGCTCGGCCTTGGAGTTGGCGCCGGTGTTGGCCGACTCCACCAGCAGGCTGCGGATCGAGTTGAGCAGGTCGGCGACCTCGCTCAGCGCCGCTTCCGTGGTCGAGATGACCGAGGAGGCGCGGTCGCCGTTCTTGATCCCCTGGTCCACGCCCTTGAGGTCAGCGCGGATCCGCTCGGAGATGATCACGCCGGCGGGATCATCCGCGCCGCGGTTGAGCCGCAGGCCGGTGGAGAGCCTCTCGAGCCTGAGCTGCATTTCCGACGAGGTGCGCGACAGCTTCGACTGTGCGATCAGGCTCGGAATGTTCGAATTGATCCTGGCCACGGCAATCCTCCCTGATTGGGCTGTGTAATGCCTTGAATGGTCCGAGACTTACCGCAAAGGCCGTGCCAGCGGAAGAAGTCTTGGCCGAACGCGGTCCTCCGCGTCCGGTTTGGCGCTGGTTACGGAACCGGCGCCAGGGGGTCCATCTCCCGCCGGCCGCCCGGCGTGGAGTTGCTTGATGTTCCCTTGACGGGGCCCGCGGCAAGACGGCCGGGGCCCAGGGGCTTGGTTCTGGTCGACGCCATCGACCGGGCCGCATCGCGGAGAGCCCCGGCGGCCACGGGATCAACCCGTGACGCCTGCTGGTTCTCCCGCTTGATCGCCTCGTAGACCTCCTTGCGGTGGACCGCGATACGGGTCGGGGCGTTGATCCCCAGCCGTACCTTGTCTCCGCGGATGTCCACGACGGTGACCTCGATGTCATCCCCGATCATGATCGTCTCGTCGCGTAAGCGTGAAAGGACGAGCATGTGAACTCCTCGACTGCACCGGCCGCCGCCGCTTCCTTGCGGGCGGGTGGTGGGCCCGGTGCACGCTCGCTGATCAACAACACGGATTGGACGCCCGTGGGACAGGCCCACGCCGCGGCCTTGGAACGGACCGACGACTCAGGCGATGGCGCGGCTCGCGGCCGACACCTTGACCAGCGGGTGGCGGGTGGTCCAGCGCTTCTCCGCGAGGACAAGCTGCTCTCCCACGCGCGACAGCGTGTTGATCACCAGGGGGCCCTGGAGGTTCCCCGTCAACTGCTGATCAACCTTGTTGACGATCACAAACACCTGCGCATCCTCCAGGCGCCCCAGCCCCAGGTCCCCCATCTGATCCTGGCGGATCGGGACCGAGAACTCGGGAACAAAGAGCGCCGGGTCCGTGACGACAAAGGCAAGCGCCGGGTCGTCCAGGGACTGGAGCCAGAAGAAGCAGGAATCCTCGCCGGGCTCGAGCAGGCAGTAACGCTTGTGCTCCGAGAAGCCCAGAAGCCCCTTGGGGAAGGTGATCACGCGGTCTTCCGCGATGTCCACCACCCCAAAACGTGTCGTCCGCACTTCCATTGGTGCGCTCCGATCCCTCGGCCATGTGCTGCAC
>DATGXW010000411.1:0-20923 GCA_035298585.1 Phycisphaerales bacterium
GCCGGTGCCATAAGACATCAGCACATAATCCGCGATCCAGATCGGGATGCGTTCCTGATTGACCGGGTTGACCGCATATGCACCGGTAAAGACACCGGTCTTCTCTTTATCTACCGCACCGCGTTGAATATCCGACTGACGCGCGGCTTGCTGTTTGTATTCTTCGACCGCGACTTTGTTCTCTGCCGTGGTGATCTCATCCACCAGTGGATGTTCCGGTGAGAAGACCATGAAGGTGGCGCCCCACAACGTATCGGGGCGGGTGGTGAAGACTTCAACGTTATGGTTTCCAATTTCTGTTTTGAAAATCACAGATGCGCCTTCACTGCGGTCGATCCAGTTGGTCTGTAATGTTTTGACGCGCTCGGGCCAATCAATGCCATCAAAGTTCAACAGTTCATCGGCATACTTTGTGGTCTTGAAGAACCACTGGTCCAGGTCCTTCTTGATGACGGGCGTACCGCAGCGTTCGCAATGGCGGTCGTCGCCCCAGACCTGTTCACGCGCCAGGGTCGTGTTGCAGTGCGGACACCAATCCACAGCCGACATCTTGCGATAGGCCAACCCCATCTTATATAACTGGATGAAGAACCACTCTGTCCATTTATAGTATTCAGGCGATGCCGAGACCGCTTCACGGTCCCAATCGAACATCGCGCCCATGGTCCGCATTTGTGTACGCATACGGTCAATGTTCTGGAACGTGCGCTTCATGGGATGAATACCATCCTTGATCGCAGCATTCTCTGCGGGCAGGCCGAAGGCATCGAAACCCATCGGGAACATGACGTTATAGCCTCGCATGCGCATAAAGCGGGCCCGCGAATCAGGCGGGATCATCGAGAACCAGTGACCGATGTGCAGGTCACCGCTGGGATAGGGCAGCATGGTCAGCGCGTAGTGTTTTGGTTTACGCTCATCGATCACGGCGCGGTACAACTTATCCGCTTCCCACTTCTGCTGCCACTTCGGTTCCATCTCCTTGGGGTTGAACGAGATATCTTTTTTGTTCTCATCTTTTATTTCACTATTCACTGGCTTTGCCTCCATCACCGCCTGAATGGCGGACTGTTTTTTCTCAACCTTCATCACAGCCTTGGGCTGTTCCGTCACTGCCACGATCGCTTTGATCACCTTCTTCGGCGCGGCTTTTTTCGCGTTCGAAGAGATCTTGGTTGTCTTTGTTTTTGACGTTACTTTTTTAGCAACCGGTTTCTTTGCAGTTGTTTTTGTAGTTGTCGTTTTCTTCTTCGCATCTTTTTTTGTGACTGCCATTCTTGCCTCATCAGAGAAATATTCGTTATTGGATATTCGATCTTCAACATTCGTCTCTAACGCTGAGGAGGAGGCGTGGAAGAAGAGGACCTTCTTTCCACACCGTACATGGACAGCTCCTTGAAACGAGATAGGCCTGTGCATCGGCCATCGACAGACCCGAAGGCCTCCCAAGCACCATCCCGCGATCCCGACACTCACATCGTGCCCCGCGAACGTGCGATCGCCAACATTGGCCACAGTGACCAGTGTGACGCACGGGCGCACCCGCACGTCCCTGCCTAACGACGACAGAGGACGGCTATTGCACCGTCCTCGTCAAGCCGCACAAGCTCCGTATGTACAAGTACTTACGATGCCACGAGGCGCGTCGTACCCGGCCCGGCACGCGCCGAAGGTCTCGCTCAGGCGCTGACCGCGACCGCCGCGGGACCGGCCTGTCCACCCCCCGCAAGCCGCTCATCGGCCACCTTCTTCATCAACAGCGCCCACGTCTCACGCTCAAACTCGATCAGGCGGATCGCCTCATCCGCGTGCGTCATGCTCTTGGAAAGGCTCGCCTCCAGGAGCTGGCTGTAGATGAATGCGTACAACGACCGAACGCGATCGGCCAGCTCGGGGTCGGGGTCCGGCCGGATCGTCACGATCAGCTCGGTGATGATGTTCCGGCACTGCGAAAAGCCGTTGAAGACGGCTTCAAAGTCCTTCTTTTCAAGGCCTTCCTTGCCCTGGCGCGCAAACCGCAGCGCGCCGTCGAGGAGCATCAGCCGGAGCTCTTCCGGAGAGGCGGTCATGACCTTGGTGCGGAGGTAGGCGTTGGCGTTGGCGGTCGCGGTCGTCATAGGTGAAAAAGCTATCGGTCGATCGCTCGGGCAACTTCATCAACCCAGTAACTTCATGTGGACGGTGCTTACCCCAGCGACGACAGGGCTGTCTGCTGCTGCTGAAGCTGCGCGATCGCCTTCTCCATCCGCGTGAACTGGTTCTGCAGGACCAGCCGGCGGTTGTCCAGCCGGGTGTTCATGTCCGTGATGCGTTTGTTCTGGGTGGCGATGACGTTGTCGGTCGCCTTCTTCTTGGCGGTCCACAGGCCGTTGGCGGGGTCGAGGTACCGCTTGGCGAGTTCCTCGATCTGGCCGATGACGCCCAGCGAGCTGAACGTGGCCGAGGCGTTGGGGTCGGTCGCGGTGATGCCGTCACCCAGGTCGATCTTGCCCGAATTCTCGTCCTGCACCCGGGCGGCAAAGAGCGCCTCAACCGAGGCCGGATCCTCGGCGAGCGCTGCACGGAACTTGTCGGTGTTGAGTTCGAGCTTGCCGCCGGTGCCCACCTCGACACCGACCTGCGCCAGCCGGTTGTACCGGCCGCTGATGTTCTTGGCCGGAGACTGCAGCGTATTGAAGAGCGCCACCCGCAGCGCGTTGGTGCTCCCATCCCCCAGGAGCGGCCCCTTGGCCTTGGTCTCGGAGTTGTACGACTGCTGCGTGCTGATCCGCGACACCAGGTCGTTGAAGGACTTGATGAACGACTGGACGTCCGCCTCGATCCCCTCGGTGTCGCTCGTGACCGTCAACGCCACCGCCTCGTCGCTCCGCGACTTGAGGTCGATCGTCACGCCCTGGATCACACCGTCGAGCGTGTTGGTCGAGCTCGAGAGCAGCACCGCCGTCGCCGGGTCGCTCGAACCGAAGAAGACCCGCGAGTCCTCGCCCTTGTCCATCGTCGAGAAGGACAGATCGAGATTCCCGGTGTCCACCAGCATGCGCCCCGCGCGGCCCGCGGTGGTCGAGGTCAGCGACAGGCGGTAGGGCGCTGAGCCCGAGCCGTCCTTGATGATGGTCGCCGTCATCCCGACGCCCGCGTCGTTGATCTTCTTCATCACGCCTTCGAGCGTGTCGGTCGGGGAGAACTCGATCGTGCGCTCCATCGAGCCGCTGATCGTGTTCTGGCTCCCCGTGCCCTTGGCCTCGCCGGCGATCTGGAGCGCCGAGGCGACCTTCCCCGACTCGTCGGCGATCTTGATCTTGAGCGTTCCCGCGGGCCCGCCGTTGGTGAATTCCTCGATCTCGATGCCGTCCCCCGTGTCGTTGATCTTGGCCTTGATCTTGACCTGCCCGCTGGCCTGCGAGTTGATCTCGTCGATCACGTCCTGCATCGTCTTGCTGTCGGTGCCGATGTCCACGACCATCGTGCCGCCGAAGCTGTCGGTGATGCGGAACTTGCCCGTCCCGACGCCCTTGCCCCCGTTCAGGGAGGAGAGCGCCGTCGCGCCCGTCACGTACGCGTGCTGCAGATTGCCCGAGGAGACCGTGTCGGCGTCGACGCCCGTCGGCCCAGTTGAGATCCCCAGCGAGGCCGCGGCGTCCGAGCCGTCGATCCCCTGGATGATGAGCCGCGAGGTCGTCGAGCCGGTGTTGTCGGTGATCTTGAGGCCGGTCCCCTTGGGATCGACCGAGACCGAGATGCGGGGCTTGCCGTTGGCGCCGATCCCCGACTTGCTCTCGATCTCCGCGATCATCTCCTCCACCGTCCCGCCCGTGTTGATGTTGGCCGTGAACGTCGTGCCGTCACGCGCGGTGAAATCAATGTCCGCGACGCCCGAGACGCCGTTGCCGCCGTTGAGGTTCGCCAGGAGCGTCGTGTTGAGACCCGCCAGGATGCGTTCGCCGGCGTAGTTCCCGTTGCCGATCCCCGTCAGGCCCAGCGCCTTGGCGCTCCCGGTCTGGTTGGGGTTGTCCGCGATCCTGATGTCGGTCGCCGCGCCGGGGTTCACCGAGAGTTCCAGCCGCGAGCCGGTCGAGGAGATCTTCGCCGTGACGCCCGTCACGCCCTCGGCCGCCAGTGCGCTGTTGATGCGGTCGAGCACGCCTCCCACCGTCGAGACCGCCGACTCCTTGAGCGTCAGCTTTCCTTCCACCGTCTCGTACACGTCGCCCAGATTGACCTTCACGGCCTTGTCCGGGTTGCCGGTGCTCGAAACCGTGATCGTGAAGTTGAACGCCCCCGTACCGGCCGAGTTCTTGATCGGGACGCCGTTGCCGTCGTTGAGCGACGAGAGCGACGACCCGCGCGAGAGGTAGTAAAGGTTCGAACCGGTGATCTTGCCCCCCGATGAGGAGCCCGCGATCCCCAGGCTCGTCGCCGTCGTGTACCCCGTCGCGTTGCTGACCGTGAAACTCCCCCCCGTGCCGTGCTTGAGCACCAGCTTGCCGTCCTGCGTCGAGGCCTTGACGTTCACCGTTCCGTTGGCGTTGATCGCCTCGATCACCTCCGAAACCGTCGCCGCCTTGGAAAGATCGATCGTCGCGGAGCCCGATCCGTCGGAGATCACGATCTTCCCGCGTGCAACGCCCTCGCCCCCGTTGAGGTCGGCCAGCGACATGTCGCGGTCCAGCCGCGCCTGCTCAGACTCAAAGCTGAACGTGCCCGCGTTGAGCCCCGAGGAGGAACGGTCGGCAAACCCGCGGCTGAGCATCTGCTGCGTCGAGACCAGGCGGTCCACGATGAACTGGTACGACCCCGGCTGCGCGGACGTGCTCGCCTTGCCCGTCAGCACCTTCTCATCACCCGACGTCGCCTTGGTCAGGTCGAACGACTTCTTGGTTCGAAACGCCGCCGACGCATCACGCAGCGACGCCAGCCGCGAATTCAGGTCCAGGATCGCCGTCTGCTGGAGCTGCAACTGCCCGAGGCGGTTCTGGGCCAGCGCGATCGGCCGCGCTTCCACCGCCAGCAGCTGCTCGATCAGCGACTGCGTGTTGATGCCGCTGAAGGGTCCGACGCTTGAGCTGATTCCGCCCATGGTGATACTCCAGCCGTGCACAATCGTTCATCTTCCGTGTGCACGTACACCGCCGGCCCGTGCAACAGGGCCCTCCCTGTCTATCGGCCGTTCAACAACCCAACCGCAACCCTGATGCCGAGATCCTCGACGCGCAGAAAATGCCGACCAGAGCCCAACCACCCGCCACGGGTCACCTCCCGCGCCTTTTCCGCCGATCTCAGGGGGTGAATTCCGGGTTCCGCGGGAGGAATTTGCCGACTGAACGTGTTTGTTCAGGACCCGTTGGTGAACTTCGTCAATTCTTCGTGGGTATGAACGCCGCTCCTTCGTTCACGACATACAGCACTCGAACGACGCCCATACGACCCCGACCGCATATCACCCTCCCAGGATGCAGCCCGGCATGATCCCCAGCGATTCATCTCTACGAAAGCCCGTTGGCGCAGGCTCGCTCCTGGTGCTGTTGACCGTGGTGGCCACCCTACCCCTGGCCTATATCGCGACCGCCAAGCCCTCGTGGTTCCTCTTCAGCTTTGAGGTCATCATGCCCGTCCCGGCGATCCTGGGCATCCTGTATGCACTGGGCCGCTGGAAGGATGATTCAGGCCTCGGCCTCGCGTGCGTCGCCGGCACCATCCTCTTCGGTTCCGTGCTCGGGTACGTCAGCGTCCCGCAGGGCATGCTTGGCACCCCCGATGGCCCCGTCGGCGAGCTCCCCGTCAAATGGCTGGTGCTCGTGCGGCTTGTCGCCACCGTCCTCATCGCATGGTCAGCCGTCCGCATCGGGCTGCGGGGTGAAGCCGCACGCTGGCGTGCATTCCTCTGGGGCTCTTTCCACAGTGTCATCGCACTGGGGATCATGGGCGGAATCTACAAGTTCCGAAACGCCCCCTGGATGAAGTCGCAGGAAGGAAACGATGAGTGGATCCGCATGGGCGTGATCGGCGCGCTGTCCGTGGTGACGCTCATCTGCCTGTGTGCAGGCACCCACTATCTCGTCAAAGCCTTCGATCCCGGTGACCCGCCCCGAAGCACACCGCTCGAAGATCCCTCCCGCCAGGCGTCCGCCGCCACCTCACCCGGCACCGCCCAGACGGCGTGAATCGCGCGCCAAACCTCTCGCCCCGCTCGATCGGGATGGGCAAGGACTGAAACCTGCACCCAGCATGTGCGTGCACTCAGCGGAGCTTGCGCGGGTCGTCCGCCGGCTTGCCGTCCGCATAACCCCACACCGTGACCTGCATGCGCCGGACACCCCAGGCCTTGGCCTGCTCGTGCGTGGGGAAGAGCACATCAAGGCGGTGCCCCTTGATCTTGCCCCCGCAATCAAGCACGGGGACGATCAGCCCGTCGTCGTATCCCGTGACGGTGAGCAGGCTTCCATACGGAAGGATGCGGGGGTCCGCCGCGACCAGGCGGGAAGCATTGGTGGTCACATCATGAAGCGTGGCCGTGATCCCGTCGGCCGAATCACCGCACGAGGCCTCGTCGGGCGAATACGCGGTGACGGTCATCCAGATCTTGCGGACCGGCTTCACGGGCCGACCATTGAACCAGCGGGTCTGTGGGTCGATCGCCTGAACATCGCCGGCAGGGATCGACGCGGGCTCGTTGAAGACCTCGTCGAGGATCTCAAGGGGATCCATCGACTCCTCAGGGCTCGCTGCGTCGGCGGTCGCCGTTGCGAAATCGGCGATGCCTGGAGCGGTCGAGTTCTCAGTGGTCCCTGAAGCCGGCACGCTGGCGGTCGAACCATCCCTGGAAACCGCCGCGAGCGGCGGCGCGCCGTGCCCTTCCTTCACCCAGATCGCCGACATCGCGGTGATCAGGGCTGCACACGCGAAGATACCGCCCTCAAAGGCGATACGTCGCATCCGCAACTGGCGTTTCACCGCGCCCAGGGTGCGTTCAGGCATCTGCATCTCACCAGCTCCAGCATGTGCCGCCATCATGCAGCGCCCACCACGGCGCTGGCCGCCCGGAGGTCTTTCCGACCCTCGGGCCGCACGGCACACCCAACCACCGACGGTCAGAGTCTACCCGATGCCCGCCATGACGGCCCCGTCCGAAAAGCACATGAAAAACAGGCGACCGAACAAAGGACATTCAAGTCTTATATCTACTCCCGAGGAAACCCTGAGCCCGTCAAAGTGGCATCCTTCATCGCTCGCTCCTTCTCGCAGGTCCGAGAGAATGGCCCCTCGATGGCCCTACGGAGCTCCCATGAACGCGCACAGGCAGCAATCCAGGTGTTTTTACTGGGTCATAAAACCAACTCGATTGGCCCGACGTATGCAGTGCGAACTGTCGGGTCGGGGCTCATGAGAGGCCGACCTGCTCAGGAGTTGTTTGGGAGATATTCAATGGTCAGGACGATCAACAATTTGAAGACCGCCCTGCTCATGGGCGGCATGATGGGGATATTCCTGCTGGTCGGCTCGCAGTGGGGCCAGCAGGGGCTGACGTTCGCGCTGATCTTCGGTGGGCTGATCAACGTCGTGATGTGGTTCTTCTCAGACAAGCTGGCCATCGCCTCGATGCAGGCCCGGGAAGTGGATGCACAGACCGGCGGCCGGTACTACGCGCTCGTGGAGGAACTGAGCCGGCGTGCAAACCTGCCCATGCCCAGGGTCTATGTCTGCCCGCACGAGGCGCCCAACGCCTTTGCGACGGGTCGTTCACCGAGCAAGGCCGCGGTGGCCGTGACGCAGGGCGCGCTGCAACTCCTCAACGAGCAGGAGCTGCGGGGCGTGATCGCACACGAACTGGCCCACATCAAGAACCGCGACACGCTGACGAGCTGCATCGCCGCGACGATGGCGGGCGTGCTGGCGTACCTGGCGCAGATGGCGCTCTTCTTCGGCGGCGGCAACAACCGCGAGGGGGGCAACCCGTTCCTCTCGCTCCTGACGGTGATCATCGCGGCGGTGGGCGCTGCGCTCATCAAGGCGATGATCTCGCGCTCGCGCGAGTTCGTCGCCGACGCCGACGGCGCGAGGATCGCGGGATCCCCGCACGGCCTGGTCAGTGCGCTCCAGAAGCTGGACGCGTACGCACACCGGATCCCGCTCGTGCAGCCCAACCCCGCGCAGAACAACCTCTTCATCATCGAACCCTTCGCGGGGGGATCCCTGGTGAACCTCTTTGCGAGCCACCCCCCCACCGAGGCCCGCGTCCGGGCGCTGCTGAGCGAACGCTGAACCCGCGCTGGACGAAACCCGTCCTCATACAAAAGCCCGGCCGACTCGGCCGGGCTTTTCATTGGCTTGAGCATCGAGCACGCAGAAGGTGCTCTCCGGGTTCGAGCACCGCGTGTGCAGATGCTCTTCAATCGATCGCAAACTCCTGCCCGCGGAGAGGACGCTGCGCCTCGATGTTCAGCATCGAGCGGATCTTGGCCGCGAGCGCTGCACGCGGACCATCCTCCCCGTGCGTGAGGAAGATCCGAGGGTCGGGCCTTCCGGCCCCGCGCGTCGCATTCACCGCGTGCTCAGCCCACGACAGGAGCGTCGACTGCCCTCCGTGTGCGGAGAGCCCGCCGAGCGTATGGATCTGCGCACGCACGGCGATCTGCTCACCGAAGATCCGCACATGCCGGGGCCGCTGGACGAGATGACGGCCCAGCGTCCCCTCACCCTGGTACCCGACGAAGACGACATGGACGCCCTCCCGCCACAGGTTGTGGCGGAGGTGGTGGAGGATGCGGCCCCCGTTGCACATGCCCGAGCCCGCGATGATGACCGCCGCGCCCTTGAGGTCGTTGAGCCGGCGCGAATCATCCGCCGAGGTCGAGTACTTGAGCCCGGGGAAGCGAAGCAGCGTGTCCTTCATCGCCGCCAGCCTGCGTGCATCCTCGTCGAGGATGTCGGCGTTTCCGATGTACAGATCGGTCGCGGCGATCGCCATCGGGCTGTCGATGAAGACCGGCAGGTGGTTGATCTTCCCCTCGCGCTGGAGATGTGCGATGTGGTAGATCAGGTTCTGCGTCCTGCCGACCGCAAAGGCCGGTATCAGCACCTTCTCCCCGTCGCGCTCGGCCTGCTGAAGGATCACGGTGAGTTCATCGAGCGTCATCGACAGCGGCCGATGATCTCGGTCGCCGTAGGTCGATTCAAGCAGGATCACGTCCGCGGGCCCCAGGGGCGTCGGATCGTTCAGGAGCGGCGAACCGGGCACGCCGATGTCCCCCGAGAAGGCGATGGTCCGCGTGACGCCCCCGGACTCAACCTTCATCTCGACGCTCGACGACCCCAGGATGTGCCCCGCGTCGACAAACCGCACCGAGATCCCCTTGGCGATCGTGGTCTCCCTGCCGTACGGGACGCCCGACATCCGGCCGATCGACTCGGCGACGTCGCGCACGCCGTAGAGCGGCCTGATCAGCGCCTTGCCCGACCGTTCGCGCCGGCGATTCTCATGGTTCGCATCCTGCTCCTGCAACCGCGCTGAGTCCTGCAGCAGGATGTCCGAGAGCGCGATGCTCGCCGGCGTCGTGTGGATCTTCCACCCGCCCGCGAACGAATTGATCATCGGCAGCCGGCCCGCATGGTCGAGGTGTGCGTGCGTCAGCACCACCGCGTCCAGGTGCATCGATGGCTTCCACGGCAGCCGCCGGTTGAACGTCTCGGCCTCCGGATACCCCTGGTGAATGCCGCAGTCGACCATGACGCGTGCATGATCCGTCTCGACGATGTAGCACGAGCCGGTGACCTCGCCCGACGCGCCCCAAAAACTCAGCTTCAGTGACATGCGTGCCTCTCCGGACGGCGATCCCATCCGGCGACATCGTACGTGAAACCCGGGGCGGCCGTGCCGGGACGGGCTTCAGTTCAGTCTGACTGCAGCACCAGCGGCGGCGCTGCGCGGACCAGCGGAAGCACGCGGGCATCCCCCAGCGGCGTGATCTCGTAGAAGACCAGCCGGTTGCAGGTCTCGCGGAACATCGAAAGCCCCTGGCCCGGTTCGGGGAGCGTCCTGTCGTACTTCTCCTCGTCAACGACCAGCACGACTTCCTTCCCCTCGACGCGGGTCATGATCACCGCCGTCGCCTCGCCGAGCATGCCGTCGGCGTAGTCCCACCCCAGAACCTCGACCGCCGGGGCCTGCGCCAGCACGGCGCCGGTGCCGAAGCGATCACCCAGGAAGGCCGAGAACTGTGCATCGTTCTCGCACTTGAAGGCCGGGCGGAACTGCTTTTTCATCAACCGCGCGTACAGCTCGGCGGGCGTCAGCGTTCCGCTGGTCGCCGCGTCCGTGGCGTTGTTCGATGGCGTGTGCCCGACCGCGAGGTAAACCGCAGCGCTGACACCGATCAGCAGCGTCGCCGCCGCCGCAAGGATCCACCCCCCCCGTCCCATGGTCCGGGCGACTTGGCCCGGCACCGCCCTGGGGAATGGAATGGCGTCAGACCCGGGAAGTTCGGGAACCAGTTCCCCGGCCGCGGGCGGCGCAAAGAGCTGTCGAAGCCCCTCCTCGATCGCCATGGCGTCCTGGTACTGCCGCATCGCCCACGCGTCAGCGGCCAGGTGCTTTTCGAACTCGGAACGTTCCTGGAGGGAGAGTCGCCCGTCGAGGTACGCGTCGAGCAGATCCTGGAAGCGGTCGGGAGTCATCGTCATGCACTCTCCCTTCCGCCGCCCGCGCGCTCCGGGGCGGTCAGGTGCGTCCGCAGCGCCCGGCGGGCGCGGTCGACGTGGCTCATGGCCGTGCCCTGCGGGATTCCCAGGATGATCGAGATTTCCTTGTACGGCGTGTCCAGCACCACGCGCATGAGCAGGCACGACCGCGCAACGGTATCCAGCGTCCGCAGCGCCCCCAGCAGGCGGTCATCAAACGAGTTCTGGTGGTCGAGCAGGTGGCCGAAGCGCGAGATCGGCCGCGGTCCGCTCCCCGCTTCCTCCAGCGCATGCCGCTGGGCGTCGATCACGAGCGGATCGGTGGAGGACGTCTTGCGACGCCTGACCTTCTGTAACTCGTTCTTGGCGATGTATCGCACGATCTGGGCCATCCACGCAACAAAGCTCGTCGCAGGGTCGAACTGATCAAGCCTTTCCAGGGCCACGAGCGCGGCCTGCTGGACAACGTCCTCGGCGGAAGACCGGTCGCCGGTTTCTCCCGCCGCAATGCACCAAAGTACTCGACCGGCCTGGCCGAACTGTTGAGCAAATTCCTCCCCCGTCAGGCGTTTGCCGGCCGCAGGTGATGCCCTGGGCCGGTCGCCGCCGGGATGGTGCTTCAGAGGTTGAATGTGCTCAGCGGCCATGAAACTTGCAGTCGCGCAGGAGGGAAGTCGCCCCGAGGGGTGTCCATGTACACACGGCGTGTTATCCGTCCCTCGACGGACACCCGACATTTCCGCAGATCATTATGCACAAGATCGGCGGCGGGATGCAAGATTCCGCCCCGTCTGCACCATCTGTGTCAAGAGCAGAGAGATCCCCTCCCCGACCGCCCGGGGAGGGCATGTCGTTTTTGCACCGCAAGCCGCCGGGGATCGTTGACACGCCATCCTGGGTAGGTCAGCGAAGTGCCGGCCCCGCCTGCACGCTCGACACCGGCGCGGGCGACTGGGCGGACTCCACGATCAACTGCTCCGCCCGCTTGAGCGCACGATTCCGCGACGCCGCGTGGTCAGGCCTGACCGCCTTGATCGACTCCGAACGGTCGCCCGCCGGTCGCCAGTCAAGCTCATCCACGCGCACGAGAAACCCCTGTTCGAGTGCACGCTCCCGCGAGAAGCGCGGACGACCCGCCGTGCGCTCGCCCACGATCTCCGCCCGTCCCGCGCTCTGCAGCAGCCGCGCCAGGACCTCCCCGGATGAACGCGTTCTCGAAGAGGTGACGAGCACCACTTTCCCCGGGTAGCTGGTCTGCGCGGGATGCACCGTCAGCGCCGCCGCCCCATGTGCATCGAGGGTCGGCTGGATCGCATCAAACGCCTGCACCGAGTCGAGCGCGAGCGCTGGTGCAACTCCCGTGGCCTCATCTCCAAGCAGGTCACCTCGCCTCGACGCGTCAAGGACGACCCCCGCCTCGATGGGACGGTCCACCAGCCATGAGAGCATCCTGAGCGATGACAGATCAAGCCCCGTGCAGTTGCGCAGATCGATCACCACGCCCGCGGGAGATCGCGAGCACAGCTCCGACATCAGCGAATCAACCTGCGCGGCATCCTGGAACGCCACCGCGTCGATCGTGGCGATCCCCGTCTTCTCGCTGAATGTCAATGAGAGCGGCGTCACCGGCCGGTCAACGTCGCGCAGCAGGTCGGCCGTCTCCTCCACCGGCGCCCGGAAGGGGATCGAGAGCGCAAGATCAGGATGCTTGCGCCACGCCAGCGCGACCGCCGCGAGATACGTCAGATCATCCTGTGCACGCGGGGCAGCGGCTCGCACATCGTCAAAGAACGCACGCATCTGCGCTGAGTCCGCCGCCTTGGGATCAAAGTAATGCTCTCGCACGTGCCGCTGGACGTCGTCGGTCAGCTTGACAAAGTCCGTCGCCGGCAGCGGCTTGAGCCCCGCCCGCTCGAAGGTCATCACCGCGATCGCCCGGCCATCCTTGTAGCGGATGATCACCGGCCCTCGCGGTGAATTCATCTGCGTCGGAAGCCGCCAGGGATCGATCGTCGCCGGGCCGATCCACCCTTCCCCCGGCTTGCCCCCCTCGACGTCGGGAAGCGTGGAACTCCAGACCAGCAGCATCCCGCTCGGAAAAACAAACGGCGCAAAGACCTGCCCCAGCACCTGCTCCACGCCCCCCACCAGCGACCACGCCACGCCCGGCTCAGAATTGGCCTTGAAACCCTCGCCCGTCGGCTGCGCTGTCAGCCGCGCGTGCACCGGGCCAAACCAGCGCGTGTGGAACGTTGCGATGTACTTGCCGTTGGGCGCGGTTGTCTCGATCTCCTCCGAAAAGGCGTCAAGCTCCGGCCGCGCTGGGGATGCACACCCCCCCACCGTGTGCATCATCGCCGCCGCGATGCCCGCCCACGCCCACGCACACCCGCGAATGTGCGCAACGCTGAAAAACGACCGATGCATCACGTCCATACTCCAGCACGGCGAAGGCCCGAGGGACCGTACCATTCCTTAACCGACGCGCCCGGGATTCTTGGGCTTTCGCGTGACACTGTCGCGGTTTTGGCATCGGATGTCGAGGGGAAAGCGAACGAAAGGTTGAAGGAAGATCCACCATGCAATGGACCACGTTGACGGGATCGCGTTTGACAGGTTCACCAGCGCTGGGAGTGGCCGCGTGCCTGGTGATGTGCATTCTGGGCGGCTGCACACCCCCCGGCTCGGGCTCGGGTGCGGCGCCCTCCGCCCAGAGAACAACCCCGGGTTCCTCGCAGCCCGGTTCAACGACCACGCACACCACCAGCACGCCCGCGCAGGCCTCCGCACACTCAAGCACGAATCCACCTCAAGCTCCATCGACCGCTCCAACAGATACCCCGTCTTCATCCGGCGGCGTCACCATCGCGGCGGGGAATGAGAAAAAGGAAGATCCCAAGATGCAGCAGGAGATTGCCACGTTCGGCGCTGGATGCTTCTGGGGGGTGGAAGCAACGTTCCGATTGATTCCCGGCGTCACCGACGCCGCCTGCGGCTACTCGGGCGGCTCCACCATCAACCCCACCTACAAGCAGGTGTGCACCGACACCACCGGCCACGCCGAAGTCGTCCAGATCACCTTCGACCCTTCGAAGGTCAGCTACGAATCGATCGTCGACACCTTCTTCCGCATGCACGACCCCACCCAGCTCAACCGCCAGGGTCCCGACTACGGAAGCCAGTACCGCTCGGTGATCTTCTACCACTCCCCCGAGCAGCAGAAGACCGCCGAGGCCGTCAAGGCACGCCGCCAGGCCAGCGGCAAGTACAAGCGCCCGATCGTCACCACGATCGAACCCGCACACACGTTCTACCGCGCGGAGGAGTACCACCAGGAGTACTTCAAGAAGAACGGCCTGGAGAACCACTGCCACCTGCCGCAGCCGGATTGAGTCGATCCACACATGCAAGTCCATGAACCGACGCCCGGCGCGTGCCAACGCGGCCGGGCGTTTTCATTCCTCCACGCCAGCCCTCAACACCACCGCGGCGTGATTTCGTACGATGCGCGGATGCCGCACATCTCCTGGACACGCCTGGCCGGGCTCTTGGCGATCTTCACCGCATCTCAGGCAGCGCACGCGCAGCACGCCGCCGCCCATGCCGCCGCCGAACCTCTGCCCGCGCAGTCCATCATCTTCGAGAGGCCCGCGCAGCGATTCACCGAGAGCTCTCCCGTCGGCACCGGCCGCCTGGGCGCCATGGATTTCGGCGGCATCGACAATGCCCGCCTCGTGCTCAATGAAAACTCGATGTGGTCGGGAAGACCACTCGACCAGAACCGCAAGGACGCCTGGAAGAACCGTGAGAAGATCATCGCCCTTCTTCTTGAGGGGCAGAACCCCGAGGCGGAGGAACTGGTCAACCAGACCTTCACTTCCGATGGGCCCGGCAGCTCGCACGGAAACGGCAAGGATGGCCCCTTTGGGTGCTACCAGGTGCTCGGGGCGCTCGAACTCGCCATGCCGACGCTGAAGTCGCCGTCCGCGAACTACAAGCGCTGGCTCGACGTGATGACCGGCAGCGCCGTCACCGTGGCCACCATCGACGGATACACCTACCAGCGCGAGGTTCTCGCCTCGCACGCACACGATGTCATCGCCGTGCGAATCTCCACCGACGCGCCCGAGGGCCTCCGGCTCCGGGCCTCGCTCTCTCGCGGAGAGCGCGGCGATTCATCCATCGATGGCCCCGATCTCGTCCTCCGCGGTGCGCTCAACGACGGCACGGGCGGCGACGGCGTGGCCTACGAAGGCCGAGTTCGCATCATCGCACCGACCGCGCCCCGTGCACGCGACAACGGGCTCGAAGTCGCCGGCGATCGCGACATTCTCCTGCTCTACGCCGCGCGTACCTCCTACGCCGGTCCGATCAAGGTCGTCAGCCACGGAGAGAACTACGCACAGGCCGTGCGCGATGATCTTGACCGGGCCCAGAAGCTCGGCGCTGATCCCGCCGCGATCTTTCAGGAGCTTGAACGCACATCGGACCACGCATCGCTCATGAATCGTGTGCAGCTCCACCTGGGGGCCGCTCCTGCCGGCTCGGCGCAGGCGCGGCTCGTCGAACTGGAAAAGGGAGCCTCCGACCCCGCCCTTGCCGCACTCCTCTTTCAGTTCGGACGGCACCTCCTCATCGGATCCTCGCGTCAGGGCGGGCTCCCCGCCAATCTGCAGGGATTGTGGGCCGAGGAACTCCAGACCCCCTGGAACGGCGACTACCACGCCAACATCAATGTCCAGATGAACTACTGGCCCGTGCACACGACCGGCCTTGCCGACTGCCAGGAGCCACTGACCAACCTGATCGAGAACCTCGTGTCACCCGGCCAGCGCACCGCACGTGCGTACTACGACGCGCCGGGGTGGGTGACGCACGTCATCACCAACGTGTGGGGCTACACCGCTCCGGGCGAGCACGCCTCGTGGGGCTCGACGCTCAGCGGCGGCGCGTGGCTCTGCGACCATCTCTGGGAGCACTACGACTACACGCTCGACCGTGCATACCTCGAGCGCATCTACCCCACGCTCCGTCTCGCGTGCGAGTTCTACCGCTCGATCCTGGTCGAACTTCCCGGCAGCGGCTGGCTCGTGACGGGCCCCTCCAATTCTCCCGAGAACGCCTTCAAAATGAAGGATGGACGCGTTGCGCACACCTGCCTGGGCCCGACGATGGATCAACAGCTCCTCCGCGAGCTGTTCACCAACAGCATCCAGGCCGCGGAGATCCTCGGCAAGGATGATGCATGGCGGCAAGACCTCGCCAAGGTCCGCGATCGACTCGCGCCCACCCAGGTCGGCCCCGACGGCAGGCTAATGGAGTGGCTCGAACCCTATGAAGAGCCCGAGCCGCGGCATCGCCACGTCTCACACCTGTACGGACTCTACCCCGGTAGCGAGATCACGCTTTACGGCACGCCCGCCCTCGCCCAGGCCGCCCGCCGAACACTCGAAGCCCGCGGCGACCGCAGCACCGGATGGAGCATGGCGTGGAAGGCCTGCTTCTGGGCTCGCCTGGGTGATGGCGACCGCGCTGAGGCGCTGATCCGCCAGGCCCTTCGACCCGTGGTCGACGCGGGGTTCAACTACCGCGACGGCGGCGGTTCCTACCCCAACCTCTTCGGAGCACACCCCCCCTTTCAGATCGACAGCAACTTCGGTCTCACCGCCGCGATCGCCGAGATGCTCCTCCAGAGCCACGCCGAGAAGCCAGGTGAGCGCCCCACCCTCAACCTCCTCCCAGCGCTCCCCAAGGCCTGGCCCACGGGCTCGATCACGGGCCTGTGTGCACGCGGTGGTTATCGCGTCGATATCGCCTGGGACCAAGGGTCCTTGACCCGTGCATCCATCGAGCGCACGCACCCGGCCGCCGACGCCGAGGTCCTTCTCCGCCTCCCGGGCCGCACCGATCGCCGGCTCATCACGTTCGAGAAGGGAGCCACCCGCGTCGAGATCGACCCGGGCGTCCTCCCCGGCGTGGCCGCGCCCTGACCGCCACGCAGCCCCTTCCCATCGCTCGACCTTCTTTGCATGGCCCGGTGGCTCGGTCTGCTCCGCACGCAGAGCCCCGCCCGTGGCGCATCCCCCTCCCCTCGGGACGACTTTCACATTTTTCTTCCCATGTCCTGCAAGGTTTCCATCGCCGCCTGCAAGTCTGGGCGTGGACCACAAGGGCCAGGCACAACGGAGTGCACGGCCGGGGCCACCAAGTGAATGACGAAAACCCCGGTAGTTCCGGGCTCGTCGGAAAACACCAGACCTGTATGGAGCCTTGTCATGAACGCACGCAACCTGATCGCCGCCGCCGTCCTTCCCCTCTCGATCTTCGCCTCGCTCACCAGTGCATCCAACTACACCGTCAACTGGATGCAGCACGCCCCCACCCCCTTCGGCTCGGCCCCCCCGACCACGGGCAACTACTTCCTTCCCGGCATCGGCAACGTCCAGATGACCTACGCACTCGACTCTGACTTCGCCGAGGGACGCCTGGCGGTCGGTCCCCTGGGCGTCGGATCGGTGACCAACGGACCCGACAACTACAGCTGGACCAGCCAGGAGTGCTTCGCACGGACCAACTGGGCCAACTCGGGCAACCTCAACACCTCCTGGAACGTCACCTACACCTTCTCCAACCCCGTCCCCGCCGGCTCGCTGGTGGTGGGTGTGCAGGGCCTGGGCCGCCGTGACCCCGACATGGTGGGCGTCCCCCCGAGCCTCTACATGACCGAGTGCTCGGTGAACCAGAACGGCACCTTCCTCGGCGAGTTCACGGGGGCCATGAACGTCGGACCCACGCAGTTCACCTCAGGCCCCGGCTACTTCTCGATGATCAACTCCCTCAGCGGCGCTGGCGGCATCGACCCCTGGTGGAACACCGGCCTGGCCGTCGTCCGCATCGACGACAACCTCATCACCTCGCTCACCGTCCGCTTCGCCCAGACCGCCGGTGACGGGGTGGGCGTGAACATCGGCTCGATCGTCCCCTCCCCGGCCTCCGCGACGCTCCTGGGCATGGGCGCCCTGACCATGGCCCGCCGCCGCCGGACCCGCTGAAACACCCCGACCTCTCCAGTTCGAAGGCAACGACCCTGCTCTGAACGACTCTTCTCCATGACAATCCGCAACCAACGCCGGCCGCAAGGCCGGCGTGGTGCGTTGGCAAACACGCCAGTCGCCGATCCCGCGTGCATAGACGCCAAGATACAGGCGACATGAACAACTTCCAGACCTCGGCCCGTCCCGCCCCATTGAAAAAGGCGTGCCACGGGGAACGTGGCACGCCTTGCGTGAAACTCACAAACGCCGGGGAGTCTGAATCAAGAGGCCGTCAGGACGCGCACCAGCGTCGTCCGCTCGGTCGTCTTCGCATCACCGGTAAAGGGGTTGACCTTGCGCTTGGCCCAGTTGTCACGGTCGCGCGGCGAACCGTTGTAGGAACCATCCCAGTAGATCACGTTCACGCCCTGCTTGAGCGCGGTACGCTGCGACGAGATGAACTGGTCGATGCTGTACGTGCTTCCATCCTCGTTCTTCGTGCCGTCGTAGTGCGTGCCGTCATTGCACCACGTATCGCCGGACTGAAGGAAATCGCGGACCTGTGACCAGCGCCCGTGCATCTCAAGCGCTGCCCCCGACACGCGGAAAATGTTGGTCGAAAGGCACGAGCGGCGGAAACGCGTCACGCCCATCCCCGACTCCTTCTGGGCGTCCGCGATCGCACCCAGGATGTTGCGGTAAGCCTGCTTCATGCTCCCCGGACAGGTATCCTCGAGCACCGGGATGAACGTGATCGACAGACGCTTCTTGAGGCCCTTCTTCTCCGCCCACGACCGCATCGACGTCGCCCACGCGTTCGCCTGCGCGACACGCTTCATGAACTGCGACCTGATGCGCTGCTGCTCGCTCGTGGGCTTGTCGGCATTCCAGGCCTTCCAGAAGGCCGCCTGTTCCGCGTTCCCGCTCGCGTCGTGCGGAAACCACTTGAGGTAGATCCCATACTCCAGGCGGCCCTTGATGGAAGGGAGCACCTGCTGACCAAGCTCCGTCGCGTTCTCGAACGGCTTGTCGGGACTGAACTCAAAGGGCAGGAGCGCAAACTGCACATCACCCTTGGCCGCGAGCAGCGTTTCGCCGGCGAAAGCGATGTCCTTCTTCGACGCTCTTGACGCGCCGATGAGCGACATCCCCTTGTCCGCGGCGGCGACGGTGCTCGCGGCAACTCCCACGCACAGGATCGCGCACAACATCACCCGGCTCTTGAACCAAGCTCCCTTGTTCACGTTCATACTCCTTATGTATGTTCGACTCACTTCACACGGATACAGCCCGCACCTTCAGCCACCAACGTGCTGTCTGCACATCGGTCTATCAGGCAGGGTCGGCTATTCGGTCGGATCGTGGTGCGTAAATACCCCCCATCCCGATTCGCACGCATCCTCCGGCCGGTTCGATGGAAAACCGACAAGAAGGTCGCGAGCCCGTCCCCCGCCTCGTTTGCAGCCGCAATCCACGTGCGTGCACGGGGTAAACGCGGCTTGACCCTCGCGCAGCCGCGAAATCAGCTCCCCGTGCATGCACGCGACGTGGTCCATACCGCCCAGCTGCGATCCATCTGCGATCCAGCTGCGATCCATCTGCATTTCTATACAACATCCCCGCCAGCCGATGTGCAAACCCCGCCAATCACTCACGTGCGAATTCCAATCGCAGGTGTCCATGCCAGCGACGTGATTTGCAAAACTCCGGCAAGGCACGACAAACAACTCTCCCCGCCACGGTGACGACGCCACGAAAAAGCCCCGGCACATGGCCGGGGCTTCTTAATGGTTTTCAAACTGTCCTATCCGATCACATCATCACCGCACACACGGTGCGATCACGAGAAGCGGATCTTGTCGGTGCCCATCGCGTCGTGTGCACCCATGCCGCCCTTGGTCGGGGTGGCTTCGCGGCGACGCTCCTTGGCCTCATCAGCGCCGGAGGTATCGCCCCACTGGGCACGCTTGAGCGACAGACCGATCTTGCGGTCCGCGCGGTCGACACGCAGGATCTTGACGTCGATCTCGTCCCCGGCCTTGACGACGTCCTGGGGGTTCTCGACCTTGTGGTCCGCAAGCTCCGAGATGTGCAGCAGGCCCTCAAGGTCCGCCTCAAGCTCGACAAAGACGCCGAAGTTCGTGATCTTGGTGACCACGCCGCGGACGACCATGCCCGGCTTGTAGTGCTCGGGGATCGCCGTGAGCCACGGATCCTCGGTGAGCTGCTTGACGCCAAGGCTCACGCGCTGCTTCTCGCGATCCACGTCGAGCACCACGCACTTGACGCTGTCGCCCTTCTTGAGGATCTCGTTGGGGTGCGTGACCTTCTTCGTCCACGACATGTCCGAGATGTGCAGGAGACCGTCGATCCCCGGCTCGATCTCGACGAACGCGCCGTAGTTGGCCAGGTTCCGCACCTTGCCCTCGATGACCGTGCCCGGGGGATACTTCTCGCTGACCAGCTCCCAGGGATTGACCTCGGTCTGCTTCATGCCCAGGCTGATCTCCTGCTTGTCCTTGTTGATCTCAAGGACAACGACATCAACCTCCTGCCCCGGCTGCACGAGCTCCGACGGATGGTTGACACGCCGGGTCCAGGACATCTCGGAGATGTGCACAAGGCCCTCGATCCCATCCTCGAGCTTGACGAACGCGCCGTACGACATGAGGTTGACGACCGCGCCGCGGATGCGCGAGCCGACCGGGTACTTCTTCTCGATCTCTTCCCACGGCGAAGCCTCGCGCTGCTTGAGACCCAGCGCGATCTTCTCCTTCTCCCGGTCGATGTTGAGGACCTTGACCTCGATCTTCTGGTCGATCTTGAGCAGTTCCGAGGGATGGTTGATCCGGCCCCAGGACATGTCGGTGATGTGCAGGAGACCGTCGATCCCGCCCAGGTCGACGAACGCGCCGAAGTCGGCGATGTTCTTGACCGTGCCGGTGACCACCTCGCCCTCCTTGAGGTTGTCCAGGAGGCGCTTCTTCGCGGCGTCGCGCTCCTCTTCGATCAGCTTGCGGCGGCTGATCACGATGTTGCGGCGCTCGTTGTCGATCTTCAGGATGCTCGCGCGGATGCGCTTGCCGATGTAGTCGCCGATCTCGCCCGGACGACGAACGTCCACCTGCGAGGCCGGCAGGAAGACCGGCACGCCGATGTCGACGAGCAGGCCGCCCTTGATCTTCTTGGTGACCATCCCCTCGACGACATCACCT
>DATGXW010000412.1:0-24478 GCA_035298585.1 Phycisphaerales bacterium
GTCCGATCGCGGCGTGCATGACGTTCGGGTGGCTGCCGTGCATCCTGTGGATCGCGGTCGGCGTGATTTTCATCGGCGCGGTCCACGACTTCTCGGCCCTGGTCGCTTCGATCCGTCACAAGGCACACTCGGTCGCGGAGATCGCGCGCGAACACCTGGGAAAGCGTGCGTTCCTGGCGATGGTCGCGTTCATCTGGCTGGCCCTCATCTACGTGATCGTGGCCTTCACCAGCGTGACGGCCGATACGTTCAGGGGGCAGTCAGAGGAACTGGCGGGACTTTCGGTTTCCTTCAACAAGGGGGGCGCGGTCGCGGCGGCGAGCACGATGTACCTCCTGCTGGCCCTGGTCATGGGACTGACCCAGCGATTCCTCAAGCCCCCGATGTGGATCCTGACGGCGGTCTTTGTGCCGGCGACGCTGGGCGTGGTGTGGCTGGGCGCCCGGATGGACACCGTGATGAACTTTGATTCCTCGGTGTGGCACATCGGGATCCTGGTCTACTGCCTGGTCGCCTCGATGCTGCCGATGTGGATGCTCCAGCAGCCGCGCGGATTCCTGGGCGGGTTTGTCCTCTATATCGCCATCGGGATCGGCGTTCTTGGGATCCTTTTCGGCGGGTTTGAGATCAAGCAGCCGTCGATCAAGCCCATGCCCGCGCCGGAGGTGATGGCGCTGACGCAGCACATGTTCCCCTTCCTGTTCGTCACCATCGCCTGCGGAGCCTGCTCGGGATTCCACGGACTGATCTGCGGGGGGACGACGAGCAAGCAGGTCGCCAAGGAGAGCCATTGCAAGCCGGTGGCCTTCGGTTCGATGCTGCTCGAGGGGTTTGTGGCGGTCATCGCACTGGGGACGATCATGATCGTCGCCCCCGACCAGATCGCCGGGCGGGCGCCCGCCCAGATCTACGGCGATGGGCTGGCGACGTTTCTCACCGCGCTGGTTCCAGAGGGTGCACGCCAGAGCGTCTTCCTCTTTGCCGCGACCTTCGGGGCCATGGCCTTCTCCACGTTTGTCTTTGATACGCTGGACGTTTCGGTCCGGCTGGGAAGATACCTGCTGCAGGAGTTGACCGGGATCAAGTCGCGCTGGATGGGTTTCCTGGCCGCACTCGCGACCGTGGGCGCACCCTTCCTGATCCTCCGTCTTTCAGAGCCCAAGTCGTACATGCGGTACTGGACGCTCTTTGGAACCTCGAACCAGCTCCTGGCGGGCCTGACCCTCCTGGGCGTGAGCGTGTGGCTCTATAAGAACGGCAAGCGGTGCTGGTACACCGTCATCCCCATGATCTTCGTGATGTCGATCACCACCGTGGCGCTCGTGATGCAGATGCTCGATGGGATCAGGGCTGCACGCGCGGCGGATTCTGCGATGTGGTCGACCAAGTGGTGGGTCGCGAGCATGAACGCGGGGGTCGCGTGTGCACTCCTGCTCCTGGCGGGCGTCTTCGTCGTCGAGGCGATAC
Source organism: Phycisphaerales bacterium (assembly GCA_035298585.1). GTDB lineage: Bacteria > Planctomycetota > Phycisphaerae > Phycisphaerales > UBA1924 > JAEUJB01. Next base: position 1,468 of record DATGXW010000412.1, read on the forward strand.
GCGTGCTCCGCCGGCCCAGGCCCGCGGAATTGGCGCTGTAGCATGACGCCGCCTGAACTGGCGGAATCGACCGGCTCGTGGGGTCTGGAGCTGTGCGTGCAAACTTCTGAAGACATCCGTGCGATCGGTGAGAGGATCCAGCCCCGGCGACTCGCGGCGTGGCACGACCTCCTGGCGGCTGAACCGCACGTGGCGAGCACCGAAGGCGATTGGCGCGTCATCCGCAAGATCGAGCAGGCCTTTACCGAGATGGGCCTCAAGACCAGCGTCCATGAGTTCTGGGCGCTGCTCCCGCGACCCATCGCGTCGATCCTGCAGATCGTGACGCCCGAAACCCGGGACCTGATCCTGAAGGAGAAGATCCTTGAGGAGGACCTGGCGACATCGCATCCCGAACTCGACCCGGGTTGGAACGCCTTCAGCGGAAGCGGGGACGTGACTTCGCGGGTTGTGTACGCCAACTACGGGCGGAAGGAGGACTTTGAGGTCCTCAGGTCGCTGGGGGTCGAGGTCAAGGGACAGATCGTGATCGCCCGGTACGGGGGCAACTACCGCGGTTACAAGGCCAAGTTTGCCGAACAAGCCGGCGCTGCCGGCCTCATCATCTACACCGATCCCGCCGAATCGGGGTACGCCAAGGGCCTGCTCTATCCCGAGGGCGGGTACGCCAATGACACCTGCATCGAGCGTGGCTCGCTCCAGACGCTGGCGTACTCGGGTGATGCACTGACGCCCGGCGTGGAAGCGACCCGGGACGCCAAACGGCTTGACATCAAAGACGTCGGCTTGTGCAGCATTCCGGTTCAGCCGATCGGGTACGGCGCTGCACTTGAGATCATGAAGCGCATGCAGGGGCGTGCGGTTGCGGAAGAGGTCGCGACGCGTTCGTGGCAAGGGGGGCTTCCCGTGCCGTACAGGCTCACCGGCGGCGAAGGACTGACGGTCCGCCTGAAGGTTGAGCAGGACCGCGAGATCCGCAGGACCGCCAACGTCATCGGCGTTCTCGACGGGGGTGTCGAGCCCGAGCGGACGGTGGTCGTTGGGTGTCATCACGATGCATGGGGATTTGGAGCATCGGACCCGTTGGCGGGGACCATCGCGCTGATGGAGTCGGCGCGGGTCCTGAGCGAACGTTCCAAGGAAGGCCGGAGGCCGCGCCGGTCGATCGCCTTCTGCGCGTGGGGGGCGGAGGAGTACGGCATCATCGGCTCTTCGGAGTGGGTGGAAGGCAACCGCGACATGCTCGCGACCGGTGCGGTCGCGTATTTCAACCTCGACATGGCCTCGATGGGGCCGGACTTTGGTTCGAGCGCGGGCCCCTCGCTGCGGGAGGTGATTGCGGAAGTGGCAGGATCTGTGCCGCAGGCGCGTGCACACGAGGTGATGGTGCGCGATGCGTGGCTGAAGCGCGGGATGGACCCGTTGAAGCCAGAAAGCCCGGTGTTCGGTGATCTGGGGGGCGGATCGGACCACGTGGGATTCTGGTGCCATATCGGCGTCGGCTCGGCGGGGCTTGGCGCGGGTGGATCTGCGGGCACGAGCTACCACTCGATTTATGACACGCTGGCGTGGTACCGCAAGGTGGTGGGAGAGGACTATGAACCGGCGCGGATGATCACGCACATGGCGGCGGGGTGTGCACTCTCGCTCGCCGACCATCGCCTGGCGCCGCTCGACCCCGCGGCGACGGTTCGTGAATTCCGCCGGCATCTGCGCGACATCTCGTCGCGTCTTGCGGCCGCGGGCCTGTGGAGTGTGCTGTCGGCGGAGGCCGCGGCGGTGGAAGGGCTGCCCCCGGTCGTTGAGGTGCTGGCGGAACTGGATCAAGACGCGGTTGAAACGCAGCGGCTGCTTGAGATCACGGTGAGATCATGGAGAGCGAAGTCGGTCGATGAAACGATGGATGCCGATGATCTGAGCGACCTCAACGCACGTCTATTGGCGATGGACCGCGCCTGGATCCTGACCGAGGGACTGCCCGATCGGCCGTGGTTCAAGAACCTGTTTGCAGCGCCCGACCGAGACTCCGGTTATGCGCCGTGGATGCTGCCGCTGCTCAGGCACCATGTGGAAGAGAAGGATCCGGCGGGTGTCCGATGGGCGGTGGCCGGGTACCGGAGCGTCATGCGGTCGCTGCGGGAGCTTGCGGAAGTGCCGGGGTAGCGGCGGAGACCGTGTGCGAGCCCGCGCCTGGACCATGCCTAAGCCGTGCCTTGCTCACTCCTCTTCAAACCAGTTCTTCCCGATCCCGGCGTCCGCGACGAGCGGAACGCTGAGCGTCATCGCCCTTTGCATGCGATCAACGATGATGTCCCTGGCGGCGAGCGCCGATTCGTGAGGGGCTTCAAAGACCAGTTCATCGTGGATCTGGAGGAGCATCTTCACGCCCCGAGGTCCTGGGCCGACCCCTGAACCCTCGTGCGGGAAGACGCGGTAGAGGTCGACCATCGCGAGCTTGATGAGATCGGCCGCCGAGCCCTGCACGACGCTGTTGATGGCGGTGCGCTCGGCGAGTGCACGCCGGGAAGGGTTGGTGGATTCGATGTCGGGGATGATGCGTCGACGCTTGAGCATCGTCTCGACGTAGCCGTGGCGGCGTGCCTGCTGGATGCACTCTTCGAGGAAGGTGGTGATGCCGGCGAAACGCTTCTTGTAACCGGCGATGATGTCCGCCGCCGCGTCGTTGGCGATGTTGAGCCGGCGCGCGAGGCCGTAGGCGGTGATGCCGTAGACGATGCCGAAGTTGACCATCTTGGCGCCCGAGCGCTGCTCCTTGGTGACCCTGTCCGGCGGAATCCCGTGGATCTGCGCGGCGACCTCGGTGTGGATGTCCGCGCCCGAGTGGAAGGCGGCGACCAGCCCCGGGTCCTGCGAGAGGTGTGCGAGCAGCCGAAGCTCGATCTGCGAGTAGTCGGCGGAGATGAGAACGTGCCCGGGGGCCGCGACGAAGGCCTTGCGGATCTCGCGTCCCACGTCGGTCCTGATCGGGATGTTCTGAAGGTTCGGATCGCTCGAGGCGAGGCGGCCGGTCGCCGCGACCGTCTGGTTGAAACTCGAATGAACGCGGTGCGTGCGCGGATGGATCGCTTCCTTGAGGGCCACGAGGTACGTGCTCACGAGCTTGGAGAGCTGGCGGTACTCGAGGATCAGCTTGGGGATCGGGGTCTGGAGCGTCTCATCTTCACCGAGCTTTTCGAGCACTTCAGCGTCGGTCGAGTACCCGGTCTTGGTCTTCTTGATGGGCTTGATGCCCAGGCCCGGCGTCGCGTCGGCCGGCTTGTTGAAAAGCGCGGCGGCGAGCTGCTTGGGGGAGTCGGGGTCAAAGGTCCTGCCCAGCGTGTTCATCGATTGCTCGTCGAGCGAGGCGGTGATGCCCGCGATGCGCGAGTTGAGGCGGTCGCGCTGACGGTCGAGCTCGGCGGGGTCGATGAGGATCCCGTTCCATTCAAGCTCCGCAAGGACCTCGACCAGCGGCATCTCCACGTCGCGGAAGAGGGGCATGAGGCCCATCGCGCGGAGCTGGGGGATCATGGAGGTCGCGAGCCGGAATGTGAGATCAGCGTCGGCCGCGGCGTACCGGGTCGCGAGGTTGCAGGGAACGGTTGAGAACGATCGCTGGTTCTTTCCTGAACCGATCAGGTCGTTGATCGATTGCTTGCCGCGCTGGAGGTAGACCTGGCCCAGCGCATCAAGGCTGTGGCTCGAGCGGGAGGAGTCGATCAGGTAGCTGGCGACCATCGTGTCGCACGAGGGCGTGTCATCATCACCAGCCCGGGAGCTCCCGATCGCAAGGTGAATCCCCGCACGCCGGAGGACCAGGAGATCGTACTTGAGATTGTGCGCGAACTTGGCCTTCGAAGGGTCCTCAAGGACGGGCTTGAGCGCCGCGAGCACGGACGCCTCATCCATGTGCGTTCCCGGCTCGGGTGAACGTACGGGTATGTAGAAGGCTTCCCCCGCCCTGCAGCAGATGGAGAGTCCGCAGATGTCGGCGTCGTGCGGAGAGAGCGAGGTGGTCTCGGTGTCGAGCGCAAAGGCGGACGCGGCGTGAAGCTCGGCGACCAGGAGATCAAGCTGCTCGCGGGTGGTGATGCACGAGTAAGCCCCGTCGATGACCTGCATCGCCGGCGGCGCGTCGGCGGGGTTGTCCGTCAGCTCGAACGTGCCGGGGGCGGCGGTGTCCATTGCCTGGTCGGTCGGCGCGGCGTCAAAGAGGCCGCCAAAGCCGCCGTGATCCTCGGCGGGCCTGCTTGCGGAAGACCTGGGCGATTGCGAAACGGCGGGACGCTGAACATCGGGCGGACGCGGCGGGCATACGGCCGGCGTGACCATTCCGCGCCGGGCCATCAGCCCGCGGAGGTCATCCTGGTAGCGGTTGAAGCCCAGTTCCTTGAGGATGGGCATCAACGCCTCGAGGTTGAGCTTCTCCACCGAGGCCGCCGAGAGATCGATGGCGACAGGTACATCTCGCCGGAGCGTGATGAGCTGGCGCGACAGCGGAAGGTGCGACGCCGCGGCCCGGATGTTCTCGGCCTGCTTGCCCTTGAGCTTGTCGGTCGAGGCGAGCAGGGTGTCGAGCGTGCCATACTCGACCATGAGCTTGGCGGCGGTCTTCTCGCCGACGCCGACCACGCCGGGCACGTTGTCCACCGTGTCGCCCATGAGCGTGAGCATGTCGATGACCTGGTCGGGCCGAAGACCCGTCTCGGCCTTGAGTGTCGAGGCGTCGAAGAGGACGCCGGTGTGGACGTCGACCAGCGCCACGCAGGGGACGGGCCGGCCATCGAATGTGCACGGCATGCCCGAGACGTGCGGATCGTCCAGGAGCTGCTTGAGATCCTTGTCCTTGCTGACCATCCGCAGCGCGGTGCCGGGGTGGTCGCGGCGGACCGTCTCGACGAGCGTCGCGATCACGTCGTCGGCTTCATATCCCGCAAGGCCGACGATGGGGACGCCCACAGCGCGGAGGATGCTCAGGCAGCGATCGACCTGCGGGGCCAGGTCTTCGGGCGGGGCTGAACGAGTCGCCTTGTAGTCGGCGTAGAGCTGGGAACGAAAGGTCCCGCGGTCGTCGGAGACATCGAGCGCCACGGCCAACAGGTCCGGCCTGCCGCCGAGCCGGGCCCAGAGCTGGTTGTCGAGATCACCGCCCGCGCCGAGCAATCGCAGCAGGAGGCCCACGAAGCCGAACGTCATGTTCGTCGGCTCCTTGGTGACCGGGCTTGTCATGGGGGTGCGGATGGCGTGGTAGTGCCGGAAGAACTGGGCGTAGGCATCGATGAGGTAGAGTGTGGGCATGGGCTGGAAGCGCTCGCTGCGTTGAGGGACGGAACTTTCAGAATGATGGGGCGTGGATCACGTGCCGCACGCTTCATGCAACTGCCCCAGCCGCGCCAGATACGCCGCGCTGGGCGCAATCTTCCGCCTGCCCATTACCGCCCGCGCCACCTCGACAAACTTGTCGAGCCGGTAGCTCCGCGTCCCCGCGTCCGTCGCCCACGTGAAAGCGCCGACGCACCCCGAGACGGCGGCGCTCTGGGCGAACATGCACCCCGTGTGCAGGATCGAGCCGGTCATGATCCTCGAGCAGATCGCAAGCTTGACATGGTCCCCGATGATCGCGCCCAGGAACTGTTCGCCGGTTCGCTCGTTGGGGCCCGAGGGCGTGGCCCTGCATATGACCTGGTCGTAGGTGTTGAGCAGGTTGGAATTGGTCGTGCCCGCGCCCAGGTTGGCCCACTCACCCACCCAGGAGTCGCCCAGGTGGCCATCGTGGGCCTTGTTCGCAAAGCCCTGGAAGATCGTGCCGCCCACCTCGCCCGCGATCTTGCAGTAAGGCCCGATCGCGCTGAAGGACTTGAGGAGGCACCGGTCAAGGACCGTGGCGTGAGGGCCAACGTACACCGGCCCGACAATGATGGAGCCGGGACGGACGACCGCGTCCTCCTCGATCACGATCGGCCCGGACTCGGCGTCGAGAATCACGCCGGGCGAAACCCTGGCCGACTCATGGATCAAGATCGGGTTGGATCCGATGAAAGTGACCCCGGGGAGTGCACGCGGCCGCGCGTGTGCAGTGAGCACCGCGAGATCCGCCCTGATCGCGTTGTCGCGATGGGTGCGGACGTGCCAGGGGCGATTCATCAACGCCGGCGCCGGGAGGGTCGAGACCTTGAGTCTTTCACGCCGCCCCGCGACGACGGGGCCCGCCTCGCTCCCCGCGACGCACGCCGCGACGAGGTCCTGGGTACCGGGCTCCACCAGACCTTCGCCCACCGAGAGCTGCATCCAGTCGATCGACGGCAGCGGGCAGCGCCCGTTCACGAGCAGCGTGGGCTCGTTGCTGACGGCGTGGTTGACCGCGATGTCCGAGTGCCGCTCGGAGGTCAGAGCCTGGATCGCCGGTGGAACAAAGAGCGCATCGGGGCGCTGGCCGTAGATCGCCGACGCACGTGCAAAGGTGGTCTTCGCGCCGGTCCTGATGTCAAAGGAAGCGCGCAGGTCCGCGAGGGGTGCGAGCTGGCCGAGTCCATCATCAAAGAGCATCAGGCTGGGCATGTGCACAGTGTATCGGAGGAATCGCCGGGCCTGAACAAACCCCGGCGTATCCGCCGACGTAGGCTGAATTCCCGGGACCGGGGGGCCGGTCGCGGGTACACTGGGCTTTGACGGAGGCTGCACATGAAGCAGAACACACAGGACGTGTCGATCAGGCTCTACGACGGCGGAGCCGAGAGCCTGATGACCAGTGCACAGTTCCCAGACCGCGTCAGCCTCCTGCCCGGGGCGGGGGGCAAGATCGCTCGCGACGAGCGAGTGCGCATCATGTGGGGCCAGGACATGCTGCGAGATCTCCTCGACGGTCGATACCGCGCGGTCGTGTGCGGCGTCAACACCGAAGACAACTCGCACGGGATCATCGCCCAGCTCGTGGACCTGGTTTCGACCAGCCAGTGGACAGCCCGCACGGTGACTTCCTACGCGCGCATGTTCCAGGAGTCGGTCTCGATCCATGCCGCGGCGGACAAGGAGCCGTATGTCCTGAAGTTTGATCTCGACTCGGTGCTGATCCTTGCGATCCTGCGGCCGATGGGACGCGACCATTTCACCCTGGAAGATCTTTCCAAGGGTTTCACGACGGTGACGAAGATGCTCAAGGACCGCGATGAGCGCCGGCCGGTGGCGAGCGTGAGCTTCCAGAACGCACGGGCCAACCGGCTGCAAGCGCCCGACGGCCGTGAACCGAGCTTTGAGACCGTGCTCCGGACAATGTTCCAGGCGGGCTTTCGCGGCGATGTCTACCCCTCGCCCGTGAGCTGGCGGTTCGGTGATGTCGGCGTTTTCCCCAGTTACCCGTTCCCTGCGGGCCTCGAGCGCATGCGCGCGGGCAGCTCGTGATGGAGCCTTGATGTGCATCCAGGGGGAGCCTCATCCACGGACGCATTGGGCGACCGCGCCGACGTGCACCAGGACGCGGTCCCCACCCGTGCACAGGGTGCCGCCGTCGCGTGGTCGCATCGACCCGGCGTGCTCTTTGTCCGCGTCCTGCCGGTCTTTCCCGGCGTTTCCGCAGGCAATGCGCTGTGGGCCGCGCTGGTTGGCGCGGGCTCTGTATCGATCGGCCTCGTGACCAGCCAGGACATGCTGTGGATCGCCGGGTGCACAATCCTCTCGGTGAGCGTGATCATGTGGCTCATGAGCCGGGCGGGTTCGCGGTCGAATCTCACGCGAGGGAGTGCGCTTCTTGCCCGGGTGAAGGACCGCACGTGGGAGGAGCGTGCAGAACGCGCAATCATCACCGCGTCGATGAACCGGGCCTTCTCCATGCGTCAGGACCGCCGTGTCGGGCTGGACACAGCGCTCTGGTTCGGTGAGCCGCCCGAGGGGCTGTCGGTCGAATCTCGCCCTTCCACCATACTTTGCAACATCCGCCCCGAGCTCTCGATGGATGGAGAAGACCTGAGCGAACAGGTCGAAGTCGGCGCTGCTCGCAGGCTGCGGGCGGCCGATCGCAAGCGTCGAATCATCGGGCTGATGGCGCTTGTCGTCGGCATGACCCTGCTGTTCTATGCGTTCCGCGTGGTGGGCCTCCCTCCCTACCTGTGGCTGATCTTCTTTGGTGCGCAGGCCGGGATGATCGTGTACCGCCTGGGTTGGGGACCGATCCAGATCAATTCCGCCGTGGCCTCGATCGGGAGGCTCGACGTGGCGCGCTGGGGCGTCCAGCGCGAGCACACGACGAGCGACTCGGTCCTGATCGTCACTACGCTGCCGGGCACGTCGATCTCGGGCGCCCAGCGAGGAACCTATCCCGTCCTGGTCCACGCGATGCACCGCGGCGGGCGAAGAACCACGCTTATCTTCGACACCATGCAGGATCCGGGCCTCTCTGACCTCCTGCGGCGCTGGATCGAGGGACATCCGTCACCGCCGCCAGTTGCATCCTGCCTCGAATCGGAGCGTCCATCCCTACGCACGCCGGAGTATTGACCGTGAATCACGCCGCACTCATCCAGCGACTCGTGAACTTCCCCCGATCGCTGTCGCTGCTTCTCGAACCCCTGCCGATCGAGGATCTCCGCTGGAAGCCCGCGCCAGAGCACTGGTCGATCCTTGAGATCTGCTGCCACCTGCTGGATGAGGAACGCGAAGACTTCAGGCTGCGGCTGCGATCGACGCTGGAGGATCCTTCCAAGCCCTGGGCGTCGCTCGACCTCAAGAATGTCGCCGAGATCCGGCGGTACAACCAGCGCGAACCCGGTCCGATCCTGAAAGACTTCATCGCCGAGCGGGCGGACTCCATCCGCTGGCTTCGGTCGCTCGTTCGTCCGGATTTTTCAACGGCGTACGTGCACCCGACGCACGGTCCGGTGTACGCGGGCGAACTGATGGCAAGCTGGGCTGCGCACGATGCGCTGCACATGCGGCAAATCGCCAAACGGTTCTACGGCCTCGCACGGCGGGACGCGGGCGATCACACGATCGCGTATGCGGGCGAGTGGACCGCCTGATGACCCCTCATGCACCAAGGAGTGACTCGATGCGGCGCACGCTCGTTCTTGGCCTTGCCTTGGGCATCCTCGCGGGGTCGTGTGCACACCATCCCGCCGCCTCGCGCAGCATCTCCGAACACGACGCTGCTTCACCTCGCGACACATCGCCACGTGCAGCAAACGTATCGCGCTCGACGCCGCTGGCGCTCCCCCGGGCCGAGACCTTCACCATCGACTCGACGATCCTGCACGAAACCCGCCGGATCAATGTGCTGTTGCCCACGATCTACGGCGCACCCGTCGAAGGTGCACTGCCCACGCTCTACATGCCAGACGGCGGCCTCGATGAGGACTTTCTGCATATCGCGGGGCTCGTACAGGTGCTCACCAGCAACGGCGCCATGCGTCCGGTGATCCTGGTTGGAATCGAGAACACCCAGCGTCGCCGCGATCTCACGGGACCCACCCAAAATCCCGAAGATCGCGCGATCGCCCCGGTGGTCGGCGGCTCGGCGGCCTTTCGCGGATTTCTGCGCGATGAACTGATGCCCGCCGTGCGCGCCAAGTATCGCACCACGCAGGAAGCCGGAATTGTCGGAGAGTCCCTTGCCGGCCTCTTCGTGCTCGAAACCCTGTTTGAAGACCCGGATCTCTTTCAGAACTACATCGCGGTGGATCCGAGCCTGTGGTGGAACGACGGTGGGATGACCCGGGCCGCCACGGCGGCACGCGCGGAGGGCTTCCCCGCACGGACCGTGATGGTCATCACAAGCGGCGAGCCCTCGATGGCGCAGCTCAACACAGACTTTGCCGCGGCGATGGAGAAGCTGTGCACCGGCGCATGCAGGTTCTTCTACCTGCCGATGCCCTCGGAAACCCACGCCACCATCTACCACCCCGCCGCGCTCACCGCGTTCAGAACCCTTCTCGCCCCCACCGCCAAGCCGGCACACACCGCGCCGTAACGCCCTGTTGCAGCTCGGTGTGTGCAATCGATGAGCCGTCCCGCTCACGCGCTTCGGCGCTGAACGCCGCGGATCTCGCGCGGCCACCGGGTCGGCCGCTCGCCACTTGCTCTGTCGAACAGGGATGGAGAATGGGCATCAATACCAGGCAATCACCGGCCGATCACATCGGCTTCTTGGCGATCGTCAGGTCATGGATGTGCAGCAGCTTTTCCTTGTCGAACACCATCTCCTGACGCGAGAGTCCGACAATGTCGTACTCGGTGGTCAGTTCAATGGCATCGACCGGGCAGGCCTCTTCGCACATGCCGCAGTAGATGCAACGCAGTTCATCGATCTCGAACTTGCGGGGGTACTTCTCGCGGTCATCCCAGGGTGCTTCGGCGGCCTCGATGTGGATGCACTTGGCCGGACAGATCGTCGGACACATCATGCACGCCACGCAGCGAACGCGGCCCGATTCATCGCGGTTGAGGCGATGCACCCCGCGGAAGTTGCTCGGATTGATGCCGCCCTGCTCGACCGGCAGGTTCTCGCGCCGCTCCTCGGGGTACTGCATCGTCCGGCTGGTCGGTCCCTGGCCAAACGAGGTGAAAAAGTGACGCATCGTCGTGCCAAAGCCCTTGAAGATCTCGGGGAGATAGGAGCTCTCCATCCGGTTCAGCGGGGCAGGCGTGACGTTCGTGATCTCGTTCTCGGGGATCGCCATAGGGGCACCAGTGTAGGTGTTCGAACGGCGGCTTGTTCAACCCTTCCCTGGCCAGTCACGCACCCAGCCATTGCCCGCAGGCGGGGCAGCGGATCGAACCGGCGGGGTCGGGATGCACCTCACGAACATCGAACGCACACGCGGGACAACGCTCGTACCGGTCCGACCGAAAGGCCGCACGGAGGGCAACCCACAGCGAAATGCCCGCGCCCGCCAGCAGGATCAGGCCGGAAATCACCGTGGCGTGCATGGGGTCGGGCATGATCCCCGAGAGCAGCAGCCACGCGGTGCCGGCGGCCGCCAGGGTCAGCACCATCCCAAAGACACAGATCAAAAGGGCCAAGAAGTACTTCACGCACTGCTAGCGTACGGGGATCAGGGGCCGGGCGATTGGTGGAATATCCCTGACCCATCCCCGGGCAGGTGCTGGGCGAGGCCGCACTCTGGGCATGTGCACACGCCCTCCGATTGCACCAGGCCCCGGAGCGGGTAGCCGCACCCTCCGCACAGAAACTCGACGTCCGAAACCGTGTTATTCCATCCCCGGTTGGGGTCCGGGCTTGTCCAGACCCAGCGAACGAACGCCATGAGCCCCACGAAAAGCGCCGCAGCCCCACAGCCGTCCGCAAGAGGTGCCCGCTTGGCGTGTGCAATGCTCCAAAGCACGGCGCAGGCCGTGGCGCCGCAGACGGTCAAGACCACCAGCCACCCCGCGCGCCGCGGCGCTCTCATATCCCATCTACGCCGTTCGCGTGGCATCTGGTTTACAGATGCCCTCGGTTTTGCGGGGAATTTGCCTCTCCCCACACTGGCAACTCCGCCATGGGCGGCTCAAGATTCCGGCCTGGGCGTGGACTTCCGCCACGTCGTTCACGATCATCAAAATGTTGTGCACCCGCCCCCCCCGTGCTGGTCGATGAACGCCCCAGCATGTTCATGGAATCCGCCGTGTCCTCCCTCCCCGCATCCAACTCCCGGTCCGGCCTTTCAGAGCCCAAGATGGCCGCGCCGCCGTCGCTCCGCCTGACCGGTGCGGACGGGCTGGACCCGCGCCCCGACCTCTCGACCGGCCATTGGCGGATTGACCCCTCCCTCTGCTTCCTGAACCACGGTTCGTACGGCTCGGTGCTGGGAGAGGTGATGGATGCACAATCGCGGATCCGTGAACGCCTGGAGCGAGACCCGGTCCGGTTCTTTAAGGTAGACCTCGAGGGGTTGGTCGACATCTCGCGTCGTCGGCTCGCCGAGTTTCTCGGGTGCGGGGCCGATGACCTGGCGCCGGTCCGCAATGCCACGGTCGGCCTGTGCACGATCTTCCAGAACTATCGCTGGAACCCCGGCGACGAGATCATCGTCACCGATCATGAGTACTCCTCCGGGCAGTACGAACTCGAACGGATCGCCCGTTCGGCTGGCATCCGCGTCGTGGCCGCCAATGTTCCGTTCCCGATCTCCGGGCCCGAGGCTGTCACCCGCGCTATCGAGCAGGTCATCACGCCGCGCACGCGGATGGTGATGTTCAGCCACGTGACGAGCTGCTCCGCGCTGATCTTTCCGGCAGTTGAGATCGCCCGCCTGTGCAAGTCGCGCGGGATCGATCTGCTCGTCGATGGGGCACACGCGCCGGGGCAGATCCCTGTCGACATCCGCGAACTCGACCCCGCCTTCTATGTCGGCAGCCTCCACAAGTGGGTCGGGACGCCGCGCGGAGCGAGCTTCATCTACGTCCGCCCTGACCTCCAGGATGGCTTCCGGACCGTTGCCCTCTCAAGCCGCGCCAAGAAGATCCGGCACGATCGCCCCCTCTTCCTCCGCGACTTTGATTACATGGGCACCGACGACTACTCGGCCTTCCTGGTGGTACCCGACGCCATCGACGCCGGCGCTCGCCTGGTGCCGGGCGGCTGGCACGGCTTGATGGCCGCCAACCATCGCAAGATCCTCGAGGCCCGAGACGCCGTGTGCACACGGGCGGGTCTGCAACCCTCCTGCCCCGACGACATGACCGGCGCGATGGTCAGCCTGGTCATCCCCGAGGCCCCCGCGATGCTTCCCCCCCGCGTGACGTCCTACGACGACCCTCTCCAGGACATCCTGCTCGCCCGCCACGGCATCCAGGTTCCGATCTGGCGGCTCTGGGAGAATCCCGGTCTTCGCGTCATCCGGCTGAGTGCACAGCTCTATAACACGCCCGCCCAGTATGCCTACTGCGGTCACGCACTGGCGGATGAACTCGCGCGCGAGCGCGGCGGATCACAGGCCTGAACGCAAGGCGCGGTTTCGCCGCGGCTGCACATGTGTCAGTGAACGCCCAGGACCTGACCACCCTGGAGCTGCATGCCGCCCTCGCCGCCCTCGATCACCTGCACATTGCTCTGGTCACCCTCGATGACCTTCGTGGTCGCGTTGTACCGCCACCCCACGGTGTTGGCCCCGGCCGCGACCCCGTTGATGCGCAACGTCGCCTTGCCGTTATGGGGGTTCACGGGCAGTTCGCGCAGGTAAGGACCGTACGTGCCGTTCGCGTCAACCGTGCCGTCATACTTGGTCCGGGCAAGAAGACGCTGCTGAAAGGCCGCGACGCTCGCGCTGATGGATCCGTTGGGCTGGGTCGCAGGGCAGCGGTTGGCGTGCTCGGCCATGTACATGTAGATGGCGCGCTGGATCACTTCCACGTCCGCCTTGTAGGCCGCCGCCTTGGACCGCTGCGAGGCGTTGCTGATGCGCGGCACGGCGATCGCCGCCAGCGTTCCGATAATCAACACGACGATCACAAGCTCGATCATCGAGAATCCGCGGCGATGATGACTCTTGCAACGGAGCATGTTCCAAGGACAGCATCGGCTTCCCGAGGAACGCACGGGGACAACGGATGAACACTCCGCTCGCGAATGGGGAACTCTCACATCCCCACGCGAACAAATGTACCGTTCGTGCGGCGTCCTCAACGGTCCGGAAACACGCCGTCTGAATCAGTCGTCAAAGGCCCGTGACCGCCGGGCGCCGTTGCCGTTCCCCCAGCGGTTTTCCTTCTCAAACTTCTCGGCCCATACGCCGTTGACGAGTTTGACCGCTCCCGGGCCGAGATGATGCTCGAACTCGTCAAGGATCTTCGAATCAAAGCGGATCTTGAGCGTCGGGGGGAGCGCCAGGTACGCCGTCCTATCCGCCGTCGCGACCGCAAGCTCCACCGGGAAAAGCGCTGCGGCCTCATCCTCCTGCCGCGTTGCCTTGGCACCCGCGACGGGTGTCGAGACATCCTTCAGCAGGCCCGCGACCTTCTCCATTGCGCTCCCCGAGCTGCCGTTGAGCTTCGCTTCATCGACCGTGACCTGCAGGCGGCCGGGCTGGAGGGGAACGCCGTCGATGGGCACGACCCGCTCGACGAGCACCTGGACATCGCCGCGCGAGGTGTCGATCCGCCCGAGGATGAAGACGATCTTGTCCGCCTCGGCGAGATGGCCGAACTTGGCGTACGCGTCGGAGAACATCACGCACGGCACCGTGCCCGACTGATCCTCCACGGTGAGTGCTGCCATCTTCTGCCCGGCCGAGCGTCCGTTCTTGACGATCAGCGTGCGGACGCCGGCGACCAGCCCGGCGAGCACGACGCGTGCGTCCTTGGCCATGGTCTTGGCCGAGGAGGTCGTGGCCGTGACAAACGCCGAGGACCAGTTCTTCCACGCATCGAGCGGGTGGCTCGACACATAAAAGCCCAGGACTTCCTTCTCGAGCGTGAGCGCCTCGCTGGTCGGCCAGGGCGAGGCCTTGGCGAGCGAGATCGCGGGCGCAGGCCTGGCGTCGCCCCCCGCTTCAGCGCCGCCCATGCCAAAGAGTGCACACTGGCCGGCCGCACGGTCGGCCGCGGCCTTCTGTCCCGCCGACATGGCCTGCTCGATGGTCGCGACCATCGCCGCGCGGTTCTGCGCGGCGTGGACGCTGTCGAACGCGCCGCACTTGATGAGCGACTCGATCGTGGATTTGTTCACCACGCCCGGCCCGCGCGCCAGCAGCCTTTCGCAGAAGTCAAAGATCGAGAGGAACGGCTGGGGCGCGGCGGGCCGGCCGCCGGGCTGGGCGGCCGCTCCCCTGGGCTTGTCACGCTCGTGGATGATCGCGTCGATCGCCTTCTCGCCCACGCCCTTCACCGCGGCGAGCCCGAAGCGGATGTGCCCGTGGCGTGCATCCCGGGGTTCATCATCATCAAACACGACCGAGAAGGCCGCCTGCGAGCGGTTCACGTCGGGGGGCCTTACTTCCAGGCCCGGGCGGATGATCGCGCCCGTCCGGGGATCGATCGTCCTGGCCTTCTTGGCGTCCTCCACGTACGGGATCCAGTCCGCGATCGCGCTCGCCGAGGATTCGTAGGTGAGGAAGGCCGCCATGTACTGCGCGGGGAAATACGCCTTGAGGTACGCCGTCTGGTACGCGACGATCGCGTACCCCGTCGAGTGGCTCTTGTTGAAGCCGTACCCCGCGAACTTGAGGATGTTCTCAAAGAGCTCCTCGGCCCCCGCCCTGGAGAGCCCCTTCTTCTCCGCCCCCTCGATGAAGATCGGCCGATTCTTGGCGATCTCCTTCTCCTTCTTCTTGCTGATCGCCTTGATGAGCGAGTACGCCGACCGCAGCGGGATGCCGCCCAGCTCGTGGACGATCTGCATCACCTGCTCCTGGTACACCATGACGCCGTACGTCTCGCCGGTGAACTTGTCGGCGATCGGGTGAACCCGGGGAACCTCGTCGGTCCCGTGCTTGCGGCGGTTGTAGTCGGGGATCAGGTCCATCGGGCCCGGCCGGAAGAGTGCGTTGGCCGCGATCAGGTCTTCCAGCCGGTCGGGCTTCATGTCGACCAGC
The DNA here is from genome assembly GCA_035298585.1 of Phycisphaerales bacterium. Taxonomy (GTDB): domain Bacteria; phylum Planctomycetota; class Phycisphaerae; order Phycisphaerales; family UBA1924; genus JAEUJB01. The sequence continues at coordinate 16,989 of DATGXW010000412.1, forward strand.
AGCCGGCGCATCCCCGGGGATTCAAACTGGAACACGCCCGTCGTGTCGCCGCGGCGGAAGATGTCAAAGACGTACTGGTCCTTGAAGTCCAGCCGGTCCAGGTCGAGCGGGTGTGCGATGCTCAGCGCCGAGGCCGCATCGCCCCCCGCGCTCCGGCGGTCAAAGTCGGCCTCGCGTCCGACCGCGCGCCAGACCTCTCGCTCCGACATCCCCTCGTTGATGAGCTTCTTGGCCCGCTCCACCACGCTCAGCGTGCGCAGGCCCAGGAAGTCCATCTTGAGCAGGCCCATCTTCTCGCAGGTCGGGCCGTCCCACTGCGTGACGACTTCGTTCTCCCCGCTCCCGGCCTGACGGTACAGCGGGACGATCTCGTAGAGCGGCCGGGTGGCGACGATCACGCCCGCGGCGTGAACGCTCGCGTGCCGCGCCTGACCCTCCAGCGTCCGCGCATTGTCGATCAGCCGCCGGACCTGGTCGTCGGCGTCGTAGAGCTTCCTGAGGTCGGGCTCCTGCTCGAGCGCCTTGTCGAGCGTGATGTTGAGCTGCTCGGGCACCAGCTTGGCGATCTTGTCGACATCCGGAAGCGAGAGGCCCAGCACGCGGCCCACATCGCGGATCGCCGCCTTGGCCTTCATCGTCCCGAAGGTGATGATCTGCGCCACGTGCCCGTACTTCTCGCGCACGTAATTGATGACGCTCGCGCGTCCATCCTGGCACAGATCGATGTCGATGTCGGGATACTCGCTCCGATCAGGGTCGGTGAACCGCTCAAAGAGCAGCCCGTACCGCACCGGGCACGCGTTTGACAACCCAAGGACGTACCCCGCCATCGTCCCAACGCCCGAACCCCTGGCGTTGGCCGGGATACCCCGCTGACGCCCCCAGTTGACAAAGTCCCACACGATCAGGAAATACGCGCTGATGTTCTTGTCGGCGAGGATCTTGAGCTCACGCTCGAGCCGCGCGGTCTGCTCCGCGCGGGAGACGCCCCCGGCCCGGTCATTCCCCGCGACCTCCGGCCCGTACCGCCAGATGAACCCGGCTTCCGACAGCCTCCGCAGCGCCACATCGCACTCGGCCTTGGCCTCGGCCAGGAGTCGAACGCGTTCTTCGGCCGACGCATTGGCGTCGACGTGGAAGGGAACAACCTCAAACTCCGCGCAGTACGCCTTGTACCACGCCGTCAGGTCCCCGGCAAAGCGAGGCTCATCCCACGCCGGCAGACCTTTCCACGACGCGGCGGACGAGTCCTTCCCCAGCCGCCGGACACGAACCATCGGCGCGTTGTTCACGCCCAGCGGAAGATCCACGTTGCACCGCTCGGCGATCCGGACCGTGTTGTCGAGCGCTTCTCTCCCCGCATCACCGTACGGCTCAAACAGCCGGCGCATCTCCTGCGGGCTCTTGACATAAAGCTCCGCCGGATACTTCATCCGGTTCTCTTCGCTCTTGAGCTTGCCGGTTGAGATGCAGATCAGCGTGTCGTGTGCATCATGATCTTCAGCCCTCAGGAAGTGCGAGTCGTTGTCGCACACCAGGGGACACCCCGTCTCGCGCGCAAGACGGATCAGGTGCTTGTTGATCGCGTTCTGCTCGGGCACGTGGTGCTGAAGCTCGACATAAAAGCAAGGCGTCGAGGCATCGGAGCCCGCGAAAACCCGCTTATGCCACTGTGCACTCTCGACCGCGGCCCGCCAGCACTTCTCATCACCCGTGCGCTCGTAGTCGAGCAGGTGCTCACCGATCTCGCTCCCCAGGTGGCCGTTGATCGCGATCAGGCCCCTGGAATGCTTCTCGAGAATCTCGCGGTCGATCCGCGGCTTGTAGTAAAACCCCGTCAGGAACGCTTCCGAGGACAGGTACAGAAGGTTGTTCCACCCCTCAAGCGTCTCGGCGAGCAGCACGAGGTGAAAGCCCCCCTCGCCGCCGCCCGAGTAGGTCCGGTCGGTCCGGGGCTTCCCGGGGGGCGTGACGTACGCCTCGATCCCCAGGATCGGCTTGATCCCCTTTTCCTTGCACTGCTGGTAGATCGCGACCGCGCCGAACATGTTGCCGTGGTCGGTGATGCCGACGGCGGTCATCCCAAGCTCCGCCACCCGGTTCACCAGCTTGTCGATGCGGTTGCCGCCATCAAGCAGCGAATACTCGGTGTGCAGGTGCAGATGGACAAACTGCTCTTCGCGAGCAATCACGGGCCGTGCGGGAGCTGGTGCGGATGCCTCTGCCACTCTTGGAACGGTAGGAGGGAACCGGCCCGCCACGCCCGGAATCGGCGGCTGGCTTGCCCCCCGCAAGCGACAGCCCCTCGCGCTTCTGCCTCCACGGGTGATCCGCCAACCGTCGCCTTCAGAGGCAGCTCCCCTCAGAGCCGGTGGCGCAGCACATCGCCGAGCTTGTCGATCGGCGTCCTGCCCTGATCCTGCTCCCCTGTCATCAGGTTCTTCACCGTCGCCTCGGTGCCCGATTCAAGAATCACCGCGAACTTCGCACGGACATCCGCGGCTTCCTGCAGCAGCTTGCCGATCTTCTTGGTGGCCTTGTACGACCGGCGGACGTGCAGACCCTGCACGCCCTTGTACGTGCTGCGCCGAAGATCGGCGATGACGCCGCCGAGCTTTGCATCCGCCTCGGGCGTGCCGTTGGAGATCACAAACACGTCCGGACGCTGGCCGGCAACTTCAAGCAGTTCCGCATCGGTCGGCATCAGGCCCTTATCTTGCAGCACGAGCGAGAGGACCACGTCGCCCATGCCAAATCCAACCGCAGGCGTGGAAGGACCGCCGAACAGCTCGATGAGATTGTCGTAGCGACCCCCGCCCGCGACGGCACGCTCGCCGTCGACGATCACTTCAAAGACAGTCCCGGTGTAGTACGCAAGGCCACGCGCGATCGCGGGATCAATCCTGCACCACGACGAAAGCCCCATCGCGTCGAGCCGCTGCATCAACATGCCAAGACTTGTCGCGTCGCCTTCGATTATTCCACGCTGCGCACGCTCGACGGCTTCTGCCATCAGCGCATCGTATTTCGAAACATCGAAACCCATCGACGTGCACAGCTTCCCGAACTCGGCCGGATCGGACTTCGCACGCTTATCAAGCTGCACGAGCACCTTCGTCGCATCAAGCCCGTCGCCGCACCGCGCGATGACGCTTGCAGCAACCGTTCGATCGTTCAACCTGCATGCAATCTGCTCATCCGTGAGCCCGAGATTCTGAAAGAGTTCAACACAGCACGCGATCACTTCCGCATCCGCCGTGGCCTTGGCGGATGCGACGTCCTGCTCCGTCGGCTTTTCCGGAAGCGGCAGCCCGATCACGTCGCAGTTCCACTGCAAAAACTCGCGCAAACGCCCCCGCTGCGGGCGCTCCGCACGGAAGAACGGACCGCACGTGAACCACTTGGTCGGCTTGGAAAGCCCGCCCGCGCGTGCGGCAAACATCCGCGCCAATGTCGGCGTGAACTCGGGCCTGAGCGCGAAGTCCTTCTCGCCGCCCTCGCGCCGGAAGCTGAAGAGCTCCGACACGATCCCATCACCCGACTTGACCGTGTAGAGCTCCAGGTGCTCGAACGTCGGCCCATCGATCTCTTCAAACCCGTGGTTGATCGAGACCTTCCGCCACGCCTCGGTGATGAACCGCCGGCGTGCAGCTTCGATCGGGTACAGGTCGCGCGTTCCGTTGGGTGGCTGGATGATGGGGCACATGACGGGCCAAGCGTAGGAACACTGCGCCCCGCACCGTGGCCCTCTCGCAGCCTCGTGGCTCGCGGATGCACGGCATGGACCGTGTGTCCAAAGGCGCCGGCAAATGACCCCGACCCGCTCGCACAAAATCACCGCGAACGCCGGACCTCTTCCATCACCACCGGCAGCAGGTCCGCCAGTTCGTGTGCAAGCAGCCCCGCCTCGCCATTCTCCCGCGCCCACCGCTCACCCGCCAGGCCGTGCAGCTCGACACCCCAGCGTGCACACTCAAAGAGGTCGAGCGTCGGACGTCCATTCCCAGCCAGCGCGCCCTTGGAAACCTGCACCTTCTCATGGAGCGCCGCCATCGCCGCGCGAAACTTCTCGGGGATCTTCGCCAAGACCGCCGATTCACCGTTTCCGCGGGCAAACTGCGCAATCAGCCCGGCGATGATCCCGGCCAGCACATCGCCGGTCCCGCCCGTGGCCATGCAGGCGTGCCCGCGGCGGCAGATCCAGGTCCGGTGACCGTCGCTTACCACTGTGCCCGCGCCCTTGAGAACCACGATCGCGCCCAGCCGCTGGGCGAGCATCTCCGCCGCCCGGGGCCGCGCGGCGGCGTCGACGGGGTCCCCCTCGACTCCCACCGCCAACGCGAGCCTTCGGTATTCGCCGGGATGTGGCGTCAGGATCAGTTGTGCACGCAGGTCGCGCCAGAATTCCGTGATCCCAGAGAGGAGGTTGAGTCCATCGGCGTCGAGTACGACCGGGACCTCTTCCTGCTGGACCGCGCGCAGCACGAGCGCTGCACACCCGCCCGTACCGTGTGCACCCTGTCCAAGCCCCGGCCCCAGGACCATCACGGACGATGTTGCAACCTGCCGATCAAGCTCCGTGGCGGCAAGGTGATTGACGACATCGCCGAGTTCATCCACGGCGAGCGAAACACCCGTCGCACTTGGGAGCATCGCAACGCCCGCGTCCAGGATCGGAGCGGGCATCAGGAGCCGGACCAGCCCCGCGCCGGCCCGCAAGGCGCCGCGTGCGGAGAGAACGGGAGCGCCGATCATCCGCATCGTGCCGGGGCGCGTGGATGCACACCCGCCGAGGATGGCGACGGTTCCGAATGTTCCCTTGTGTCCCTTGGGATCCCGGTCCGGCAATGGCGGCAGCGGCAGTTCATCCATGTGATTCACCACCGCGGCTTGGAATCGCGTTTCAGTTCACGCCGATCGTGAGGCCGACGGGCTGCGGACGGACTTCGTGCGTCGGCTCGATCACCAGCCCCAAAGGCTTGCGCTTGCCTCCCGCGGGGGGCAGTCCGTCGCGCTCGATGATCCGGTGGATCGCCATGATGCCTTCGAGGAGCTGCTCTGGACGGGGAGGGCAGCCGGGGACATAAACGTCGACGGGGATGAACTGGTCGACGCCCTGGACGACGGCGTAGGTATCAAAGACGCCGCCCGTCGATGCACACGCGCCCATGGAAAGCACCCACTTGGGCTCGGTCATCTGCTCATAGATGCGCTGGAGGACGGGCATCATCTTGACCGAGACGCGGCCGGCGACAATGAGCAGGTCGGCCTGGCGCGGGCTGAACGACATGCGCTCCATGCCAAAGCGGGCCATGTCGTAGCGGCTTGAGGCCGTCGCCATGAGTTCGATCCCGCAGCAGGCAGTCGCAAAGGGCATCGGCCAGACCGACGACTTGCGGCACCAGTTCACCAGCTTCTTGAGCTGGGTCGTCACATAGAAGTCAGTCGAGAGTGCGGCTTCAAGACCCATGTGTGATCATCCATCGGGACTCGTGTCGTCCACTTCGGTGGCCGGCGTGCACACGGCGGCACGGGCGGTTGCGGTTCTCATGCTGATCGTAGGCGGTCGCCCGCCGACCCCTAGGGCGGGTTCAAGTGGCCTGTGGTTCGACACGTCCGACCGCGCTCCCGCTCGGCGGAGCCGCTACGGGGCCCGCCACGGGGGCTACACCGGAGGCCGACGGAGGGGCCTCGGCCACCACCGCAGCCGTGTGCATCGTCGCCAGCTTTGAGTCGGGCGTCGGGCCAAGGCCCAGAAGTTCAGCCAGCGACCTGCCGCGGGCGGCCTCCGCACGCGCCTGCTGGAGCGGCTTGATCGCGGCGAGAAGTCCCGAATCAACCCCTGACGTCAGCGTCCGAGGGCCGGGCTCTTCGACCAGTTCCGTGGCCGCCGTCAGGCATTCTCCCGCATCGATCAGTTCAGGGGGCTTGGCGAGGGAATACCGGTCCTGTGCATCACCCGCCATGACATGGTGCAGAAACCCGCGCGAAACCAGCGACTCGAGCATCGAGACCACCACCGGCTGTTCGAGCCCCGACATCCGCGCCACATCCTGTGCATCGACCGACCGGCCCGCGCGGAACTCCCGCGCCACCGCCCCCACCACCAGCAGGATCGAGGCCGGGTCGACGATGGAGGTCCGGCCGTCGCTCACCACCGTCACCGGCTTGGTGCCGTGCGTCTGGAGCGTGTAGCTGATGAACAACCCCAGCAGGACGATCATCCAGGCGACGTAGATCCACAGGAGAAACAAGGGAAGCAACGCCAGCGCCCCGTACAGCTTGGTGTACCCCGCGCTCTTGACGTAATACGCAAAGCCCCACTTGGCGGCCTCCCACAGGATCGCCGCGACAAACGCGCCGCTGATCGCCGACGTCAACCGCACCCGTGCATTGGGCACCACGCTGTAGATGACCGTCAGGAACCCGGTCGAGATCAGCACCGTCACCGCAAAGCCCATGATCCCCTTGAACGTGAAGAAGGCGGGCTTTCCCTGCGCTTCCACGACCGGCGCCGGCGCGCCGGTAACCGCGTCCTGGGAGCCGGGAACCTTTCCCGATTCAGAAGCCGTCAGAGCCGGCCCGACGATCGGGTTCTCCGCCGCGTCGGCCTTCTCATCCCCCAGCCCGATCAGGCTGCTCACACTCCACGACTCAACCTGGTCGATCCGCGACAGGAACTTGTCGGTCGCGTAGAAGGTTGCAAACAGCCCGATGCTCCCCAGCGTCAGGAGCGTCCAGTAGCGCGTGATGCGGCTCCACCACGCACGCCCGGCGGGCACTCGATAGATCTGGTTGAAGGTCCGCTCGATCTCGATCAGCATCGACATCGCGGCGTAGATCAAGGCCCCCAGGCCGATGAACCCGATCGTTCGAAAAGGGATCGTCCGAACCTGTTTGACCAGGCTTGAGATCCACTCATCCAGTCGCTGGCTTGAAACCACCGGCTTGTCAGGGTCCTTCCCCACGGGGTTGGGCGTCACGCCTCCCTCAGCGCCCTTTGCTTCACCGCCATCGCCGCCCGCGCCGGGAGTCGTCACCGCGCTATCCACCGCCACCTGGTCAAGACCGGCATAGTGCAGGATCCGGGAAACCGCCCCCGAGATCTCGCGCTCCTCCGCGTACGCGCCGATCACCATCAGCCCGATCACGATCATCGGGATCAACCCGAAGATCGTCCGGTACGCCAGCGCCGCCGCCATCGCGGGTAATTGACCCGAAAGGACCGTCCAACCCGAGGGGGACAGCATGTGTGCAGCCACCTCGCGCGTGATCACACCGGGTGGGAGTCGATCCCGTGGTTTTCCATTGGTATTCACCGCGGACTTGGCACCCGAGAGCCGCTCAAGCAGCCCGGCCGAAGTCGAAGGGGGTTGGGAAGTTCTGGGTGAACGCTTGGCGATCATGGCTCAGTACCTATCGGTCGTTTCGGCGACGATCGCCCCTGGGTCCCCCGCCCCGTTGACCACTCGCTCCACCTCTGCCCCCCC
>DATGXW010000413.1:0-14163 GCA_035298585.1 Phycisphaerales bacterium
AAGGGGGCTATTCGGAGTTCCTCCGCCGCAAGGAGGAATTTCTCGACGGCCAGGCCCAGCAGGAGCGCTCCCTCGCCAACCAGGTCCGCGAGGACCTCCGCTGGCTTTCGCGCGGCGCCAAGGCCCGCAGGACCAAGTCAAAGAGCCGGATCACCGCGAGCCACGAGCGGATCGACGAACTCGCCCAGCTCCGTGCACGCAACGCCCCCGCCAAGGCCGCGGGGATCGATTTCACCGCCACGGGCCGCCAGACAGTCAAGCTCCTCAGCGCTCGCGCACTCACCAAGGCCTTCGGCGAGCGCAGGCTCTTCGCCGACGTCGATGTCCTGCTGACGCCCGGTCAGGTGCTGGGGCTCATGGGCCCCAACGGGTGCGGCAAGTCGACTCTGATCAAGGTGCTGACCGGAGAGCTCCCGCCCGATCCGCCGACTCCAGAAGCTCTGCGAGCCGCGCGCGAAGCGGTCAACGTCCCGATCGGGACGCCCGCCCCGGGCACGATCATCCGCGCAGAGAAGCTGAGCGTCGTGGTGTTCAGCCAGCACCGCACCGAACTCGACCCCGCCATGTCGCTCCAGGACACGCTCAGCCCGCACGCGGATTCTGTGATCTACCGCGGCAGGCCGATGCACGTGAAATCGTGGGCGAGCCGATTCCTGTTCAGCGCTGAGCAGCTCAAGCAGCCCGTGCGTGCACTCTCAGGGGGCGAGCAGGCCCGCATCCACATCGCACGCCTGATGCTCGAGGCGGCCGACATCCTGGTGCTGGATGAACCCACCAACGACCTCGATATCGCCTCTCTCGAGGTCCTTGAGAACAGCATCGAGGACTTCCCGGGCGCGGTCATTCTTGTCACGCACGACCGGGCCATGCTCGCGGACCTCGCCACGCAGATCCTCGCCTTCGACGGCAAGGGCGGCGCGCGGTACTTCACGGATTACGACCAGTGGGAGGAGTGGCACGATCAGGAGAAGAAGTCCGGCGACCGGGATTCCCGCCCGCCGTCGACCCCGGCCGCGATGACTGCCCCCGCTCCCTCCGCCGCCGCCGCGTCCGCGTCCGCCGTCGCGCCCAAGGCGGCCAGACGCAAGCTCTCCTACAACGAACAGCGCGAGCTGGCGGGGATGGAGGGCGCGATCGAGAAGGGCGAGGCGCTCGTGGCGCAGCTCGAGTCGCAGATGAATGACCCTGCCGTCATGGCCGACCATAAGAAGCTCGACGACGTGTGCAAGCGCCTCGGGGAAGCCCAGGCAAGCGTCGCGCGGCTCTACGCACGATGGCAGGAGCTTGAGGGCTGATCGGTTGCTCGACGCCGCCCGCGAGGTCCGGGCTTCAGGCCGGCTGGTCTTCCACCACGTCAAAGTGGACAAACGCCTTGGCGCAGGCCCTGATCAGGCCCGCGAAAATCGCCCATGAGATCACATAGGCCACCACGCCCGCGGCGATGGGCGCCTTGAAGAAGTGATAGATCGCAAACGCGGGCAAGCCCACGATCACCCCCGCCACGCCAAAGAAGAAGAACTTGGCGATCGACATGAGAAAGTGCCTTCCCACCCGCGCGGGATCAAACGTCCCGGCCGTCTGGGCAAGCGGGCGAGAGGGCGCAAAGAGAAAGACCGTGTTCTCGATCGCAAGCAGGCACCCGATCAGCGGCATGAGCGCCACGACCAGGCCGATGCTCGCAAGCCACAAGAGCGGGCTGCGCAGGCCGATGAGCACGCCCAGCGAAGCGCACAGCAGCATCCCCACAACCAGCAGCATCGGCGTCATCAATTGACCGATCACCATCCGCACCGGCGATATCGGCAGCGTCCTGTAAAAGGCCAGGTGGTCAAGATCACCGCGGAAATCTCCTCCCACGATCATGGTCAACACCACGATCATGAGCAGGCACACCGCGCCGAGCGAGGGCACGATCGCGGGAGAGGTGCTCAGGAGAAGGATCGGGCCCGCGGAGATGATCACGATCGTGATGAAGATCAGGCCGATCAGGATCGGCCCGGTCAAGCGGTACATCTCGAGCAGGTGACGCCACGCGATGACGCCCGCCCCTTTCATGTGCGGCGTCATGGGGATCGACCGGCGTGCCGCCGCGGCAGTGTCTTTGATGAGGACACCGCTCCGGACGGCCTGCTTCTGCCGGATCACTTCCTGGCTCTGCGCTGTGATCGCCTCGACCTCGCCCCGGTCGATGGCCACGGCGCAGGCACCCAGGAGCAGGTTGGTCGCGGCCGCGATGCCAACCCACGGGAGCGATTCCCCCAGCGAAGGGGATGCAAGGATCTTGCCGAACGCCGTGAACGGCGCGGTCACGACCGCAAAAACCGGGGTCTGGAGCGCCGGCACGATCTCCCCGATCGCCTTGCTCAAGTCCTGGAAGTTCAAGGGGGGAAGCGCCCGCCAGAACTCCGCCGCCAGGAGCATGAGCATCACCACCGAGAAGACCGCGAGCTGCATCGGCCGGATGGCAAAGCGAGTAACGATGCCCACGAAGAAGAAGTTGATGTACCACAGGCATTGACCGGCGAGCATGCACCCGATCGCCCGCACCAGAAACGGCGAACCCGTGCGGAGAAATATCGCAAACCACAACCCCATCAGGATCAGGGGCCCGGTCTGGTAGCACAACTGGTACACGAGCAGTTGACGCCTTGAGAAGGGCCCCGGCACGACCAGGTCCAGTTCCGCCGGGCTGAACGTCACGGGGGGTTTGGTGCTCTTGGCGGCCAGTTGCATGAGCGTCAGCAACAGCAGCCCGAGCGGCAGCCAAAGCTCAACCGAGGAAGAGGCAATCGCGGGACCGCCAGCACGGTTTCGGATCAGGTTCGGCAGCAGATACAGCGACATCAGCACCACGCCGACGATCATGAAGACCTTGCGCTTGGCGTTGCCGTGGAAAAGCCGGCGGACCACCGAGCGATACCGGAGCAGGATCAGGATGGCCAGCGCGCGGGGCAAGAGCCTCTGCGTCCGGCCTGTACTGGTCGAAGTCCCCTCCATCACGCCGGCCCCTCATGTGCGTCGGCCGACGCCGGGGCATCCGCCGTCACGGAGAAGAAGACTTCCTCGAGCGAAGCCTCCCCGGACCCCGTCGCATACTTTGCCCGAGCTTCGCCGATGGTTCCGTCAAACCGCAGCGTCCCCTTGGTCATCACGATCACGCGTGTGCACAGATCTTCCACCAGCGAGAGCAAGTGCGACGAGAGCACAACCGCCTGCCCGCGCTCTGCACACTGGCGGATCGACTGCTTCATCGTCCTGATCCCCGGCGGGTCGAGGCCCGTCATCGGTTCATCCAGGAGGATCAGCCGCGGCTCGTGCAGGTATGCACATGAGATGGCGACCTTCTGCCGCATCCCCCGCGAGAGCTCCATCGTCAGGGCGTTCTTCTTGGGCCCAAGCTCAAAGAGCTCCAGAAGCTGCTCGGCACGCGGCTTCCAGTCATCAACACCGTACGCAGCCGCGATGAAGGCAAGATGCTCCCAGACCGTCATCGCGTCAAAGAGCTTGGGATCGTCGGGGACGTACGCCATCCGCATCTTGGCCTCGACGGGGTTGAGCGTGAGCGGCACGCCCCCGATCTCGATCTTCCCCGCCGAGGGCGAGAGAATCCCCGAGATCGCCCGCAGCGTCGTCGTTTTTCCAGCGCCGTTGGGTCCGACCAGCGCAACCACGTCGCCGCCGCGAACCTCAAACGAGATGTTTCGCACCGCCACAAAATCGCCATAGGTCTTGGAAAAACCCTGAACGAGCAGTTCGATCGGTAGATCCGCTGGCATGTCCAGGAGTGTATCGAACTTCGCCGCCCCCGATCGCTCAACCCTCGGTCACTCGCCCGCGATTCGCTACGCATCGACCAGGTCGGCCGCCTCCATCGCCGTCGCCCACCCCAGCGAGACGCCCGAGCGGCCGTGCCCGTAGTGATGGATCACCCGCGCGCCGCCCGAAAGTTCCTGGACATCAACCCGGATGTTCTCAAAGACGCTTCGGCCGTCCCCGCGCGTGGGCCGGGGCGCTGCACGCCCCTGCAGAATGCGGGCTCCCAATTCCCGCCACCGGGGATGATTGTCATGCTTGAGGAGCGTTCTGCACCGCTCCACGATCCCGTGCATCGTCGATTCATCCGTCGCCACGTCAAGACGGTCGGCGACAAAGCTGCCCCCCAATACCAGGCGGTCCTGGAAGACAAAGATGTACGCCACCGACCCGTCGGCCGCATCATCGTGCAGGCTGTAGGTCAGCCCGATGTCGTTGGGCACGTGCACAACCTGGCCGTGCATGGGGTGCAGGGAGGGGTCCGACGCCAGCACCCGCGCACCCACCCCCGCCGAATTCACGATCACGCGGTGCCCGATCCCCGCGATCTCCTCCAGGCTCGTCACCGTCCTGGCGATGAGTGAGCCTCCCATGGAGAGCACACGCCGACGCAGCCAAGGAAGGTACCGCTGCATATCGATCGCCGGTCGGACCGAGTCGATGATCGCCTTGAAAGGAGGCCGGGTCGCAAGGGGCGACATCCGCAGCAGTGAGGCCATCCAGGGGTCGCTCGGCGGCTCGTGATAGAAGTACTCCCGCAGCGTGCCCAGGACCACGCCCGCGTCGCTCTCGGTGCGCGCGATCAGGCTCAGCCTGTCCATCGCCACCCGCGTCCGCCGCTCAAAGTCGCCGCCGGTGGTTCCTCGGAAGGGTGTGAACATCGCCGGCGCCGCCGCCGAGGCCGGGGGTGCATCCACGTTGCGAGCATACACCGTCACGCTCTTGCCGCGCGAAAGCAGCTCCGCCGCCGTCACAAGTCCGACCGCGCCGGATCCGATCACCGCGATGTCATCTCGATGTGCACGCACGACCCGATGGTAAGCGCGACATTCCGGAGCGTCAGGTCCACGACTTCAACGCTCCCGGAGGCCCAGAGCCGCACGGAAGAAACGAAAAAACCCGGCACTCGGCAAAGCCGAAGCACCGGGTCTCGTGGGGGTCAACGTGATGAATACATGATACCTCATCGTTCCGAGGTGTGCACGGGTTTGGCAAAAGAAATGCAACAAACTCGCACAAGGAACTTGCCCCAGCCCTGACCACACCCCGCGCCAAGCGCGCAAGTCGTTGTACACAAAAGACTCGGTGAATCCAGGCAAAATGCATATGCTCGGGACCTCTTTGCGAGATGATTCAAACGCGCACCTGGGGTCTGCTCACCAGTCGACTGCGCTGTATACGAGTGATCTTCGCCAATGACCGCATGTGCGGAGAATGAGAACTTCTTCACGAACGTGCCGGACACGACGACGCATCGCTCGAATCGAGCGATGCGAACACGAGATGCAACGCCGGTCACGCCGGGTGTACGATCGCACATGAGACGCGTCACGCGTGCACGACTCTGGGGTTTCGGGGCGTTGCTGCTCATCAGCGCAGCCTACGGCGCCTTTGGCATGACGTGCCTTGGTCAAATCAGCATCTACAGGAACGTGTTCGAGACCCGAGCCGTACGTATTTCGACAACGCTTGGCGCCTTCCACTTCGGATACCAGCGGCACGCGGCGCTGCTCAGCGGCGTTCCGGTTGTCGGCGATTTTTCGGCCAAGGACACGTGGCGGTGGGGGGCTGGCTCGGCGACGGCCAGCGCCTTCATCCCCTCGTTCGAATCAAATCCCGCGGGCTTTGAATGTTCCGTGCCGGCCTTTGCGATCTGGGCGCCGCTGGGGATCGCGGCTGTGCTCGCCCGCAAGAGGCAGCGTCGCCTCGCCAACTCCGCACTGTGCGAGAACTGCGGCTATGAGGTCCGCACATCCGTCCGATGCACCGAGTGCGGTGCTGCGCCTGCCTTGGAGTGACGATCCATGCTTCCCTACATCCGCGTTGCTCGTCCCGCGTCCGGCGCTTTCGGATCCGAACTCGCGCAGCTCGCCCTCGAACTCGAGCGTGATGTCCGAATCCTTGCGGACGATATCGGGCCCCGCGGCACCCATCGTGCTCAGGCTTATGGCGTTGCCCAGGCGTTCCTGCGTTCAGCACTCGCGCGTATGGGGCACCGCGTCCGCCTCCAGACATGGCAAGCACACGGTGTGGAATGCAGCAACATTGAGTGCGAGATCGAGGGCGTGCAGGATCCGCGGCGGATCCTCGTCGTCGGTGCACACTACGACAGCGTGCCTGGCTGTCCCGCTTCCAACGATAACGCCAGCGGCGTCGCGGGTGTGCTCGCGCTCGCCCGGCGAGCGCTGGCGCGTCCCCTGCCGATCACGCTCCGGCTGGTCTTTTTCGCCAATGAAGAGCCCCCGCACTTCAACATGAACGAGATGGGAAGCCAGATCTACGCCCGCGCGGCCCGCGCCAAGGGTGATCAGATCTTCGGCATGTTCTGTCTTGAGACTATCGGGTGTTACCTGCACGAGAAGAGATCGCAGAAGTGGCCGGTGCAGGGCCTTTCGCTCCTATTGCCCAACGTAGGCGACTTCATCTGCCTCGTGGGCCCGGCGGGTGCGACCGACTGGATCAAGACGTGTGCACAGGCTTTCGAAAAGACCAGCGCCTTCCCGATGCTTGCCGCGGCCGTGCCCGATCAACTCGCCGAACAGGTTAACTGGTCCGACCACCGCGGGTTCAACGAGCAGGGCTATCCCGCGTTCATGGTGACCGACACCGCTCCCCTGCGCTACGTCCATTACCACGAGCCCACCGACACGGCCGACAAACTCGACTATCGTTCCATGGCCCGCGTTGTGCAGGGAATCCACGACATGCTCGGCGATGTGGCCCCCGAGCCCGCCCCCGAGGCCGGCAAGTAGAAGAAAAACCCGGCGTAGGGAGCCGGGTCGCGTTTCAGGTCATATGTGCCGCGTCACACAGCCGATCACGGTTCGGCCAGGCCCTCGCGGATGGCAAACCGCGCCAGCTCCACGCGATCGTGGATGTCGAGCTTGGACATGAGGCTCGTCGAGTGGTTGTCCACCGTCTTCACCGAGAGGTGCATGACGTTGGCGATCTCCTTCTTCGACATTCCGCGGGCGATGTAGCGGAGCACCTCCAGCTCGCGCTGGGTGAGCGTCTGTGCACGCGTCATCGGCCCTTCCGCCAGACGCACACCCCCCGCGTCGATCACCATGCGGCTCTGCACCTCGGGAGAGAAGAAGATCCCGCCCGCGGCCGTGGTCCGGATGGCGTCGACGATCTTCTGCGGCGGTTCGCCCTTGGTCAGGAACGCCGAGGCGCCGCAGCGGAGCGCTTCATCGATGTAGCGATCGTGCAGGAAGGCGCTCAGGAAGATGATCTTGGTGTCCGGCAGCCTCGAACGGATCGTCCGGGCCGCGTCAAAGCACGAAAGCCCGGGCATGTCGATGTCCAGAACCACCACGTGCGGCGCGAGCCGGATGCACTCATTGACCGCCTGGTCCGCATCGGAACACTGCGCCACGACCGAGAGATCAGTCGACGTCCGCAGCCACTCCGCGAGGGTCGAACGAACCAGTGCGTGGTCGTCGGCCAAGATCACTCGAATCGGTGTCGTCATGCCTTTTGCTCCCCGTGGTGGGCGGGACGCCCGCCAACCCCACTCGATAATACCTTCGAAACCGTGTCGGCGAGGCGTGCAACCCCGAACGGTTTGCGAAGAAGTGTCACCCCGTCCTGCTCCAACGGGCCCGGATCGAACTGGATACTCCCCGTGATCAGGATAACAGGAACTTGGCTTCCGGCCGCCCGCAGCTTGGAAACCAGCTTATCCCCCGGCAGATCCGGCAGTTCCAGGTCGCAGATGACCATGGCGACCTCGGCCTTGTGGGCTTCGAGCATCGCCGCCGCCGACGCCGAATTTCCCGCCTCGATCACCTGGTAGCCGATCTGCCGCAGTTGCGAGGCGATGATCTGGCGGACCTGGAGCTCATCCTCGACGATCAGCAGGGTTTCGCCGTGGACCGGCAGCGAGGGATCCACCGGTTCCGATCGCGCCGTCCCGTCGGCCTCGGCCGCGGGGAAGGAGACCCGGAACGTCGTGCCTTCGCCCACCGTCGTTTTCAGGTCGATCTTCCCGCCATGGTTCTTGATGATCTCCTGGATGATCGCAAGACCCAGCCCGCTGTGCCCGGAATCTGCCTTGGTCGTGAAGAAGGGTTCAAAGATCCGCGGCAGCACTTCCGGCGGAATCCCGCCCCCGGTGTCGCTCACCGTAAGCACCGCGCGCTTTCCATCGCCACCCTCGGTCGCATACTCCGCGCCAAGCCGGATCGTCCCGCCCCGCGTCAAAGCATCCCGTGCATTCAGCGCCAGGTTCAGGATCACCTGCTGGATCTGGTTCGCATCGGCTTCCATCCACACCGAGTCGCCGGACGTTTCCGGGGGCGCGACAAGCTGGATCGAAGAAGGCATCGCCTTGCGGAGCAGACGCACCGACTGCTGAACAAGGCCCTTGAGCTCAACCTTGGTCCGTTCCGGGGTCGATTTGCGCGTGAACGTCAGCAGCGTCCTGGTGACCCCCGCCGCCTGCTCGGCCGCTTCACGCACACCGTCGATCGCGGCCTGCGCCTGGTGGTCGGGGGGGAGCATCCGCCGGGCAATGTCCAGGTAGCCGAAGATCGCCGTGATCAGGTTGTTGAAGTCGTGTGCAATCCCCCCCGCCAGTTGTCCCACGACCTCCAGCTTCTGTGCATGCCGCAGCTCCGCCTGCACAGGCCGGTTGGGTTCAGCCTCGCAGATCACGACATACACGACCCTCTCGCTCCCCAATACCCCGGACGTCAGCCGAAGATGCAGGCGGTGGTTCGCGCCCGGTCCCAATGCACAGATGATCTGCGAGCCAGCCACTTTCCGCAGGCATGCTTTCAGTGCATCCTGCTCCATGGGCGGAAGGAACTCGTAGAACATCTGCCCGACCAGGGTGTCGGCGTCGCTGACGTCGAGCAGCTCCGAAACCCGGCTCGACGCCATGCGGATGAGGCCATCGGGCGTCAGCACGAGCACACCCGCTGGTATGCCCTGGATCACGCTCTCAAGCTGCTCACGATCAAACTTGCTGGTGTTCACGACCTGCGTCCTCCGGAAATCCCGGCTCCCTCCCGGGCTCGGGCCGCCATCGCTCGACCGGTCGGCCCCTGCGCAAGGCCGTCGATCCTCCCCCGCTCCCGGGCCTCTCATGCGCCGTCAATCCGCCGGGCGACGATCACGCCCGAGGAGAGAGCTCCTTCCATATACCCCGCAAACGCCAGGGACGTGTGCTCGCCCGCAAAGTGCACCGCGCCGTTGCCCAAGGGCTGGTTGAGTGCACGCGAACTCGTCGTCACCTGCCCCGGCGCGGGGAATGAATACCCGGCCATCGTCCAGCGATCCGTCGGCCAGCCGATGTACCGCATGGACTCGATCTCGTCTCCAATGCCCTGGTAGATCCGTCCCAGGAGCGTCTTGTACTCCTCGTTCCGCTCAACCTCACCCAGCCGCAGGCCGATCTCCGCGCCCGGTCCACCCGAGAACGCGCAGAGAACCTGGTTCCTGGCCGCGGCGTGGATGCCCGTCGACTCCCACGTGTACCCGATCTCGCTGTCAGAGAGCGATTCGGCCGACACGCCGAGCTTGGTCCATGCCGGCGACTTCATGGTGCACAGCATCTTCGAAGCCATGCCCATCTGTACCCGCAGCGCCTGCGGGAGCGTCGGCGCAAAGTCGATGTTCTTCCACACCGTCGGCGCGACCGCGACGACCACCGCGTCGCACTCGTGCTTCCGGCCCCGGCCGTCGACCACGCGCGCCGCCGATCCGTCCTCGCTCCATTCCACCCGCCGCACGGGGTTGGAGAGCATGAACCGATCGGGCGTGAGCTCGTTGTACATCCGAATCGCCAGCTCCTGATTCCCCTGGCGGCAGCGGAAGACTTCTGAATTCTCCCAGTAGTCCTGCACGCCGCCGCCCTTCACCATCGCAAGATGGCCCAGGTAGCTCTGCCAGGCGATCGGCACGCCGTTGTCGTTGGCGATCTGTGCGTTCAGCGCCGCCCGGCACTGGTCCGAGCACTGCTGTTCGGACAGCCAGTCGCCCACCGACTTTCGATCCAGCTCCATCGCGTTCGAAGCATCCCACGGCGCCAGCGGATCGATCGCCTCCGCGTCCTTGTTCATGCTCTCCAGGCACGCCGACATCTCGTTGTAGAGATCCTCGGTCTCCTTCGCGGAGAGCAGCTTCCCGCCCAGATGGATCGGGGAATAGAGTTCCTCGTTCTCCGGCGTTTCAACAAGATTGAGCTGGAACTTCTCGGCGAGCGCAAGCCACGTCGGGTGGTTGGCCCCGATCCACTCCCCGCCGGCTTCAACCGCCGCGTTCTCCGTCAGGTCGCGAGCGGTCAGCACGCGACCTCCCACCCGGCCGCGACCTTCGAAGATCGTCACGTCGTGGCCGCGAGCAACAAGCTCCAGTGCACACGAAAGCCCGCCGAAGCCCGCGCCGATCACGATGACCTTCTTGCGCTTCCCACTCCCCGGTGGCGTCGTACCGTTCCCGGCGGGCTGTGCACGACACGCCGACGCCAGGAGACCGCTTGCGGCGAACAACGCCGCCCCCTTGATCAGGTTTCGACGCGAAACCAGCACCCGTTGTGCGTCAAACCGCATCGCGAGCCGGCCGTAAAGCGAGAGGGACATCCGTTTCTCCTTCCGCAAGCAAAGCGTGGTTCGTGCGCTGTGGCGGGTGGCCTTCTGCCGCTCCCCGCGAAGTTCAAGCCAAGCGTTCCCCTCGATCCGCGGGGGGGGTAGAGTCCCCATACTAGCGTCAGTGCGTCCTCCCGGCTCGCCCAACCGATCCCGCTCCGGTCAATCATCGCCCGTACCCCGAGGTCCCCGTCCCGGTCGAGTTCCAGATCCTGGCCCCAGAGCACCCGACGATGCCCGCCCCCATCACGCTCACCCTTGCACACTCGCCCGATCCCGACGACGCCTTCATGTGGTGGCCGATCACGGGAAAGATCACGCCCCAGGGCCGACCCTTCCCTGGCGCTGAGGGCCTGCCGGTCCTCGACACGGGTCGGTTTGTCTTCAGGCCGCTCCCCGAGGACATCCATGTCCTCAACCGCCGCGCGATCGAAGTGGGGGACCTGGACATCACCGCGCTCTCCGTCCGTGCGTACGCCGACGTATTTACTCGCTACCGCATCACCCGGTGCGGCGCTTCGTTCGGTGACGGGTTTGGCCCCAAGGTGGTCTGCCGGTCAGAGGACTCGCGAATGCACACGGCCGAGGATCTGAAGAATCCCGAGCTCCGCATCGCGATCCCCGGCCGCCAGACAACCGCCTTCCTGCTGCTTTCGATGATCCTCGGATCCGCCGCGCAGGATTCGCCCGACCGGTTTGTCGAGCTTCCCTTTGAGCGCATCATTCCCGCGGTGGCACGCGGCGAAGTCGACGCGGGGCTTGTCATCCACGAGGGCCAGATCACTTTCACCGACGCCGGCCTCCGGCTTGTGACCGACGTCGGACGCTGGTGGAAGGACCACACCGGCCTGGCGACGCCCCTGGGAATCAACGCCGTGCAGCGCGACCTTGATCTCCGCTTCGGACCCGGCACGCTCGAAGAGGTCGGGGAACTCCTGGCCCGCAGCGTGGCGTATTCGATGGAGCACCGCGAAGAGTCTACGGCGTACACGCTCCCCTTTGCGCTCGCCAACACCACCCGCAGCGGCGACGGCGCAACCCCGACGCTCGAACGCGTCGACCGCTACTGCCGGATGTACGTCAACGACCTGACGCGCGACATGGGGATCCAGGGGCGTGAGGCCATCGGCCGCCTGCTCCAGACGGGCGCTCGCCACGGCTGCTGCGCGGACCCGGGCGTGATCGACACGCTCTGAGCCGACCGCCAACCCCGCTTGACTTCCAAGACGGTCGCTACCCTGCACGTGCGATGAATATCCCCGTTTCGATCCCGCAGGATGTCGAGCCTGTTCAGCACGCGATCATGGCCGCGATGGATCGCGTCCGGGGCCGCTTTGACGATCAGCTCGCCTCCGAGCTCCCCCCGGTGCACCGCCTCGTGCAGCACGTCGAGCATTATCGGGGCAAGATGCTGCGTCCGATGCTCGTCCTGGCGTCGGGATTGGCGGCACACCCGCTCGCGATCGTCACCCCGGCCGCGGAGTTGTCCAAGCTCCTGACCGACTCGCACACCACCGTCGCGGCCGTGTGCGAGATGGTCCATATGGCGACGCTCGTCCACGATGACGTCCTCGACGAGGCCGACACCCGCCGCCGGGGCAAGACCGTCAACCGCCTGCACGGCAATGAGACCGCCGTCATCCTCGGCGACCTGCTCATCTCCTCGGCGTTCCACCTCTGCTCGCAGCTCCAGTCGCAGCGATCCTCGCTGATCGTCGGCCGGGTCAGCATGGAGATGTGTGCGGGCGAACTCCTCCAGCTTCACCATCGCGGCGACTTTTCGCTCGATGAGCCCACGTACTACGAGATCGTTGAGCGAAAGACCGCCGCACTGATCGCCGCCAGTTGCGAGCTGGGGGCGATGCACTCGGGAGCACCCGCCGAGCACGTCCGTGCGCTGGCCGACTTTGGTCGACGCGTCGGGATCGCCTTCCAGATCCAGGATGATGTTCTCGATCTCACCGGACGCGAGGACGTCGTCGGAAAGTCGGTTGGCAAGGACCTCGAGAAGGCCAAGCTGACGCTTCCGGTCATCCACCACCTGTGCAGCGTCTCCCTCGAGCGTCGCGGGACATCCCTCAAGACGCTCGAAGAAGCCTGCGGGGAGGGTCCATCCTCCCGGGCCGCCGCCGCCGCCATGGTGGAACTGCTCCGCTCGACCGATTCGCTCAATTACGCGATGACGACAGCCCGGTCACTTGTTGAGCAGGCGCAGCAAGACCTCGGGGTGCTCAGCGATGCACCCGCGCGGTCGCTCCTCTGGGCGATGGCGGGCGCGGCGGTCAACCGCGCCTTCTGAAAATTACCCGACCAGCGAGCCCGGGGGAACATCGCCCGCCGGGGAGAGGATGACGACCTGCCGGACGCCGTCGGCGCCGGTGCTGCTCGCGGCCAGGAGCATGCCGCGCGATTCCTCGCCGCGCAGGTTCCGCGGTGCGAGGTTGGCGACGATGATGATCGACCTGCCCACGAGGCTCTCGGGGGTGTAATTGGCCCGGATGCCCGCGCAGATCTGCCGGGGAGTTCCCGAGCCGTCATCGAGCTGGAGCTTGAGGAGCTTGTCGGCCGAGGGGTGAAATTCAGCCTTCACGACCTTCGCCACCTTCAGCTCAACCTTCGCAAAGTCGTCGATCATGATCTGGGGCCGGGCCTCGGGCTGTGCAGGCGCGGCCGGCGCGGGTGCCGAAGCGGGAGTGGGCGTCGAAGCGGCGGGTGAAGTCTCGGACATGACCAAACCTTTCAGGACAGAAGTCTCGTGCAGAACGCGGCGGTGTGCCGATCGCAGCGCGACGGGCGTTTCCCGGCCTCCAGAAGGCGTCTGAGATATCGCCGCGGGGGAAGAGTGTAGTGCACTCGATCCTCAGTCGAAGACCCGCTTCAAAGGCCCAAATACAGGTCCAATATAAACCCGGTTCAGAAGCCTACTTCTTTCCGTCTACCCCCTCGCGCACCCCGCCATCCCCCGGCGGAGCCTGCACAGGCTGGACATTGGCGGCGAGCCACCGCCCCTCCCGCCACAGGGGCCGCGAGGGATCAAGCCGCAGCACCTTGACGAGTTCATCGGGGTCGACGTCGCGCAGCGGCGCTCCCCCGTCCGAGAGGACTTCCGAGGCCCATGAGCGGGCCGTTCCCGCGAGGATCCGGCTCTCAAAGCGGAGCTGCGCTGCGAGTTCCTCGGGGATGATGCGCGGGCCCAAGGTCCCATTGCACACCGAGCACACCCGATACTGCGGAGGAATGCTCTGGTACTTGCGCACGATCCGCTTGCCAGCACATTCCGGGCATGGCCAGCGCGTCATCTCGCGCTCCAGGTTGCTCAGCCCTCCCGTGTCGCCGATCGGGCTCAGGAGGCGCTCGTTTCGCTTGATGAGTTCGCGGACCCCCGGCTGTGCCAGTACCTTCTGCGCGCGGACCGTGTCGCCCGCCCTGACAAGCCCCACGAAGAGCGACGCAAGGTATGCGGTCGTCGGGTCTGACGCCTCGCTCCGCTTCGAGGACCATTCGGGCAGCGCCAGCCGCCTGTCAATCGAGCGCGCAA
>DATGXW010000414.1:0-3407 GCA_035298585.1 Phycisphaerales bacterium
GAATAACCGCCCGACATCGCCGCACGCTGCGGCTTGCTCCCGATGTGCCCGCACACCGGGATCCCCGCCCGCGCCATCTTCGAAATCAACGTCGCAAACGACTTATCCGCCTCCACTTTGACGATGTCCGCCCGCCCTTGGGTCAGGAATCGCCCGGCGTTGCGGATTCCCTCGGCCTCGTCCGCCTGGTAACTCATGAAGGGCATGTCGCCCATCACCACCGTCCGGGGCGCGCCCCGCTTGACCGCCGCCGTCAGCGCCAGCAGCACCTCCAGAGGCATGTCCGTGGTTCGGTCATACCCCAGCACGACCTCGGCGGCCGTGTCGCCCACCAGGAGCACATGCACACCCGCCCGCTCCAGCAACCGGGCCATGCTGGCGTCGTAGCAGGTCAGACACGCGAACGCCTCACCGGAGGCGGACATTCGCTGAAGCGTCCTCAATGTGATCGGTGCGTCGGGTCCACCAGCGCGACCTTGCGATGCAGGCACGGCGCTGGACGAGCGACTGGGTTCAGAAGTGCTCACGCGGGACTCAGTATAGGGACCCGGCCCTTGCCGCGTTCGGGAAAAAGGTGGGATCCTGAAGCGCAGACCACACCACAAAGAAAGAAGGCCCGTCGACGGGCCTTCAAGGGAAAACTCTGGTGTTCCAACCTTCAAGCCGCTCGCGGAGGCCAGTCATCAGACCCGAAAGCAGCCCTGTCAGCTTCCATCGCCTCGTTGATCGAGATGGTGGCCCGCTCGAACCGCTTCTCCACCTCGGCAAGTGCGATCTCCGCCGGGTGGAGCGTTCTGGGCTTCTCCTGACGCCCGGCTCCCTTCGCACGCACGGGGGTGAGCATTCGGCGCCAGGCCTCGGTCGGAAAGGGAAGCGAATCTCGGGTCGATCCCGACGTCTCGATCGTTTCCTGGTGTTCCCGTCCGGGCGTATACGACGTGATGCTGAAGCTCATGACGGCGAGTCCCTTCGCTGATGGTCCCGATCCATGGGACCTCTTCAAGCATCGGACATGGAAGGGTGCGCGATCAGTCCTGATCGAATTACCGTCTCGAACCCGGGTGCCGGTGTTGCCGATCGACGCGGGTAGGAAGGCCGGGCGGGGTTGTTATCGGGCCCGTCCCCCGGCGCAGATCCACACGCCCGCCGCGCGGTGGTTCAGGTCGGAAGGCCTGTATCCGGGGAGGAGCCTTGAACCTCGGCGGAGGCGGCGACCCGTGACTCCATTCCGGCGACGGTCTGCTTCCGCTGGCCCACCTTGTTCTCGGTGCCCGCACGCAGGCGTGCGATGTTTGTTCGATGGGTCACAAAGACAAGCACGGCCAGCAGCACACCAACCACCAGGAAGGGCGTGGCGAACTTCACATAGGTCTCGCCCGAGGGGAGGCCGTCGGCGGCGCGCGGAAGGCGGTAGGCAAAGTACGCCGCGATGAACACTGGGAGCGAGGCCGCCGCCCCCAGGGAGCCAAGGCTGACATACCTCCAGCGCACGACCAGCACCACCCACACGAGAAACGCAAGCCCGCCCGGAACCGTCAGGGCGGGATACACGCCAAGCAGCGCACCCAGCGAGGTCGCGACGCCCTTGCCCCCCTTGAACCCCAGCCACGGATTGAAGACGTGCCCGAGCACCGGCGAGACCATCACCAGCAGCCACCAGGTCGCCTGCACAGGCTCGATCGTCATCGAACCCAGGAGCTCTGCGACCAGCCCCGCCACCAGCACCACCGCAAAGCCCTTGAGCATGTCGAGGAAAAAGCACAGCAACCCGAACTTCTTCCCCAGCACGCGGCCGACGTTGGTGGCCCCGATGTTCCCAGAGCCCACCTTGCGGATATCCACCCCTTTCATCCGGGCGATGATCAGCCCGCACGGGATCGATCCGACAAGAAATCCAAGTCCAAAGAGAATGAGCCAGTGTGAGATGGGCATGTGGTGCGGGACCTGATGCTCGTACGCGGCGATCGTCCAATCGCCCCGAGCGTGTGCACACAGGATAACCCGCCCACGCTGGTCGCGCGCGTCCCACCGCGCTGATCTCCTGCGTCCCGCCCATCGACCCGCACCTGGACCGATTAAACTCCGTCCCGTTGGCCGTACCTCCCCCCGAGACCCTCCACATGACGCCGCAACCCGTTCCCCACATGACCCCCGACGAGTTCCGCAGGCTCGGCCACCAGATGGTCGACTGGATCGCCGCGTACTGGGAACGGGCGGAGAACTACCCGGTCCTCTCGCGCAGCAAGCCGGGAGAGATATTTGACGCCATCCCGGAGCATGCGCCCGAACAGGGGATGGATGCACACGGCTGGCAGTCGCTTTTCGAGGACGTGGAACAGACCATCATGCCGGGGATCACGCACTGGCAATCCCCCAACTTCTTCGCCTATTTCCCCGCCAACGTCTCGGGCCCCGCGGTGCTGGGTGAACTGCTGAGCGCTGGTCTTGGTGTTCAGGGCATGCTGTGGCAGACCAGCCCCGCGTGCACCGAACTCGAAATGCGGGTCCTCGACTGGCTCGGAGAAGCCATCGGTTTGCCCGAAGCCTTCCTCTGGCGTTCACGATCCGTGGGCGGGGGGGTCATCCAGGGCACCGCCAGCGAGGCAGCGCTCGTCGCGATGATCGCCGCCCGCAACCGCGCCCGTGCCGCGACGGGCGGCGATGCACAGGACCGGACGCTCGTGGCCTACGCCAGCGAGCAGGCCCACTCTTCCATCCTCAAGGCCGCACTCATCTGCGGCCTCTGCAAGGACGCCTCCGACAAGCGATCTCTCCGGCTGGTCGCCACCGGGCCCGATCACGCGATGAACCCCGCCGAGCTCGAGCGGCTCATGAACCTCGACATCCTCTCGGGGGACCGTCCCTTTTTCGTGTGTGCATCCGTCGGCACGACCAGCTCCACCGCCGTCGACCGCGTCGACGCCATCGCCGCGGTCATCAACAAGGTCCGGATCCCCGCGATCGTCGGCAAGCCCTGGCTGCACGTCGACGCCGCACACGCCGGCGCGGCGTGCATCTGCCCCGAGCACCGCTGGATGCTCGCCGGCATCGAGCACGCCGACTCGGTCTGCTTCAACCCGCACAAGTGGCTTCTCACCAACTTTGACTGCGACTGCTTCTGGACGCGCGACCACCGCGCGATCGTCGACGCCATGTCGGTCACGCCCGAGTACCTCCGCAACGCGGCGACAGAATCAGGACGTGTGGTCGATTTCCGCGACTGGCAGGTCCCCCTGGGACGCCGATTCCGCTCGCTCAAGCTCTGGATGGTGATCCGCCACTACGGGCTCGAAGGTCTGCGTGCATATATCCGCGAACACGTCGGGTTCGCGCAGCTCTTTGAGTCGCTTGTCAACGGCGACGGCCGCTTCGAAACATGTGCACCCCGCACGCTCAACCTCGTCTGC
>DATGXW010000415.1:0-1560 GCA_035298585.1 Phycisphaerales bacterium
GGTTCCTCAGGAAGCCCTTCCAGGTGCGTCAGGTCGTGGAAGCGATTGAGAACGTCACAAACCTCGTGGCGTAGGGAAGAAGGCATCAGTCAATTGGCATCTGCGGGACCGGCTCAGGCCGGTCCTTTTCTTGCGCGACAGATGCACGTCTCAAGGACCAGCCGCTGATCTACACCACGCCTGCCATGTACGCCGCCAAGATATCCCGCGCCGCCGCCAGGTCTTTCTTGTCGATCATCTCCGTCACCGTGTGGATGTACCGCGTTCCGACCGTGATGCCAACCGCCCGGGCGCCCGCCGCGGCTTGCTGGGCCGCCGCGCCGTCTTGACCGCCCGCGGCCAGGATCGACCGCTGGTACGGGATCTTGTTCTTGATCGCAAGCTTCTCGATCTCGTTCACGAGCTGGTGATCGGAGATGAACGAGCTGTCCTTGATGTGCAGCGCGAAGCCCTGGCCGTGGCGGGTGACGGCTTCCTCGGGCGGCACGCCCGGCGTGTCGCAGGCCAGCGTGACGTCGATGCCCAAGCCGATGTCCGGCTCGACCGCGTGGCTCGCCGTCTTGGCCCCGCGTAACCCCACTTCCTCCTGCACCGTGAACGCCACCACCACCTCGCACGCGTGCCCGTTCTTGTTCTTGTCGAGCTGCCGCACGCTCTCGATGCCCAGCCAGCAGGCGACGCGGTTGTCCATCGCCTTGCTGACCAGCTTGTCGCCGACCTCGATCAGCGGCTCGTCCATCACGACGTAATCGCCAACCTTCACCTTCTTCTTCACCTTGTCGCCGGGCAGCCCCATGTCCACGAAGAACTCTTTCACCTCCGGCACCTTCTCACGGTCCTTGGCACTCGCGATGTGCACCGGACGCCCGCCCGGGTTCATGACCGCCTTGTAGTCGCCGTTGTCGGTCACGACGAGCACGCGGCGGCTGAACAGATTGCGCGTGTCAAACCCTCCCGCGTTGTTCAGCCACAGATATCCCTTGTCGTCCACAAAGGTCACATAGAACCCGATCTCGTCCATGTGGCAGAGCTGCATGACGCGGGTCGGCCGCGACTGCGAGCCTTTCTTCTTTCCGCCGGCGGCTTTGCCGCGCGGGTGCCGCGTGCAAATGAGCGACCCCATCGCGTCCGTCCGCACTTCATCGAACAAACCCTCAACCTCCCGCTCGATGAGCGCTCGCACCCGCTCCTCGCGGCCGGGAACGCCAGGGGTCTCGCACAAACGCTTGAGAAGATCGATGTTCATGGTGTGTGGGAAAGGGCTGAGGTGAGAGGGCTGAGATTGGAGTCCGTCGCGGACGCACATCTCGCCACGCGGCAAGAATGCAACGGCCACAGCATACCGCGCCGACCGCTTCCGGTTCAGCAATCCGCCCAACGCGGTCGCACCCTCTATCTCCCATCTCCAACCTCTGCCCTCCAACCTCCCAACTCCCCCACATGTCCCACCCCAGCCCCATCAACCCGCTGCACGAACAAGCCCAAGCCATGGTGCTCGCGTACGGCCCCGAGACGCCCGCAGCTTCCACTGACACCGCCGCCGCATCCCCGACGCCCCCC
>DATGXW010000416.1:0-29289 GCA_035298585.1 Phycisphaerales bacterium
ACTTCGAGAAGGACCCCGCGCTCACCCGCCGCTTCCAGGTCGTCAAGGTCGATGAACCAGACGAGAAGAAGGCCCTGCTCATGATCCGCGGCCTGGCCACGGTCATGGAGAAGCACTTTAAGCTCCAGGTGCTCGATGAAGCCCTCGAGAACGCCGTGAAGCTCTCGAAAAGGTACATCCAGGGCCGCCAGCTTCCCGACAAGGCCGTCAGCCTCCTCGACACCGCGTGTGCACGCGTCGCCGTCAGCCTCCACGCCGTCCCCGCCGAGATCGACGATTGCCGCCGCCGCATCGAGGGCCTCAGGACCGAACGCGCGATCATCGAGCGCGAGAGCGCCATCGGCGTCGACCATGCCGAGCGCACCAAGGAAGTCGACGGCCTGCTTGAGAAGGAAAACGCCCGCCTCAAGGAGCTCGAAGCACACTTCGCCAAGGAAAAGGCGCTGGTCGAGAAGATCCTCGACATGCGAGCCAAGCTCCGCGGCGGTGGCGTCTCTCCCGACTCTGGCGCCTCGACGCCCGCGGCCCAGCCGCTGGGCGAGAATGAGCGTGCGGCCGTCCTCGAGGAGCTCAAGAAGCACCAGGCCGAGCTGGCGCAGCTCCAGGGCGAGAACCCCTTGATCCTCCCGAGCGTCGACGGCCAGGCCGTCGCCGCCGTGGTCGCCGACTGGACGGGCATCCCCGTCGGCCGGATGGTCCGCAACGAGATCGAGAGCGTCCTCAAGCTCGCCGACACCCTTGAGAAGCGGGTGATCGGCCAGCGCCACGGCCTCGACGAGATCGCCAAGCGCATCCAGCTCAGCCGCGCCAAGCTCGACAACCCCCAGCGTCCCATCGGCGTCTTCATGCTGGTCGGCCCCTCGGGCGTCGGCAAGACCGAGACCGCCATCAGCCTCGCCGAGACCCTCTACGGCGGCACGCACGCGCTCATCACGATCAACATGAGCGAGTACCAGGAGGCCCACAAGGTCTCGACGCTCATGGGTTCGCCCCCCGGATATGTCGGGTTCGGGCAGGGCGGCGTCCTCACCGAGGCCGTCCGTCGCCGCCCCTACTCGGTCGTGCTGCTCGACGAGGTCGAGAAGGCCCACGCCGACGTCCACGAGATCTTCTTCCAGGTCTTTGACAAGGGCATGATGAAGGACTCCGAAGGCGTCGACATCGACTTCAAGAACACCATCATCCTGCTCACCTCCAACGCCGGCACGGACCTCATCATGAACATGTGCAAGGACCCCGAGCTGATGCCCGACCCCGACTCGCTGCAGAAGGCCCTGCGCGAGCCCCTGCTCAAGGTCTTCCCCCCGGCGCTCCTGGGCCGCATCAACGTCGTCCCGTACTACCCGATCTCAGACTCGATGATGCGCTCGATCATCGCCCTCCAGCTCTCGCGCATCGGCAAGCGCGTCGAGGAGGGCCACCGCGTCCCCTTCAGCTACGACCCCCAGGTGGTGGACACGATCGTCTCGCGCTGCACCGAGCTCGACTCGGGCGCCCGCGCGATCGACGCCATCATCACCCGCCAGATGCTCCCCAAGATCGGCCGCGAGATCCTCGAACGCATGATGGAGGGCCAGCCCATGACCAGGGTGCACGTGGGCGTCAAGGACAAGGAGTTCGAGTACTCGTTCTGAGCCCAAGTCGTGCGTGAACGCCGCGTTATTCTCGGAGTCAACCGTGACTGATCCCAAACCATCCCAACCCGGCGGCGGGGGCGCACGCTATCAAGCCGGCGAGCAGGACTGGGCGCGGACATCGCCCGGCGGGGTGGAGTCAAAGTCACAGTACGAGCACCTGCTCTTTGGCTATGCCGTCGGAAGCCAGACGCCAAAGCCCGAGCACGTCGCGTTCTTGCGTCAGCTCGTCTCCATGCTGAACCTGCGGCTTGAAAAGCCCAAGGCCGTGGTTCTCCGCGTGGAGGGCTTCTCGGACACCGTCGGATCGGAGCGCGGAAACGTCACCCTCAGGCGCATGCGGGCCGAAGGCATCGCGCAGCAACTGCTCAGGATGACGACCGCGGGCGTCATGACCCCCGCCACGGTCCTGCCGGGACTCGCCGACACTTCGCAGGGCAAGCCCGCGGGTCGCGAATCGCGTGCACGTTCCCGCGCGGTGCGCATCACGCTCTCGCCCATGCGGACCGTGGTGGTCGTGGGATCTCCCAGCCAGGAGCAGGCGTTTGACGATCAGTTCGTCGCCGCGGCGCGCTGCCAGCCCGACACCGACGAGGTCATCTGGCTGGTTGAAAAGACCGGCTATGAGCTGTACTCGGTTTTCGGCAAGAAGAAGTCCGAGAAGACGCTCCGCTCGCTTGAAGCCATGGCCAAGGCCCAGCCCCACCGATTCGGCTGGATCACTCCCGAGCACTCCTTCAAAGAGTACATGGAGAACCTGGACATCCCGGACGGGTCCGTCGAAAAGATCGTGGTGTACAGCCACGGCGTGGTCGGGCTCGTGGCGCTGCGATACGGGTGGAGCTCGCAGAACAAGGATGACTACGGGATCGGGCGGCACGATCTTGAAGGCATGAAGAGCCGGATCCTCGCGCCCTGGGCCGAGATCGAGATCAACTCGTGCAACGTCGGAACCAGCTCAAACGGCGTATCGCTCGCCCGGCAGATCGCCGACACGCTGCACCGCCCCGTGCTCGCGTGGGATGGTCGCACGTCGTACGCCGAGGTGAACGCGGGAAGGTGCGAAGTGCGTGCATCCAGGTATGGCGGCCTGGCTGATTCCTTCAAAGAGGCGTACTCGCGCTTCCGAGCCACCGGGGACATCGGTCAGGAACCGCGACAGTTAATCTTCAGGCCTTGAGCGTCGGAATGTTCGTGTGCCGGCGCGGAGGCGGGCCAGGCAGGGAAGTGCTTCACGGTTGAGAGGTCACAATGGCCAGCAAAATCACCCAGGACAACCGTTTCATCGCGATCGACACCGTGCTCGGCAAGGATGTCCTCCTGCTCGTGCGGTTCACCTGCCGCGAAGCGCTCTCGCGCCTCTACGAGATCGACGCCGAGGTCACCAGCGAGAAGTTCGACATCGACTTTGACAAGATCCTGGGCACCGCCGTCACGCTCAAGGTCATGCGCGGCGACAACAAGTTCCGCTACTTCTCGGGGGTCGTCTCCCGCTTCGTGCAGACGACCGCACCCGGCGAGCACGCACGCTACGAGATGCGCATCGTCCCCTGGTTCTGGCTCCTGACCCGCACCTCCGACTGCCGGCTCTTCCAGAACAAGACCGTCCCCGAGGTCGTCAAGGCGGTCTTTGACGCCTACCCCTTCGCCGATTTCAAGGCCAACCTCTCGGGCGAGTACAAGCCCAGGGAGTTCCAGGTCCAGTACCGCGAGACGGACTTCAACTTCGTCAGCCGCCTCCTCGAACAGGAGGGGATCACCTACTACTTCGAGCACGACGAGAAGGGCAAGCACACGCTCAACCTCGTCGATGCGCCGACCTCTCACCCCGAGTACGCCGGCTACGAGAAGATCGACTGGGCCGGGACGCGCGGCGGCGCGCTCGACAAGCAGGTGATCACCGAGTGGACCTACGAGAAGTCGGTCCAGCCCGCCAAGTACGCCACCACCGACTTCAACTTCAAGACCCCCAGCACGCCCCTGCTCGCCCCCGCCGAGAACGCCCCCAAGCACCCGATGAAGGACTTTGAGGTCTTCGACGCGCCGGGGGAGTACGAGAAGAAGGCAGACGGCGACGAGATCGCCAAGATCCGCCTCCAGGAGCTCCAGTCAGCCCAGGAGGTCGCGAGCGGCGCGGGCAACTCCCGCGGCGTGTGCGTCGGCAACACCTTCACCCTCAACCACGCCCCGCGCGACGATTGGAAAGACAAGAAGTGGCTGGTCACCGAGGCCGTCCACCGCGCCGTGAGCGACCCCTACATCGCCCAGCACGCGGGCGCCCAGGATGAGTTCTCCACCCGCTTCTCGATCGTCAATGCACAGACGCTCTGGCGCCCGGCCCGCATCACCCCCAAGCCCACGATCCCCGGGCCCCAGACCGCGGTGGTCTGCGGCCCCAAGGGCAACGAGATCCACACCGACGAGTTCGGCCGCGTCAAGGTCAAGTTCCACTGGGACCGCGAGAGCAAGGCCGACGAGAACAGCTCGTGCTGGATCCGCGTCTCGCAGCAGTGGGCCGGCAAGAAGTGGGGCGCGATCATGATCCCCCGCATCGGCCAGGAGGTCATCGTCGAGTTCCTCGAGGGCGATCCCGACCGGCCCATCATCACCGGCCGCGTCTACAACGCCGAGAGCGAGGTCCCCTACAAGCTCCCGGACTTCGCGACCGTCTCGACATGGAAGAGCATGACCTCCCCCGACGGAGGGGGCTTCAACGAACTGCGCTTCGAGGACAAGAAGGGGAGCGAGGTCGTCTTCCTCAACGCACAGAAGGACCTCGAGGTCCGCGTCAAGCACGACCGGCACGAGAGCATCGAGAACGACCGCCACCTGGTCGTCGGCAACGACCGCTTCGAGCACGTCAAGCACGACCAGCACGTCAAGATCGACAACGAGCGCGTCGAGGAGGTCGCCAAGGACTACAGCACCAAGATCGGCGGCAAGGAGATGCGCTCGGTCGCCGAGACCCTCTCGCTCAAGGTCTCCAAGGACGTGGCCGAGGAGTTCGACGCCAGCGCCTCGCGCACCGTCAAGCAGAAGTACTCGGTCAAGGCCGACGAGATCGTCCTCGAGGGCGGCACGCACGTCACGATCAAGGTCGGGGGCTGCCACGTCTCGATCGATTCGAGCGGCATCACCATCGCGGGCGCCAAGATCGAGCTCGAATCCAAGGGCGACATCACCATGAAGGCCAACGCCAACATCTCCGCCGAGGCCACGGGCCAGATGAGCCTCAAGGGCACCGGCGGCGTCGCCGTCGACACGCCCGCCCAGCTCAAGCTCCACGGCTCGGCCGCCGAGCTCGCCGGCGACGGCATGGTGGACGTCAAGGGCGGACTCGTCAAGATCAACTGACCTTCGGGAGGTTTGTCATGCCAGGCGCCAAGGATTACAAGCAGTGCAAGCTCGAGGATGTCAAGAAGGTCACGGCCGCCAAGGACGCCATCAGCGCTGAGCCCGGCGCCAAGCCCCCCGCGCCGGAGGGTTCCCCGGAGGAGCAGAAGGCCGGGGACCTCAACAAGCCCGCCGGCGGCGCGGGTGAACAGGCTCAGAACGATGGCCAGACCGAGCAGCCCCTCTCGTGGGTCGGCGTCGAGGTCGTCGACCAGGATAACAAGCCCGTCCAGGGAATCAGCTACACCATCAAGCTCCCCGACGGTTCCATCCAGGAAGGCGTCACCGACGAGGAGGGCAAGGCCCGCTACGAAGCCGTCGAGGAAGGCAGCGTCTACATCAGCCTCGACGAACTCCACGGCGACGAGTGGGAGCCGGCCTGACGAGGGAGACCGATCATGTACACCGCCAAGAACGAAGACCACATCTCCGCCATCGCCGCCAAGCACGGCATCCTCAACTGGGAAACCATCTGGGAGAAGAACAAGGACCGCCTCGGGCGCGCCTCTCCCAACATGCTCTTCAAGGGGAACAAGCTCGCCCTCGGCGGCGACAAGCTCGACATCCCCACCAAGACCGAGGAACAGGAAAGCGGCGCCACCGGCAAGTTCAACAAGTTCAAGATCAAGCAGCCCACCCTCTTCCTGCGCATGCGCATCCTCAAGGAGGGCTTCAAGCCGATCGCCAATGTTCCCTACGAGCTCACCCTCGGCACCGGCGGAACGTTCAAAGGCAAGACCGACGCCAACGGCCAGCTCAAGCACCCCATCCAGCCCAACACCACCACCGCCACGCTCTCGATCCGCATGAAGGCCCAGGACACCGATCCCGCCGCCAGTGGGGGGAGTGGGGGGAGCGGCAGCCCGCCCGCGGGCGGCGATGACGATGCGCTTCGCGGCGATGTTCCCATCACCTGGGATCTCCGCATCGGGGCTCTCAGCCCCGTGTGCGAGAACGCCCCCGACCAATACTGCGTCCCCGGCGTCCAGCAGCGCCTCAACAACCTCAACATCAACACCGCCCTGATCGACGGCATCAACGGCCCCAACACCACCGCCGCGATCAAGAGCTTCCAGGAGATGGCCGAGATCATCGACAAGGTTCCCAAGGCCGGCGTCTCCGACAAGGCCATGACGCAGGAAAAGCTGCGCAAGGTCCACGATGGTCCCACTCCCGTCACCCCCAAAGAGGCCTGAGCCACCCGCACGCACGACGTGAAGGCGCAACACCATGCCCAAAGATCCGCTCCCAGCCTCAAGCCCCGGCAAGCTCCCGACCAACGAGATCGACATCGGCCACGTCGCGCCGAGCTTTGCATCCGAGGAGCTCTGGAACACGCTGGTCGTCCGTCCCACCTACCGCCTCTCACTCCGCGTGGGCGACATCGAGCAGCTCTTCCCGGACGAACCCACCACCAAGCCCGGCCGCATGGCCCGCATGCAGGTCGCCGGTCTCTTCTATTTCCCCCTGGCGCACAGCAAGGCCACGCAGGCCTTTGACGGCGTCCCCGCCGTCGCCGGACCCCCGGCGATCCCCGCGCTGATGGGCACGTGGGACTTCTTCAAGAAGAAGGTCCTCGCCGACGTCACCGACGCCGAGGCCGACGCCGCCATCAAGACCCGCCTGGAAGAGTGGGTGCTCGAAGGGGGCGGCCTTCCCCCGCCCGCGGCCGAGGGCGTGAAGCCCACCAACGACAACTTCTGCAAGTTCCGGCTCCCCGGCGGCTACACCTTCAACGACGGATGGGGCGGCGTCCCGTTCACCATCAACCGCGACCCCGCCTATGCCATGGGGTACACCGCGGACCTCTACGCACTCGAAACCCGCTACCGCACCGACAACCCGGTGCTCGGCAAGCTCCCCCTGATCGCACTGGTCGAACAACTCGACCCCTACACCCTCGAATGGAAGCCCGTCAAGGACATCTGGGTCTACTTCCAGTTGCTCGATCCTTACCCGCTGCCGGACTTTGACGCGACCAAGTCGGTCCTGGAGCAGTACAACCGTCCACCCCTCCGCGAGAGCACCATCGGCCCCCCGGCCGCCCAGACCGGCGCGGGCCCCGACCGCCTCACCAAGACCGAGGAGGCCCCCACCGGCGCACGTGCATTCAACGCCAAGGACCCCCAGCGCGGCAACTGCCGCCACGACCGCGGCGGCGTCGCCGTCCAGGGCAACCTCAACAACAACACCGACGTCGCCAACGTCGTCTTCTCAACCACCAGCACCAAGGGCTTCAACGCCGCACACACACCGGTCCGCACCAACCCCCCCGCACACTTCATCAACCTCGCACAGGCCGCGACCGTCAAGGGTGAAAGCCACAAGCACGCCGTGCGGAGCAAGACCAACGACGCCGGCGAGGCGGGCGTGATCATGCTCCCCTCGCGCTGCGGCGGCGACCGCTACCGCGTCCGTGCCTACGTCGGACCCGCCGATGTCAACGCACCCCTTCCCTTCGAAACCGACGGCACCGGCGCCCGCGCCATCCGCGTCGATACCGGAACCATCGTCGTCTGGCGCAACGCCCGCGTCAGCCGGTACGTCCGCCAGGATGTCACGTCCTGCAACGCCACGCTCGTCGCCGACATGAACACCGCCGGGCTCAACATCGGCGGCAACCCCGTCACCACCACCTGGTACCTCCGCCAGGCCGGCATCGACGAAGCCAAGCCCTCGGGCAACCGCTTTGCCACCGCCAACTTCGACGAGACGCCCCCCGCAACCTTCTCAACCAAGGTCGCCTCGGGTGACGCCTTCGAGAACATCCGCACACAGTGGGCACGTGCGTTTGTCGAGCTCGAAACCGAGCCGAGCTTCAGCGTCGCCGAATCACTCACCGAGGCCGAGTTCCAGCGCGTCCGCTCCGCGGTCATCGCCGACATGAAGAATTTCCAGGGGACGCTGGGCCTCAACCTCGACATCGACCGCCTCTTCTATGCCGGGACGCCCTTCAGCGTCGACACCGCCGTGACCAGCATGCCGATGCGGCACAGCAGCGACTACAACAGCGGTTTCCCCGCCGGCGACGCCCGCCGCATCAACCTCGCCGCCGCCGCCGGCAACAACAGCGGGGGTCTGAGCAACCTGCTCTTCAATGTTCTCGCTCCCAGCTACGGCCGGCACCTGGCCTCCAACGGCTACGCCACGGGCCTGACGCTCGTCTCCTCCGGCTTCGGCGCTTCGGGCCAGCTCTGGGGCGAGATGCCCGGCAACACCGGCCTTGCAGTTCCCTTCCGCACCGGCTTTGTCTGGTGCGGACAGGAAACCTATCCCACGACCGTCAACCCCGTCGGCGGCGTCGGCGGCAAGCTCACCTACGACTACACCAGCAACTCCGCCCACGAGCTGGGCCACTGCCAGTTCCGTGCACACGCCCCGGGGCAGGATCCCGGCGGCAGCGCCGGCGGCGGCAACAACGCCGCGGTCCACGACGCCATGGCCAACAACCTCAGCGTGTGCGTCATGAGCTACCAAAGCTGCGAAGGCCAGTTCTGCGCCAAGTGTCTCTTCTCCCTTCGCGGGTGGGACATGTCCAAGATCTGACCCACCGGAGACCCGACGATGCCTATCACGGTCACACTTGAACCGGTCCAGACGGAACTGCTGCTCCAGGGCGACACCGAGGCCGTTCTCACCATCACCAACGCCGGGGATTCGGCGGTCCGCGTTCCCGACCTGGTGATGAACCCCGATATCCCGGCCTTCCGCATCGTGGAAGCCAAGACCGGGCTTGAGTTCTACCGCCGCCGTGAATCGCCCGCACAGGGCCCCACGCAGGTCGAACTCGCGCCCGGCAAATCGCTCACCAAGCGGTTCAGCCTGATGCCCGGGCTCCACCTCCACTTCCCCGGCGAGTACCTCGTCCACGCACGCTATTACTACAACGGCGGCCTCAGCGTCGCCGAGTCAGACCCGGTCAAGCTCGTCATCCACCCCGTCACGCCGCGTGCACTCTCAACGTCCTACGTCCAGGGCGGCTTTGCCTACGTCAAGTTCGGGGCGAGCATCAACTCACTCTCCGATCCCCCGCAGATCGTCCGGCACGCCTTCTCGGTGATGGCCGAGGGCGGCGCGTCCAACGCACAGGAGGTCGGCGTCTGCGACTCGCTCGACGCTCCGTCCATCTCCGCCCCACCCTTCCGGCGGGTTTCATACGAGCACTGGATCTCAACCCAGCGCGGCCCGCAGATCAGGTTCTTCCACGTCAACGCCGCGGGCGAGGCCACCAAGCCCGTCGCGCTCGATGCACCCCCCGATTCAAAGCTCATCACGCCCATCAGCGTGATCCCGGCCGACCTCTCGACCGAGCGCGGCCCCGGTCGTGCACTCCTGTGGACCCCCGTCTACGGGCGCGGCGGCAAGTTCACCGTCGTCAAGCTTGCCCCGGACGCACGCCCCGCCCTGGCAGAATCCGTGGAAGTGCCCGCCAAGTCGATCTTCTGGGCCATGGCCGCCGAACGCACACCCACGGCCGCGATCCCGCACGTCGTGGTCTTTGCACACGCCGGCGGCAAGGGCCTCGCCCTTTCCTGGGCGCACTGGCCCGACCGCGCCCCCGGCGGCGCCGCCGTCAAGCTCATCGGCGAGTCGACCGGTGAGATACTCGCGGCCGACCTGCTCGTCGAAGCCGACGAAACCATCCACGGCGCGGCGCTGACGCTCACCGATCCCAGAACCGCGCGCACCGTGCGGCTGGTCCGCTGGCGCCTCCACCCCGACGGCCGCGCTGAGATGGGGCCCGAGCACGAGATCCCCTGGCCCTTCACCAAGCAGATCGTCAAGTCGCTCTTGAGGGTCGGACCCGGCGGCATCCCCGCCGTGATCATCGCCGGCCCCGACGGCGCGTGGTCCATGTATGAACCGCTCGCGGGCCTGGTCGACCTCCCGTCGAGCATCAGCCGGATGTCGGCATCGATCGACATCGCCTTCCAGGGTGAATCCGCCCCCGTCTTCATCGTCGGTCGCCAGATCGGCGGCTTCGAAATCCTCCAGCCCGACGGCAAGCACCTCCCGCACTTCTGCGGCTGATCCACCCCCCACACACAGACACGGAGCCGCTCATGCCCCCCGCAGCCCGAGTCAGCGACATGCACGTCTGTCCCATGGTGACGGGAGTCGTTCCCCACGTCGGCGGCCCGATCCTGCCGCCGGGATGCCCCACGGTGCTCATCGGCGGCATGCCCGCCGCGAGAGTCGGCGACATGGCCGTGTGCGTCGGCCCGCCCGACAACATCGTGATGGGTTCCACCACCGTGCTCATCGGCGGTATGCCCGCCGCCCGCATGGGCGACAGCATGGCGCACGGCGGAACCATCGTCCTTGGATGCTTCACCGTGATGATTGGTTGAAGGCCCGTCTCCGCGCCTTCAACCCCTGATTCATCCGTCACGCCCGCGGCGCGGGCGGACCTCAGATTCTTTTCAACGGAAGACAAGCACGCTCGGCGTCGTGAGCAGCACCGGTTCATCGCGCATCTGCATCATCGCTTCGAGCGGGCTCTTCATCTGCTTCCACGCCCGATCGCCGAAGATCGTCCTTCCCGCCGCGGTGAACTCGCGGCCGATGATGCTCTGCGACGTGACCGCCGGGGCATGGACAAACCCGCCCACCATGTCCCCGAAGATCTCGCCCAGCGACTTGGCCCCCGGGAAGTCCATCACTTCATAGTCGTCCATGTTCAGCGATGTCGCCATGTCGCTGATCGCGACGTTCAGTCCGCCGATCGCGTCGGCCATCTTGAGGCCGATGGCGACGTTGCCTGTGAACAGACGTCCCTCGGCGGTCTTCGCGAGGTCGATCTCCTTGCGGCCCGCCGTCACGCGGCTGGTGAAAAGGTCATACGTCTCCGTCATCTTGCGGCGGACCAGCGCCAGCTCCGCGGGCGACCACGGCCCCGTCGAGCGGAAGATGTCGGCGCGCGGCCCGCGCGACCGCGACACCACCTTGACCTTCAGCTTCTCGTACGCACCGTCGAGCGACATCCGCCCGCCCACCACGCCGATCGATCCGACGATGCTCGAAGGCGTCACGTAGATCTTGTCGGCCGCCACCGCGCAGTAATACCCGCCCGAGGCCGCCATCGATCCCACGCTCACCCACACCGGCTTCTTCTCCGCCACGCGGCGGATCCCCTGCCAGATCACCTCGCTCGCCGTCGCCGAACCGCCCGGCGAATTGATCCGGATCACCACACCCTTGAAGTTCTCTTCCTCGCGGATGTCCTCGAGTGCGTTGCGGATCGTCCGCGAACCCACCGAGCTCTCGCCGCCGAAGAGCCCGCCCTCCTCTGAGTCGCCGTCCACGATCGCGCCATCGATGTGCACCACCGCGATCGCCGGCCCCTCCGGAGACTTCGGCGGCTCCTCGCTCAGCTTCGAGAGCAGCGCCAAGGGGTTTGAAGGCATCTCGCCCATCCCGCCCGTCTCGCTCTCACCGATGTTTGATCCCCACCGGACGCCCGTTCCCAGCGATTGCTCAAGGTGCCCCTGCAGCCCGGTCAGATCGATCACGCTGTCGACCAGGCCCAGCTTCTTGGCCTCGGCGCCGTCGGCCATCCAGAGCTGCTCCATCGCCAAGTCGAGCTGGCTGTCGGAGAGCTTGCGACCCTCCTTGAGCGCAGAACGCATGTTCGCATACATCGAGTCGAGCAGCCCCGTGATGTTCTGATCCCACTCCGGGCTCGGCGAGCTGCGGGACATCTGCTCGCTCGCTCCCTTGTACGCCCCGACCTGCACCATGTCAGCCTTGATCCCCACCCACGCCAGCGTGTCGGCGAGGAACATCTCCTCCATGTGCAGCCCCGGCAGCGACACCGGGCCGCCATCCTGGATCATCACGTCGTCGCAGTAGGATCCCAGCAGCAGTTCCGTCGGACCGTACGCCTCGGCGAAGACAAACACCTTTTTCCCAAGCGCACGCACATCCTTGATCGCAGCGCCCAATTCCTCAACCTGCGTCGAGGTCAGCTCCGCATCCTTGAGCCGCACGACGATCGTCGAAAGCTCAGGGTCCGCCGCCTGCTCGTACAGCGAGTCAATGACCATCCGAAGCGTCGGCTGCTCGCCATCCTTCATCAGCCACGCCAATGGGGACGGACGCTCCGCAAGAGCCCCGTTGAGTTCCAGCACGCGAACGAGCGAACCTTCGCCCGACGGCGTGTGCATCGCCGCCGTGCACACCCCCGCCGACATGACAAGCCCCGCGATCGCCGTACGGACGCTGTGCATCACACCCTTCATGCTCGAACTCCTCTTGGGTTGCCTTCCGCCCACCCGATTCAAACCAACCGGTTCCCCCCGGCCTTGAGACCCACGCACGCCAGAGCGGATCCACAAAATCCTAGGTTCCAACGCACACGCGGCACACCCGCGCCGCGCGGCCTCCTCCGATCTCTCGGGGCCGCTCAGGCATACCCCAGTTCTTCGAGGTCATCCTCATCAAGACCGAAATGGTGCCCGATCTCGTGCAGCAGCGTGATCCGGATCTCCTCGCGGATCCGCTCCGCCGCGTCCTCCTGATCCCATCCACCCGCAAGCTCCACGACACCCTCCCGAAACAGGTGGATCTCCTCCGGCAGCACCCCGCTGTGCTCCACGCTCCGGTCGGTCAGCGAGATCCCGCTGTGCAGCCCCGCAAGCACGTCATCGGAAAGATCCTCGCCCATTTCCTCACCGAGCTCCTCGAGCATCTTGGGCGTCGGCCGGTCCAGCACGATGACCGGGACCTCTTCCATCATGCGTTGGATGCGCGCGGGCAGTTCTTCCACCACTTCATCGAGCAACTCGTCAAACCGCGCACGCTCCTGGTCGTTCACGGACGAGCCTCCGTTCCGTGCCCCGTCGAGGCGGCGTGCGCGACCCCCGTGTGCGCCTCCACGCCCGAGGCGGAACCCAGCACATCCTTCAGACCCAAGGGCGGCGTGATGATCACAGGCAGCAGCCGGCGGACATCCATCACCACGCCCAGGAGCCCCGCGGTAAGAAGGAGCGTTCCGACGCCGGTGACGCACATGCCCAGCACGGCGCCGATGTCCACGCTGAACTGAAGCTTGCGGACGCTCGCCTGGATGAGGTCCCCGGCGAGGATCACGCCGACGCTCGCCGCCAGCGCACGCAGCGTCTGCCGCTCCACCTGGCCGATCCGCAGCAGAAATGAGCGAGCCTGCAGGGTGCGGAACATCGGCTGGTATCCCAGCACCATCAGCCCGATGAGAATCGTCTCGATGATCTTCCAGCCCCAGCGCGGGGACCACTCTCCGCCGCCCAGGTAAGGACGTCCGCTGAGGCCATCGAGCTCCACGATCCGAACCCCGACCCACGCCAGCATGAAGCAGCAGGCGCTGGCTCCCAGCACCATCACCCGGTGGATCCGCGGGATCCCCGCGTGCGGGCGGAACATCACCATCCCGGCAAAGCCGCTCATGACAAGGAGCGCGGCCGCCAACGTCGGGGCCCACGCCGGTGGCGATACGGATTGAAACGCTTCACAGACCCGCAGCAGCCAGTCGACCAGCGCGGTTCCCAGTGCGCCCAGCGCCCACAGCGAAAGACCCGCCGCGGTCAGGAAAGGCCGACGGATCGGCTGGAGCTCCGCGGCCTGCGGGTCGAGTACGGCCAGCAGCGTGCCCGCGACCGGCGTTCCGCACTCGGGGCACACGGCGCGCACCGATAACCCGCGGAGGTTGTACCGGCAACGTGCACACCGCACATCACCCGTCAACTCCGTGCCCAGTCCGCCGGGCGCGTCCCCCGCCGAGATGTTGCCGCCGAGGTGTTCTATCCCTGTCCATCCTGTCTTTCGCGGCCGACCCTGCGGAAACCGGGCTCTGCGGCCGTGAAATGGCGATCCACAAGTATAAGGATGTTCGCGGCCCTGGGCCGTATACTCGGAGTCCCCCTACGGACGACCGGCGAGGAACTCGATGATCGAACAAATCGATACGCTCCGGAAGAACATAACGAAGGTATTTCTCGGCAGCCCCGCCGCGGTCGACCTGCTCATCATCTCCCTCCTGGCGAGGGGGCACGTCCTCATCGAAGATGTTCCCGGTGTGGGCAAGACGATCCTGGCCACCGCGCTGGCCAAGAGCCTCGACTGCACATTCTCACGCATCCAGCTCACCCCCGACCTGCTCCCCAGCGACGTTCTGGGCGTCTCCATCTACAAGCGGGACGTCGAGAAGTTCGTCTTCAATCCCGGTCCGATCTTCGCCAACGTGGTCCTGGCCGACGAGATCAACCGCACCCCGCCCCGGACGCAGACCGCGCTGCTCGAGGCGATGAGCGAGGCCACCGTCTCGATCGACGGCATGACCTACCGCCTTGAGCACCCCTTCATGGTGGTGGCGACCCAGAACCCCTACGACTTCGAGGGGACGTACGCACTCCCCGAGAACCAGCTCGACCGCTTCCTCATGAAGATCAACCTCGGGTATCCCTCTCCCAAGGATGAGGCCCGCGTGCTCGACCTGCGTCCCGCCGGCAGGACGCTGCACGAGCTGTCGGCCGTGCTGCACAAGGACGCGGTGATCAAGCTGCAGGAAGCGACCGATTCGGTCCGCATGGACCAGTCGCTGCTCGAGTACATCGTCGCGATCGCCAACGCCAGCCGCCGCGATGAGCAGATCCAGGTCGGCATCTCGCCGCGCGGATCACTCGCCCTGGCGCAGGCCGCCCGTGCGTCGGCCGTCCTGCACGGCCGCGATTACGTCGTGCCCGAGGACGTGACGTCGCACATCGTTCCCGTGTGTGCACACCGCATCGTCCTGCGCTCGGCCGGCTCGGGCCGCGGCGACGGCGCGATCGCCGCCCTGCGCGCCGTGATGCAGAACGTTCCAAGCCCCGCCTGAAGAAGCGACGATCGCCGTCGCCCGAAAGCACCCCATGCCGCGCATCGTCCGATTCACGCAGACCGCATCGATCAAGATCGATCCCAACGCGCCGCCGGGCGCGCCCAACGCCTGGCCGCGCGATGAACAGGGCAATCTGAAGGTCATCTCGATCTGCGCCTGCGGCATCAGCGCCAGGTTCCCCTTCTGCGACGGTGCACACAAGCTCTGCAGGGAAGAAGAAGCAGGGCATGTGTATGAATACGACATCGCCACGCGAACCGTCGTTGCAAAGACGCCGCTGCCGCCTGAAATGCTCCCCGACGCGGCGTCACGGCAATCCCCGACGCCCGATGGTGCGACAGGCAATCCCATCAAGATGGACAATCCCGTCAGGGAATGATCGGATCGATCGGCAGCGGCACTTTCGTGCATCCTTCAGCCTGTCCCCAGGTGTAGTCATCGCTGAACAGACACGACATGCCGTTGTATGCGGCACCATCGCACGCCGCCGTCACGGACGAAGGACAGTCGAGCGTGATGTACTCGCTCTGAGTGGTCGCCGTCTTGCATACGCATCTGCACCCTGCACGATGTGTCGGATTTGCAATCGTCTCATCCCCGATGAGCAGGCCAAAGCCCGGCTCGAGCTCGATCACATCGAGCGAATGATCTCGCACGATCGTGATAGCGAGCTTGTACGGTCCGGGGTTCTTGAAAATGCCCGACTGAATGTTTGTTCCAAGCGGTACTACATGGAAGCGATGAACTTCGCCGCCCGCAATCTCGACCGAGCGGAACGCGATCAGCCCCGCGTTGAGCGGGCAATCCATCCGCAGTCCTTTATCGAGCGGCTGCACATCCACGAGAATCGCAGGGTCCTGGCCGAGGGGCATGATCACAGAAGGGAGGATGCCGACGCTCTGAGCCGTTCCGTCCGCGAGTGCACCGCTGACCGGATCGCGGACCGGCGGGTCGCAAGGATTCCATTGTGAAGCAACGGCCGCGGCAATTCCAAGAATGAGCGTCAAAGTCGACATGATCTGATCTCCCGGAGAAACCCGATCGTAACACAGCCCGGGGGGGGGGAGATGCAAGCTTGTATCTCACATTCACCGTCGAATACCGCACACAAGCTGTGCAGCGAGCTCCACCGGATGCACCGCGTGCACGCCCGTCCCATCATGGACCTGGTGCCTGCACGAGGTTCCCGGTGCACATACCACCGAACCCTCGTGTGCGCTGCGCACCGACGGGAACAGCTTCATCTCGCCGATCTTCATCGAAAGGTCAAAGTTCTTCTCGGTGAACCCAAAGCTCCCCGCCATGCCGCAGCAGCCGGTGTCGAGCGTCTGAACGTTGGCGCCCGTCAATCTCGCCAGCAGCCTTGAACTCGTGTGCGTACCCCACAGCGCCTTCTGATGGCAATGCCCGTGTAGCAGCACGCCCCCGGGTGCGATCTGCTTTGCATGTGCACGGACTCGATCAAGATCGGGCTTCACGGGGTGTGCATCCCACGCACGCTCCGCGAAATCTTCGGGCAGGAAGCTCTTTTCGGAGAGCTTTGCAATCAGTGCACGATCCGTGCGCAACTTCAACTGCTTCCAGTCATCCTTGAACGCGGAGAGGCACGAGGGCTCGCTGACGAGGATCGCCCTGACGCGATCACGCTCGATCCAGGGCCTGAGCTTCGCGAGCGTTGAATCCGCGCCCTTGATCGCGTCGTCGAGGAGGCCCGTCGAGATCAGCGCGCGTCCGCAGCACCCTGCGTCGAGCAGTTCAACGCGATACCCCAGTGCTTCAAAGAGATCCCGCGTCGCTCGGCCGATCCCCGTTTCGTTGTACATCGAGAAGCAGTCGCCAAAGAGCGCGACGATCGGGCGCTCATCATGGTCGAGGCCGTGGCGTTCGGAGGGCGAG
This sequence comes from Phycisphaerales bacterium, assembly GCA_035298585.1. GTDB lineage: Bacteria > Planctomycetota > Phycisphaerae > Phycisphaerales > UBA1924 > JAEUJB01. The sequence continues at coordinate 16,777 of DATGXW010000416.1, forward strand.
CTCTTCGAGGACCCCTCGAACGAACTTGCGAGCGAGCGATCAAATGCGGGGATCGATCGGCGAGGATCGATTCCAAGCATCGTCTTCGCACACCACTTGGCAAGGCGCGTCCGGTTGAACCAGTTGGCGATCCCGGGCGTGATCGAGCCGAGCCTGTTCAGCCACCGCACGTGCCCGAAGACGAGCGCCTTGAGGGGCGGCCTCCCCGCAGCCTTGTACCGTTGGGCGGTGTACTCCGACTTGAGCCGCGCGATGTCGACGTTGCTGGGACACTCGGTCTTGCAGGCCTTGCACGAGAGGCACCAGTCGAGCGTCTCGATCGTCCCCTCATCGTCCCAGTTGGGCGTGCCGAGTGTTCCGAGCTGGCCGGTGATCGCAAGCCGCAGCGCGTTCCCGCGCCCGCGCGTCGCGTGCCGCTCGTCGAGGGTTGCCTGATAGCTCGGGCACATCGTCCCGCCCTGCTTTTTCCGGCACACGCCCGCGCCGTTGCACATCTCCACCGCCCCGTCAAACCCGTGCTGATCGGCGTAATCAAAGTAGGTGTCGACCGCGGGCACGTTCGCCGGGGCGGCGGGAGGCCTGACGAAGGCGTACGCGTCGCCCGGGTGTGCGGGCAGGACGCGCAGATTGCTCGTGATCGCCTCGATCGGCCGGGCCGAACCCGGCTCGGGCACCACCATCCCGGGATTGAGGAGCGACGCCGGATCAAAGACCTTCTTGATCTCGCCGAAGGCGTTCATCAGCTCCGCGCCGTAGAAGCGCTCGAGCAGCGGGCCGCGGATCCGGCCGTCGCCATGCTCACCCGACATCACGCCGCCGAGGCTCCGCGCAAGATCGGCGATCTTCACCGAGATCGATCGCATCCGCTCGCGGTCACCCGCGTCGTGGATGTCGAGCAGCGGCCGGACGTGCAGCACGCCCACCGACGCGTGTGCATAGAACGCCGCCCGCGTCTGGTGCTCCCCCACGATCCGGCGGAACTCGCGCACAAACTCGGGGAGCCGCTCCACCGGCACCGCGTTGTCCTCGACAAACGTGATCGGCTTGCGGTTCCCCGGGATCCCGTGCAGCAGCGGTTCGCCCGCCTTGCGCAGCTTCCACGCGTTGAGCATCGCCCCCGCGTCGGTGTGGAACTCAACCGCCGCGTCCCCGATCTCGCCGCGGAGCTTCTCGAACTTGGCGCGGATGTCTTCAGGACCGACCGTCGAGAAGTACTCGACGTACAGCACCGCCCGCAGCGTCCCCGTTCGCGGCCTGGGCATGAGGTCGACATACGGGCGGCACTCGAGGTTCGCGCGGGCAAGGTCGATCACCGTGTCGTCGAGCAGTTCGACCGCGGACGGCCCCGTCGTGAGAATGGGGTTGACGGTGTCCATCGCCGCGTCGAGCGAGTTGAAGCTCACGCACGCCAGCCCCTTGGCGACGGGCTTCTCCCGCAGCGCAAGCGTCGCGCCCAGCGTGACCGCGAGCGTTCCCTCGCTCCCGCAGAGCAGGGGGGCGAGGTTGAGCTGGTCGATCACGCCCGGCGCGACATAAGCCCCGTCGGCGATGGTCCACCCCGCGTGCAGCATCTGCCGCAGGATCATGTCGAGCCCGTACCCCGCGTTGCGCCGGATCGTCCGCGGGAAACGCTCCTGGATCAGCCGTGCGTGCCGCGCCACGATCGAGGCGACGCCCCGGGTGATGACGCGAACATGCTCATCGGTCGCAGCGCTCCCGGGTCCGAAGCGGACCGGCCGGCCGTCCGATGTGCACGCATCGATCGCCACGACGTTCTCGCTCGTCCTGCCGTAGAGAATCGATCGGGCGCCCGCGGCGTTGTTGCCGATGCACCCGCCGATGTTGCAGTGCCTGCTGGTGGCTGGGTCTGGTGCAAAGAACCACCGCGTCGTACCGAGCCGGTCGTTCAGGTCGTCGACCGTGATCCCCGGCTCGACATCGCACGTGCCCGCGTGGTCATCGACCCGCAGCAGGCGGTGGCAGCGGGAGGAGAAGTCGATCACGACCGCGGCGTTTGTGCACTGCCCGGCGAGGCTCGTCCCGCCGCCGCGCGGCAGGATCGGGATCCCCCGCGCTGCACAGAAGCGGACCGCCTCGACCGCGTCCTGCGTGGAGGCCGGGATCACCACCCCCAGCGGCTCGACCTGGTAGAGCGAGGCGTCGGTGGCGTAGAGCATCCGGTTGTGCAGATCGAACCGGACCTCGCCCTCAACGGCGTTGGCCAGGTCGCGTGCAATCGCCTCGAGCTCGTGGTTGGAAGGCCGCTGCGCCGTGGAGGTCATCGCCAAGACTGTATCGGTGCAGGCCCGAGCCCATCTTCAAGCCCCGCGATCATCTCGCGCGGGGCCGATGAAACTCCTCCCGGGGGCGATCGTGAGTATCCGCCCCGCATGAAAAAGGCCCCGGCGTATGCCGGGGCCCTCAGTGAAAGCGTGGATGTCCGCCAAGCCGACCGATCAGTTGAAGGACGATGCCGAGAGGATGCTCGACATCGCGGCCATGGAGGACGCGGTGACGACAGGCGTCGCAACCGGCGAGACGTGGGCCTGCTTGCCGCCCTGCGCGGCCGCTTCCGCGGCTGCACGCGCCTCGGCTTCCTCGAGCATCTGGCGATTGCCCAGGAAGTTGGCCTCGAGCTCAAGGCGGATCTTCTCCATCGCCTTGTTCTGGATCTGGCGGACGCGTTCCTTGGTGACGCCGATGATCTGCCCGACCTGTTCAAGGGTCATGGGCTTCTCGTTGTCGCCCGACTCAAGCCCGAAGCGGTGCTCGATGACGGTGCGCTCGACGTCGGTCAGATCGGCCCGGTTCTCCAGGACGATGCGCTTGACCTCTTCGGCCGCATCCTTCTCGAAGCCCGACCGCTTGGTCTCGAGGTAGTTCGAACGCTCGAGCTTGGGGTCAAAGTCCGTGGGGAAGCGCTGGCGGTACTTGCTCAGCTTCATGCCCTGGCGGCTGAAGGCCTTGAGGATCGCCCGGCAGGCGTAGGTCGAGAACTTGTAGCCACGGCCGGCGTCGAACTTGTCGACCGCGCGGAGCAGCGCCATGTTCCCTTCGCTGACCAGGTCGGCAAAGTCCACCTCGCTCATGCGGGTGCGCTTGGCCATGGCCAGGACCAGCGCCAGGTTCGTCTCGGCGATCTGCTCGCGGATGCGCTCCGCGATCCGATGCCACTTGAGAATCTCCTGGGCCTGATCGGGCGTCGGCTGCTTGGAGGCCGACTCCCAGACTTCCTTCTGGATCTTGTTCACCGTGCAGCGGGCGAAGTTGAACTGGTGGAAGAGGATCTTCTCTTCCGCACCCGTCAGGATCACCTGCTGCGTGCTCTTGACCGTCCGGTTCCGGCTGCTGGACAGGTCGTCCATCACCGGGTGGTACCACGACGTGTCGGGCTTGGCGACATCGGGGACTTCGACGTAGATCTTGGCCTCAGCGCCATCCTCGTAGAAGGCGGGGCTGTCGATGAAGTCCTGCTCCTGGGACATGATCTGGGCCAGGAGCTTCTCATCCTCCTGGCTCAGGCGCTTGCGCACCATCGGCTTGCTCGCCGTCGCCTTGGCGGCCTTGGTCGCGGGGACCACCGATTCGGCGGTAACGCCACCGCGAGCGCGGCGGTGAACCTGCTCGGCGGGGGTAATTGCTCGTTTGCCGCTGACCTGCCTCATCGCGTCCTACCTGCCTTTAGAACTCCGCTCCGGAGTTCGCTGAGTACGTCCCTACTGGATTCCGACCGCATCAAGAACCACACCACGCGTCCCGACCACCACACCTCAGATGCGATCCCGAGTCTTCACCGTCAACCGCCAAACCGTCCCAGCGTACCGAATTCCGGTCCAGAACGCTTCGCGGAATATGCCTGAATCACCATCACCGATCAGCAAACTCAGCACATTGCGAGGACAAATCAGGGCGTTCCCGAACGCACACGCAACGGCCTGTTTCAAACCCACCGTTCCAACCACATGCCCACCGTTCCAACCACATGCTCTGAAACGGTGTGCACACGGCGCACCGTCCATCAGGCACCCACCAGATCCCGTCCGTCCATCCACCCCGACATTCCAGCATGCTGCAAGCCACACGTCGGACTACGTCCCGGCGTGATGCCTGCGACTCCGTTCAACCAGGGGTAACCGCACTCCATCGGGGATCCGGTCCACTTCCGGTCCCACTCGCAGGAATCAGGCCAGCGTGAGCCGCCCCGACATCCTGTGCGGTCGCCCCCCATCATACGACATTTTCACCGGGATGTTTCGATCGCCGAACTGCTTTGAGAAGAATCCGTCAAGCACCCTAGGTTGCGAAAAAATACCTAACACAACGTCAGTCTTCCGCAGGCATGAACGCCTGAGAACTTCAATTGCAATGGCATTCTCGGACCCAAGTACACCTTGGACGCTGGCACCACACCCGTTCGCCGAGGCACTCACAGTCTACAGGATCGCCTTCGCTCCGCAAGGTCCTGACATGTTCTCAACCGCAAAGAGTGCAGGTCGCGGGTCGGATAAGCTTCATCAAACGATACAGAGCTCTCACGCACCACTTTCCACGAGGAATTTTCCCCATGCCATTCACGCTTCCCGTGCTCCCCTACCCGACCAACGCACTCGAGCCGCACATTGATGCGGCGACCATGGAGATCCACCATGGCAAGCACCACAACGCGTATGTGACCAACGCCAACAAGGCCCTTGAAGGTTCGCCCCTGGCCGAGGCGTCACCCGTCGACGTCATCAAGAAGCTCTCGGACGTTCCCGAGGACAAGCGCACCGCCGTCCGGAACAACGCCGGGGGTCACGTGAACCATTCGATGTTCTGGGAGCTCCTGGCGCCGGCGGGCAAGGGGGGCGGGGGTAACCCCGGCGGGACCGTGGGCGCTGCGATCAACGCCGCCTTCGGCTCGTTCGATGCGTTCAAGGAGAAGTTCGCCGCCGCGGCCGCCGGGCGCTTTGGCTCGGGATGGGCCTGGCTTGTCGTGAACGTGGGCAAGGTTGAGATCTGTTCAACTCCCAACCAGGACAACCCGCTGATGGGCAAGGCGGTGGCGGGGTGCGAGGGCACACCCATCCTGGGCCTGGATGTGTGGGAGCACGCCTACTACCTGAAGTACCAGAACCGTCGTCCGGACTATGTGACGGCCTTCTGGAACGTGGTGAACTGGGCCAAGGTGGAAGAGAACTACAAGAACGCCGGCGGCAAGTAAGCGCTGGAGTGTGGGGGGAGACGAATGCACACGCCGGGCCCTCGAAGGTCTCAGGGGAGACTTTCGGGGGCCCGGCGCCTTTGCAGAGGCCACCGGGACGTGCAACGTCATTCCCGGATCGCGCGGAATGGACCGCAGATGCGGTAGCGCGGCACGATGCACACATGCGTGTGTGCATCGACGTCTTGCTCCATGACCATCCCTGCCATCTGCGGCGATCGTGTCTTACTTGACCGCGCTGTCCATCGAGGGGGGGAAGAGGAACCGCAGTGCGTCTGGCAAGCGATGGGCCCAGGCGGACTCGTTGTGCTCGGCGGCGTCATCGACCTTCAGCATCCGGCGGGAACGATCGAGACCGGCCTTGGCGAAGAGATCGTCGAGCTTGCGCGAGGCCGTGACGTACCGGAGGTTGCGCTCGGCGTTCTTTGGATCGGATCCGGTCTCGTGGCCGCCGATCCCGATGTACGCACGGCTGGGGAATGCCCGGATCGAGGTGATGTACGAGTCCCACGCCGCGGCGTTGCCCGTCGCGAGGGGAAGGCTCTCAGCGAGGAGGATGCCAAAGACGTCGGGGCGGGTCGTCACCGCGTGCAGCGCGACCGCCGCGCCGAGCGATGAGCCGCCGATCCCCGTGCTGGTTGGCCCTGTCTTTGTGCGGAAGGCACGGTTGACCCGGGGCATGACTTCCTTGGTGAGGAAATCGACATACGAATCGGCCCCGGGGCGGACATTCTCGATCGCTTCGACCGGAAGGTACTCGGCGATCCGGAGCGATTCAGCGTGCGGTATCCCGACGATGATGAAGGGTTGCGTCTCCCCGGACGTGATCAGCGTGGTCGCGGTCTCGTCCGCGCCCCACTCGCCCGCGGTGCCGGGCATCGTCTCAAAGAGGTTCTGCCCATCCTGCATGTAGATCACGGGGTAGGAGACCGAGGCGTTCTCGGGTGCGTCGTATCCCGGGGGCAGCCAGACCAGGAGATCCCGGAACAAGCCCTCAGCGCCGCCGGCCCCACCGCGGACCTGCAGCCTGCGGACCATCCCGGTCACGTTGAGCGTCCGGTAGGGGTCCTTGGCCTTGAGCACGGGGTCCTGTGCACGCTGGTCTCCCCACGCGGGGACGACAAACTCGATGCGGGGCTGTTCGCCGGGGGCGAGCTTCGAGATGTCGACCTTGGGGAAGTACCGATTGGTGATCGTGTTGAGATTGGCGTCGAGCTCCTCGTTGGTCCAGGAGCCGCGGGTGAACTTGAACTCGATCAAGCCGCCGCCGGGCTTGGCCGGGAGGATGATCCGCCACTTGCCGTCGGACTGGGCCGTCAACTTGTACTTGTCATCGCGCGGGTTCCAGCCGTTGATGCTGCTGGCAAAGTAGATGGGGGAAGCCTCGCTGGCGCGCTTGGACTTGTCCTCCACGATGACGACAAAGCCCTGCGGGAGTTCCTCGGGCTGGACCAGGCTGGGCTCGGCCGGCTGGCGGTCGAGCGTCGCGCGGTCCGCGCGGGGGAGCTCGGGGAAAGTCGAGGCGGCGTTGTGATTGGCGCGGTTGCCGGCGAGCAGTTCGCCGATCGCGTTGGCGCCGCCGGTGGCGCCCGCCCCCGCGCCGACGGGCCGTTCGTTCATGAGCTGGGGTCCGCCGATGGTGTACAGAAGCCCCGCGACCATGATGGCCGGCATGAACAGGAATGCGGTGAGCCAGACCTTGGATGACATTCGATGCTTCCTCATAGAGAAGGATGCCCTCCCGGGAGGGCGAGCGTCGCCGGAGCATGATAGGGTCCGGAAAAACGAGTGATAACCCCGGCGCGGAAGAGGGGTTGCATCCACCCCTAACGCCTGGGCAATCGCGGAAGAATGTGCGATCTGGGGTGGTCTTTCCGAGTTTGTGATGTAGGTTGAATGTGTCGATGCCGCCCGCCTGCCCTCCCGGTCCGATGGACAGAGGGGCCCGGGCGTGCTCGGTGTGCGTTCAAACCAAAGTGGTATGTCCATGGTCGCATTGGTGGCGACCGGGCTGTGTGTGCGCCTGTGCATGTGAGAGGAAGTGTGCGATGAAGAAGATCTCCCAATCGGCGATCGTCGCCGCGGCAGGACTCGCCGCGTCGGCGTCCGTTTCGTGGGCCAATGGGGGCTCGGTCGTCACGAGTGACACCGCGTCCTTCCGCCTCCAGATGTTCGGTGACCTGGGAACGGTCATGAACATCAACCAGGCGGGCAACGTGAATGTCATGCGCGGCGCCACCGGCGCATCGCTGGGCATGAACGTCAACGGCTCCTCCAACATCTGGGCCAAGTGGGATGAGATCGACAATCCCAACAACACCGCGACCAAGCTGGTCGTCGCGGAGATCTGGACGCTGGGCAAGGAAGACATGATGCCCTTTGGCGTCACCAAGAACGGTGAAGGGTTCAGCTTCTGGACCTGGAACGTGGGCGCCAGCAACCCGATCAGCTTCGTCAACAACTCGACCGTCCAGCTCTTCTCGGCACGCGTCCAGATGATCCGCGTCGAGTCGAACAACAGCCAGACCATCCTCTCGAACAAGTCGATCACCGACCTTGGTTCGAACTGGAACGGCGTGGATGATGGCCAGACCCAGACCCTCGCGGGCTCGGGCATGAACATGCTCCGCCTGACGTACGAGATCCAGGTCGTTCCCGCGCCCGCCGCGGCAGGCCTTGCGGGTCTTGCAGGTCTTGCGGCGATCCGTCGCCGCCGCTGAGGCTGAATGAACTATCCGGGCGACAAGGATTGTCGCCCTTCGTCTGCGGCCGGATGTCCGGCGCAACAGGTGACGCCCGGCGCCACGAACCGGGTTTCATCTCACCCCCGCTCTTTCCTTCCAGGGAAAGGGCGGATTTTCTTTTTGGAAGGCATCGAGGCATCGAGGCATCGAGGCATCAAGGCAACGAGGCAACGAGGCAACGAGCAAATTCTGTCGCGGTTCCGCGGCTTGCATATTCCAGTCCCGGCGTGCCAGGAGTTGTGAGAGCATCAGCCGTGCACGAACGGCGTGCTTCCAGCGTTGTTTTCGAGTGCCCAGTGCCCAGTGCCCAGTGTCCAGTGCCTGACGCTCTCCCTTGCCTTGATGCCTTGATGCCTTGATGCCTTGCTGCCTTGATGCCTTGATGCCCGATGCCTGATGCCTCGTTGCCTCGCTCCATCGCCCCAAAAACAACACGAGACGCCTCTCAGCGTCTCGTGCATGATCAATCATGTGCACCACCACTTACTTGGTGATGTCAGGCTGGCGGTCCGGCGTCCGCGTCCGTTCGGGGGATGCGGTGTTGGTCTCGGGTTCAAAGGCCGGCGCGGGGGCAGCCGAGCCGACCGAACCACCCTTGGGACGGGTCAGGTAGATCTCGACGCGCCGGTTCTGGGGCGTGTTGCCCGACGCCGTGTTGGAAACCAGCGGGCGGAACTCGCCCCACCCAGAGGCTTCCATCTTGCCGGCGGAGACCCCCATCGAGGCCAGCTCCGCGCGGACCGAGATCGCGCGGTGGCAGGAGAGGTGCATGTTGGTCGGGTGGCGACGGGCGGTGCCCGAGCTGATCCGCTGCGAGTCGGTGTGGCCGACGACGTGGATGTCGTACGCCGAGGCGGCCGACGACGTCGTCAGGATCTGGGCCAGTGCACGGAGGCTGGCGCGGGCCGACTCCTTCACCACGTCAGAACCCGAGTCAAAGGTCAGGTCCGACGCGAAACGCAGGCGGCCGCTGTCAGCGTCGTAGATGATGAGATCGGGGTACTTGTCGGCCAGCTCGCGCAGGAGCGAGTCGGTCTCGGGATCGAGTGCGGTGAAGTTGGCCGTGTCGAGCTTCTGCCCAAGGGCGGCGAGCTTGGCCTCGGCCTGGTCGAGCATGCCGCGGAGGGAGGCGACCTGGTTGCGCAGGTCGGTCGCGGCCTGCTGCTCACGCGCGAGCTGCTGGCGGACCAGGTCGAGCGAGTTGCGGTACTCGTCGCGCTCCTGCTCAGCGCGGGTCAGTGCATCCTTCAGGCTGCGATTGGTCGCGTAGAGGTTGTCCCAGTCGCCCTGGCTGACGCATCCGCCCAAGGGGAGTGCTGCCGCAACCCCCAGCGCCAGGATGACGCCGCGGAAGCGTTGCCAGAGTCCCTGGCACTTCGAAGAAAGCCCGCTGATTGCCTGCATAACCCAAACTCCTGACTCGCCAAAGGTGCTGGCGGCGAAACCTCGCCGGTCACGGTCGGTACGTTTCCACTCTCTCGAACACGACGGCGTCTTGGTGGACTTTGAACGGTGATCTTGGGAAGGGTTTCGATCCGTCCGTCGGGCCACGCTGCCGCGCCAAGCGTAGCACGCCGCTGCGGTACTATCGGACCGTGACCCCTCCCGGCATGAACCACGATTCCCCTGTCAAACACCCTTTTTTACCGGCCCTTCTTGCTGGACTCGGACCCTGGCCGGACCACAGGATCCTTCGCCTGCGTGCACGTGCGGTGTTGGACGCCGCAGGTGTTTGTTCGGCACCCGGCGAGGTGCTCGTCCAAGTTGAGCGATGGAAGAACGCCGATCCAGGCCGGCTCGATCGCCTGAACCTGACACTTTTGTCGGCCGGTGATGCCGGCGTCGTGGGTCGCCATTCGGCGGCGGGATCCGCGCTGATGGTCGATCTGCCCGACCGGCTGCTGATGCCGGCGCTGGTGAATGCACACACGCACTTGGACCTGACGCACATGGGTCCCCGGCCCTTTGACCGGGGGGCGGGGTTCGTGGGGTGGATCAAGGAGGTGATCAAGGGGCGGAGGTCTGAGCCCGACCTGATCCGCGAGTCGATGCGGCGGGGTTTGGAACTCTCAGCGCTGGGCGGCGTGGCGGCGGTGGGGGATATCGTCGGCGCGCCGGCAACGGGGCCGAGCGAGGTCGGCGCGGAGGTGTGTGCACACGACGGGATGGCCGGAAGGTCGTTCATCGAGTTTTTCGGGATCGGAAAGGGAGCGGGGCGTGGGCTCGCGCGGGCTCGCGAAGCCTGGGCCCGTGTTGCCACCCGTGCCTCAGACCGTTGGGAGGCCGGACTTTCGCCCCATGCCACCAACACGGTGGGGGCTGAGATGTACCGTGAATGCCTGCTCGATGGCGATGCGGCGGTGGCGACGCACGTGGCCGAGTCGGTGGATGAGCGGGAGTTCATCGCCACGGGCCGGGGTCCGCAGCGAGAGCTTCTGGAGCGATTGGGCGTTTGGGAGGATTCGGTTTTGTCGGCGATCGGCAGGGGACTCACGCCGATTGAGCACATCGCGCGGCTGCTGGCTACGCCCGAATGCCGGGCCAGAAGAGCGCCGGTCATGCTGGTTCATCTCAATGACTGCTCGGATGCGGACCTCGATCGGCTGGCGAGCCTGCGGTCATCGGGCATACCGCTGTGGGTGGCGTACTGCCCGAGGGGTTCGAGCTACTTTGGTGCACACGAGCACTTTGGTCCGCACCGATACCGCGAGATGTCGAGCCGGGGGATTCCCGTGGCTCTCGGGACCGACTCGATCATCAACCTGGGTCCGGACTCGTTCAAGGACGGGATCAGCACGTGGGGCGAGATGGTGCACCTGCATCAGCGGGATGGCGAGGACGCCGTGCAGCTTCTGCGGATGGCGACGGTGACAGGCGCGTGTGCACTCGGGCTCGACCCAAACCTCTTTACGTTTGGACGACACGGACCGATCGCCGGTGTGCTGAGCGTCGTAGTGAAGGGGCCGTTCCGCACCGCCTCGCAAGAGCTCTCCGCCGTGTTGAGTGCCGTCGGCACCTCGGATGGGAACTCCCCCCAATTCCTGCTAAACGGCAATAGATCCTGTCAGACAGCAACCTAGGATTGCCACACCTGGTCGAGCACGGATTTGAGCGGAGAATGGATCTCGCGGACGATGGGTTTTTGAATCGGGTGGCCCTCGAGTCTCGGAGTCTGGATGAGCGCCAAGTGGGTTCGAAGCAGGGCGTGGGATGATGCCAACATTTCACCTTCACTGTGGCCGGTGAAGTCGGTGCTGCGTGCACTGAGCTCGATCTCGCTGGCGATCGTGCTGCTGGTGATGGTGGTGGTGTACGTAACGCTGGCGAGCGTTCCGATCGGAATGCTGGCGCAGCTCCCGACGTGGGTGGTCTACGGGCTTCTGGCGACCATCCTGCTGTGCTTGGTGGCGATCCTGCCGGCGTACCTCTTTGGCCGGATTGCGCGGGGGCGAGGTCCGGGTTTGCGGTTCACCGGCATCACCCTGATCGTGCTGGCGATGACCCCTCTGGCGGGGTGGATCTGGCTGACGTATGTCTGGCCGCTCCTTCACTATGACCCGGTGACGGGCAAGGGGCTGATGCTCTTTGCCGACTTTTGCTCGCAGTATCGCTCGACGACGCTTCGACGTTTGCCCGGCCTTGAGATGACCGAGCTTCAGTTTTACTCGTGGTGGCCGCTGCGGGTGATTCTGCTGGTCTTCGTGCTGAACATGGTGGTGGCGACGGTTCGCCGAATCGAGTTCAGCGTGCCCAACATCGGTGTGCTGACGGTGCACACGGGGATCGTGGTCATCACGCTGGGAAGCCTGTATTACGGCGCCCTCAAGCAGGAGGGCGACACGCTCTTGCTCTCTGGCCAGCCCGGGGCCGACGGTGTGCCCCAGATCGGCCCGCCGCAGGAGTTCTTCTACGACAGCACGGATCTCTCGCTGTACGTGGGCCAGCAGCTGGGGTACGAGGAACGTCCGCTGGAGGATGTTCCGCGGTACAACGATTACAACGTGGGCGCGTTCGTGGGCGAATCTGCGCTGGAGACAGCGCGGCGAGCGCTCCCGTGGAATACCCACGAGGATCCCAGGGCGGTCCGGCGTGCCCTGGAGCGCGAGGTCCCGGCGGGCGGAACGGCCTTTGTTGACCAGGATCTTTCCTTCCGCGTGGTCGGGTTCAGTGCGTACGCCGAACCGGTGCAGGATTGGCGCCGGGTGGACATGGCGGCGATGACCTCGGTTCCGCCGACATTCCAGCCCAGCCCGCTGCGCGTGCTTTACCTGATCAGCGACCTCCCCGACGACAAGGGCGTGGTTTCGGACAAACCGGCCTTCTCGTTCATCCTGCTGCCGGGCATCCCCGCCGACCGCGTTTCCGCGCTTGCGGGGATGCTCGCGGTCGAGTACACGGTCGGGATGTCGGATCAGCGGTGGAATGATCTTGGGACCAGGCTCAACGCGGGCATTCAGCACGGGCTGGTGGTCGAGATCCCCGCTGCGGAGGGGCGCGAGGGGCTCCGAGCGGTGATCAACGCCGATGCACGCGACCTGCCGATCCGCCAGTCGGTGGGCGGGGACG
>DATGXW010000417.1:0-2069 GCA_035298585.1 Phycisphaerales bacterium
GGGCGAGTTCTTCTCGTTCGCCCGCCGCGTTCTCGGCGAAGAGTGCCAGGCGAACCGGGTTGCTGCCGGGAGCTTCGATGACCGGCGCGGTGAACATGACGCGGCCATCGGAGCGGACGACCAGGCCGGAGATCTGGCTGAGGGGGAAATCACCGGAAGGAGTCAGGTCACCCTCGCGGGCGAACATGAAGAGGCTTGAATCGCGCTGCACATACACGGCGGTGTTGTTTGCCTCGGAGACGCCGGGGCCTTCGAGTCGGACCTGAAAGGCGATCGTTCCCGCGCCGACGCCGGCGATTGCATCAAGGCGAGGATCAAGGACGCGGGCGAACGTCACGCCAGGAAGCCCCGGGGCGGGGTCGCCCGAGGCGGCGATCGTCGAGTAGCGGATGGGAGGAGCGGCGGCGGCGAGCGAGGCCGCGCCCGCGACGACAAGCAGGCGCGGGAGTTGCGATGCACAGGGGTGCCCAGGGGTGATATCTGTGCGACGCATCGCTGTACTCCCGATTCAAGTGCCATTCGTCTTGCAGGCGTGGCGTTGCAACCACCTGCATTTGAGCGTTACGCGGGAGGGTGTACCGGGCGTATGCCGCCGAGGTTGCGGGACGTCTGCAAAGATGGTCCATCTCGAAGATCGCCTGGAGGCCTCATGGGAAGCCCCGGGGCGCGCGCGGAAGAGCAGGAATTCACTCGTGAAAGGGGGTCGGGATCGCGGGTTCACATTGCCGTTGTCTTTTCCTGCAACGTGTTCTGGCAGGAGGTGGTACACCGGGCACGCACCACTCGAAGGATGAACCAGCCATGAGCCAGCTTTCGCCGCAACACAGAGGATCGACCTTGCCTGCGGGAAGCCAGGGGCAGCCTGGGCTTGCGATGATCGAACTGCTGGTGGCGATCGTGGCGGTCGCGCTGCTCATTTCGATCTTGCTGCCGCCGCTTGCACACCAGCGGGCGATGGCGGCCTCGGGCGAATCGCAGAACAATCTCCGCCAGATCGGTGCGATCCACGCCAGCTACCAGGGGGATAACGCCGACTCTGTCGCGACGTTCAGTTGGCAGATGGGTCAGACGGCGAGCACATACGCCGACCTGAAGACGGCGACGAGCGACAACGAAGCCGCGGGTCTGCAGGCCGTCGACATCATCCGGCGGCGGTCGAATCCGGCGTTTGAGCGTCAGACCAACTGGTACGCCTTCTCGAACTTCTCGCAACTGGTGCTGGTGGACTACCTCGCGGGCTCCGCGCCTTCGGGCATTTTCACATCACCCTCGGATGAGACGCTGCTCAAGTGGCAGAAGGATCCGGCCGACTGGCAGGCCTCGGGCGCGCCCAACTCGCGGTCTCCCTATCGCTCTTCGTACGAGATGCTCGGCGCTGCGTTCTTCGACAAGGCGGCCGTGGCCTCCAACCGGGTGACGCAGGCGCAGAATCACTCGACCTTCATGATTCCCGGGGGCCATGATTTCGGGCTCAAGAAGGTCTCCGAGGTTGCGTACCCCTCGCAGAAGGCGATGGCGTGGGATCTCTACCAGCGCGAGATGGGCCGGGTGGCGTATGTGCTTTATCACGAAGCGCGGGTGCCGGTGCTCTTTGTGGATGGCGCGGTGGCGGTGCGAAGCACGCGTGACAGTTCGATCGGTTGGAATCCCGCCTCGCCTTCCCTCACGCTCGGCATGACGTTCCAGTACCAACCCCTGGCATGGGAGCCGCCAGCGCTCTACAGCAGCGGCAACTTTGTCTACGGCGGGGTTCGGTGGACGCGTGACATGCTGCAGGGACGGGATTACGACCTTGCCGTCACCGGCAGGCAATAAACAGCGCGCGATCAGGAGACCGCGGCGGTGATCACATCCCACGCTCGCTGGATGTGCACATCCCGGGTCCGGGTCGCTCCGATCGCCATCCGCAGCACCAGCCGCGATGCACCCGCGACGCGCTTGCCGCCTTCCCACACCGGGAGGGCCGTGTGCGTCAGGAACAGCTTCCCTTCCGCGTTCACGCGCTCCATCAGTTCGCGGTTGCGGCGGTCGGTATCGGCGGGCGATTCACCCGCGCGCGGGCGGAGCCG
>DATGXW010000418.1:0-2311 GCA_035298585.1 Phycisphaerales bacterium
TCCGAGCGCTCACGCGATTGCGCGAAAGCACCCGCTCCACCCGGTCCCGCAGCTCCCCGCCCTCCAGCGGCACCGTGTCCCACACAAAACGCAGCATCCACGGTGCAAACGCCAGCACCACAAACACGCCCGCCACCTGCCACCCCAGCACCGCCCATCCCGCACCATCGCCTCTCAGCCCCAGGCCCGTCGCGCCCATCCCGCCGATCTCAATCCACACCCGCAGCAGCACCAAAGGCACCAGCGCCAGCAAGATCGAATGCCGCACGTGCTCCCACACAAGCTGCCACCGCGTCAACGCCCGCCCGATCGGCCGACCCTCGTGCAGGAACCGCAGCAGCACCGCCTCGCGCAGCCGCTTCTGAATGGGCGCATACCCCGCGTACAGCAGCACCAACGCCGTCAATGCCGGCGCCGCGGCCGTCAAGTCATCGATCACCGGCAACCCCCGCACCGCCTCTCGCGCGGACGCACCCCACCCCAGCGCTAGCACCCCGTACGCGTGCATCCCGACCACCGCCGCCCGCGACACCGACAGCAACCGCTCCGCCCGCACCACATGCCGCGCACGTCCGGTCTTCTCCAGCCGCGACTCCAGCACCGCGAACAACGCCCACGCCGCCGCAACCAGCGTCGTCATCAACACCAAATAGAACCCCGGCCGAGGCGTCTGCTCGCCAACCATCGGCCCCAGCGACCCGATCAGGAAGATGAAGATGACCAGTCCGGTCGCCACAGCGTGCTCAGCTACCTCACTCGCGGCTTGTTCCGCTCCCCCTCCCATTGGGCCGTGGCAGGGGGTGCGTTTCGCCTTTCCGCGGCCTCGCTCGATCCACCCCCCATTCTTTGCCCAGCACCAGCGCGGACACCAGGCACGCAGGCATCACCCCCGCCCCGCCTTCACAACCGCGCGGCATCGCTTCGGATCAATCGCATTCGACCAACGTCCACCCTTCTTGATCGACGACCCCACGATCAACGCATCCGCGTGCGCCCACAGCTCCGGCACCTGCTCGGGCGTCACGCCCGAACCCACCCACACCGGCACCCTGACCGCACCTCGCGCCTCCGCGATGTCGTCCGGGTCCGTCGCCTCGCCGGTGAACTGCCCCGTCACGATCACGCCGTCGGCCCCGAAGTACTCCGCGGTATGGGCCGCGTCGGCCAGCGTGATATCGCTCGTGATCGAGTGCGACGCGTGCTTCTTCTTGATGTCGCAGACGATCGAGATGCTCTCCGCACCAATCTCACGCCGATACCGAAGCAACGGCCCCGCCGCGCCCCGATCCAGCAAGCCTTCATCCGCGACGTGGGCGTACACGAAGTTCTCGCAGCGGATGAAATCCGCACCCGCCGTCAGCCCGATCGACAGCGCCTCCCGCTCGCCGCACGACAGCACCTGCACGCCCAGCGGCGTCGCCCCGATCGCCTCCTTCACCGCCAGCGCCACCCGGGTCATCGCCGCCACCGTGACCGGAGCATGCGGCGGCTGCACATACGGCCGATCGTGCATGTTCTCGATCATCACCGCGTCAAAGCCCGCATCCACCAGCACCTTCGCCTCGCTCACTGCGGTTTGCACCAAGCCATCCAACCACGCCCGCATTTCCCCCTTCGGCGCAAACGGCGTCCCCGGCAGCGCCCGCACGTGCACCATCCCGATCAGCGACCGCTGCGGCAGCCTCGCAATCCCGTGTGCCCCCGACTTGCCCTTTGCACCACCGCTCGCCCGCTTCGCCATCCGCGTCTCCCTTCATCCTCACGCCGGCTTAACCGTCGTCGCGGCCGCGGCCACCTGCAGGCTCGCCGCCAGGTACATCACAAGCACGGTGATCGCGTGCACGCTCGCGACACCCGCCCACTCCGCGATCTCCCACCGGAACAGCACCAGAGTCGCGATCGTGTACAGCCCGATCGCGCACACCCAGACCAAGAACCTCGGTGCGGGAAGTCCGATGTTGATCGCAACCAGCAGCAGCGCCACCCCCAGCAACATCCGCGCCGCCGCGAGCGGGATATCCCCGATCTCGCGCCCGAGCGCATATCCCACAAACCCGGCCGCCGCCGCGCCCGTGCACGCGTGCACGATGCCCAGGTACGCCGTCAAAAGCCCGTTGGCCCACCACGACGATCCCGCGTTCCACGATGTCCAGATCGATCCGATCACCGCGACCAAGAGCAGCACGCCGCCGGCGATCGCGACGTTCTGCGCTGATCCCATGCCCGGCTTGATGAACGCGGTCGCCGACACGGCCGGCTTCGATGCAGCGGGCTTCGGCGTCGTGGCGGATGGGGGTGGTGGCGGCGGAGG
>DATGXW010000419.1:0-12303 GCA_035298585.1 Phycisphaerales bacterium
GTTACGGCTGGGAGGGGGCGGAGGGGGAATAGGCGGGAGGTTTCCTGCGCCAACGTGTCTCACAAGGGGAAGAGCTATGAAGCGTTTGATGCTTGTTGCGTGCGTCTGCGGTGGATGTGTGTACGGGGATGCACTTGGGCAGACGGTGGTGCGCGGTCCGGTGCAGCGCGGGGAATCGAGGTATTACCTGATCGAGGCGGCGAACTGGAGCGCGGCACGGGGCAAAGCGCTGGCGATGGGGGGCGAACTTGCGAAGATCGATGATGCGGCGGAGAACGAGTGGATCCGGACGAACCTGTTCACGACGGGGACGAAGGCGTTCATCGGGCTCAATGATGCAGCGCAGGAGGGTGTGTTTGCGTGGTCGGGGGGCGGGGAGAGTTCGTACCGGAACTGGAACGGAGGGAGTTCGGGGAACTCGGGGAGCAGTGATTACGCGTACATGGAGTCGACGGGGGGGACGTGGTTGATGGCGGGGGCGACGTACACGCCGTACGCGATCGTGGAGGTGACGGGTCCGATCCGCCTGCCGGGGGAGTTTGCAACGCTGGCGCTGGCGGCGCCGCACATCGGGGTGGTGTCGAACGAGGTGGAGCTGGCGGCGGGTGATATTCAGAAGGGAACGGTGGGGGCGATTGCGCTGCCGGCGGGGAAGAGGATCAAGGTGCGCGGGCAGGGTGCGGGGGTTTCGAGGCTTGTGCTTGGTTCTGGCGTTGAGCAGACGGAGTTGTCGGGGACGTGGGACCTTTCCGAGCTTTCGTTGGTGGGAGCGCCGGGTTCACACCCGATTTTCCGGTTGTACGACGGGGCGTACACCTTTCGGCAGGTGGAGGTGACGTGCACACCGGGAACGCTGATGACCGGGGTGGTGATGGTGGACCGTGGGGCATCGCTGACGGCATCGCGTTCGAAGATGCACGGGATGACCACGACGCCGTTTGTGTTCCTGGAGCAGTCGCTGCCGAGCCGGTTTGAGGGGTGCCTGTTCACGGACATCGAGTACTTTGCGCTGATGCTGCTGGGCGGTGCGGACGTGACGCTTTCGAACTGCACGGTGGCGGGAATGCCCGAGAACTACGTGCCGGTGTTTTACGGGAGCGGGTCGCTGTCGATCGACAACTCGATCGTGTGGTGGGTGTCTTCCCAGTTGTTCCATGGCGGGCTCGAGGTGGAGGTGCGGTACAGCAACACGGCGACGCCCGTGCCGGGCGAGGGGAACATCAGCGTGTTCCCGGACTTTGTGTCGGGGACGGATTTCCGGCTGAGGCCGGGGTCGGCGAGCATCGATGCGGCGAACGTGGCGTTGCAGGGCGGGTCTGCACTTGACCTGGATGGGCTGCCGCGGCTGGTGGATGACCCTTCAGCGCCCAATGCGGCCGCGTACGGGCTTGACATGGGGTGCCATGAGTCGCAGGAGGCGGGGTGTGCGGCTGACTTTGACGGGTCTGGGTTTGTCGACCTGGATGACTTTGCGGCGTTCGTGGCGTCGTTTGAGTCGGGGTGCTGAGAGAACCGCGTGCGGAAAGAGCAGCGTCCGCCACGATTGTGGCGGGGTGTCGGGTCGTGCCGCGGCTTGAGCGTGGAACGGGCGTCGGCGGGGTTGGGCCGGTGCGTGCTCATCCTGGGCGTGTCGCCATCGACTGGAGCGTGCCATGAATCGGATGAACCTGTGTGCAGCGGTGTTGGGTCTTCAGTCCCTGGGGACGTGGGGGGCGTGGGGCGTCGGAGCGACGGTGCTGCTTTGGGGGGAAGATGCACGGGGGCAGACGGTGGTGCGCGGGCCGGTCTATCGATCGCAGACGCAGACGCGGTACTACCTGATCGAGGCTCCGAACTGGAACGCGGCGGCGTTCAAGGCGGGGGCGATGGGTGGTGAACTTGCGAAGATCGATGATGCGGGGGAGAACGAGTGGATCCGGACGAACCTGTTCACGACGGGGACGAAGGCGTTCATCGGGCTGAATGATGCAGCGCAGGAGGGCGTGCTTGAATGGTCGGGGGGCGGGGAGAGCGCGTACAGGAACTGGAACGGGGGGAACTCGGGGAACTCGGGGAGTTCCGACTATGCGTACATGGAGTCGACGGGGGGGACGTGGCTGATGGCGGGGGCGACGTATACGCCGTACGCGATCGTGGAGGTGACGGGTCCGATCCGCCTGCCGGGGGAGTTTGCGAGCTTCTCCGAGGCGGGTCCATTCATGGGCGTGCTTTCTCAGGAGGTGCAGATTCTGCCCGGGGAAACGCCGATGGGAAACTCCGCGGTGATCACGATTCCGCCGGGGAAGAAGGTCACGGTGCAGGGGTATGGGGCGGAGCATTCGAGCATCAAGTCGCGGATCTCGGGTGAGACGCTGACGCTGCGTGGGGCGTGGGAGTTCCGGGATCTTGCGATCGTGGGGACCGATGGCGGTCGGCCGCTGCTGCAGCTTGGTGATGGCGCGTCTGAGTTTGAGGGGGTGGAGTTGACCAAGACGGGGACGCTTGTGGGGCCGGCGATATCGGTTCTGTCGGGGGCGAGCACCACGTGGCGGAGGTCGAGGCTGCACGACCTGTGGACGGCGCCGGTGATTTTTCAGCAGGGATCGTTGCCGTCGAGGTTTGAGAACTGCCTGTTCTCGAACATCGACTACTACGTGATGTTCATGTTCTACGGGACGGACGTGACGCTTTCGAGTTGCACGGTGACGGGGACGCCGGATGTGGGGATCAGCGCGTTCAATGCGAACGGCGGGGGGACGCTGAACATCGAGAACTCGATCCTGTGGGGGCTTCCGCAGGACCTGTTTCACCATGCACTGACGGTGAATGTCCGGTACAGCAATGTGCAGAGCGCGCAGGCGGGGGAGGGGAACATCAGCCTGCCGCCGGAGTTTGTCTCGGGGTACAGGCTGGGGGCGTCGTCGCCGTGCATTGATGCGGGGAGCACACGGATCTACGAGGGGTCGTTGTTTGATCTTGCGGGGGGGCTGCGGTTGATCGACGACCCAGCGATGTACAACGCGGGGATCGGGGGGATCGACATGGGGTGCTTTGAAGCGCCCAGCGGGGGATGCCACGCGGACTTTGACGGGTCCGGGTTTGTCGACCTGGATGACTTTGCGGCGTTTGTCGCGGCGTTTGAGTCTGGGTGCTGAAAAAGGGGATTCCAGCAAACCCGGTCGCAAGGCCGGGTTGCGTCATTTTTGCCGCGTCCGGTGGGTGGTGATTTTGAAAGGAGATTTGGAACCGGGGAATGGTGTGCGGCCTCCAAGAGGGCGCGGCCGGACGAGGTGTTCGGTCGATACGGGAGCTTGCACATGTCGAGCGCGTCGGGCATTCAGGAGATCGCGCCGCGTCAGGCGGCGGAGTGGCTCAAGTCCGGGGAGTGCGTGCTGATTGATGTCCGGGAGGCGGATGAGCATGCACGCGAGCGGATCGAGGGGTCGAGGCTGCTTCCGCTTTCGAAGTTTGATCCCGCGGCGGCGAAGGGGCAGGTCAGCGCGGGGCAGAAGCTGCTGGTGCACTGCAAGGGTGGGCGGCGGTCGATGAACGCGGCGCGGATCTGTGCGTCGGTTGATCCATCGATGACGGTGTACAGCGTGGCGGGCGGGCTTGACGCGTGGAAGCGTGAGGGGCTTGGGGTGATCGAGGACCGGCGGAGAGCGCCGATCAGCGTGATGCGCCAGGTGCAGATCATTGTCGGGGTCTTGCTTCTGATCGGGAGTGCGCTGGCGTGGTTTGTGCACACGGGGTTCATTGCGATCCCGGCGCTCTTGGGGGCCGGTTTGACGGTGGCGGGGACGACGGGGACGTGCGGGCTGGCGTTGCTTGTCGAGCGGATGCCGTGGAATCGGGCGCCCGCGTCGGCCGGGACGTGCGGCGTGTGAACGTGGACCTGCCGCGGGGTACGGCGGAGGGCTGACCGAGCGGGGGCCTAGAACAGATCAAGGGTTTTTCAAGAGGAGAATCGCATCATGCTTCATGACGCATCTGGCTTTTACGCGGCGTGGCCGGCGACGATGAACGCGACCAAGGGTCGTGCGCCGGACCTTGGGAAGGCGTTCGGCCCGTTCTTTCAGACGCTGATGAAGGACGGGGGCGAGGGCGGGCTTTCGGTGAAGGTGAAGGAGTTGATTGCACTTGGGATCGGGGTGGCGGTGCGGTGTGAGCCATGCATTTATTCGCACGTGGAGAAGTGCCTCAAGGCGGGCGCGACGCCGAAGGAAGTGATGGAGGCGGTGGGGGTTTCGGTGATGATGGGCGGCGGGCCGGTGTACACGTACGCGAGCGTGGTGGCGGGGGCGCTCGAGCACTTTGAGCGGAACCCCGTCGCGCCGCACGGGGGTTGAATATCGTCAGGCGTCGATGCGGCGATGCCGGGTGGTGTTGATGAGCGAGCCGGAGCGAGGATCCCATGAAGTATCGAGTGAACGGGCGGGCCTGGGCGCTGGGCGTGGCGATCGCGGCGGGCGCTGGAGCGGGCGGGGGTGCGATCTTGATGGGCGGTTGCCGGGCGCAGGGTGATGTGCAGGAGGGTGCGCCGCCGGCGGGCGATGGTGAGGTGAAGCATGCGCCGGGCTCGCTTGCGTACGACCGGTCGATGTGGCAGCAGCTCCTGCGGGATCATGCGTCGATCCGGCGGGTGGTTCGGCATACGGAGAGCGGGGTGGAGGCGGTGACGGAATCGGAGGATCCGGAGGTGGCGGCGCGGATCAGGGATCATGCACATGCGATGCAGGAGCGGATGAAGAACGGGGCGCAGGTGCGGGTGTGGGATGAGGTGTTCCGGGAGATGTTCGAAGCACACGGGAAGATCCTGATCGAGGTGACGGACCTTCCCAAGGGTGTGATGATCAAGGAGACGAGCGAGGATCCTGGGGCGCTTGCGCTGCTACGGTCGCACGCGATGGGGGTGAGCGCGTTCGTGCGGGAGGGATCGGCGGCAGCGCAGGGTCAGACGAGGCGTTTCAGGGCGGGCGATGCACTGCCAGCGCCCGAGCTTGCGATCGGCGGCGTGCCGCACCGTTTCCTGCTGACACAGCCCGATGCGGGGCAGGTGAATGGGCTGCGAGGGGACGGCGTGGACGTGATCGTGAACTTCCGCAAGCCGGTGGAACACGAGGGGTATGACGAGGCGGGGGTGGTGAACGCGGCGGGGGCGGCGTACTGCAACATTCCGTACAAGGGTGCGGCGGAGCTGACGGACAGCGTGATCGACGCGACGCGCGAGGCGATCAAGGCGGCGGACGAGCGGGGTGAGACGGCGGCGCTGCACTGCCGGACGGGCAACCGGATCGGGCCGGGGTGGGCGGCGTACCGGGTGCTGGATCAGAAGATCCCGCTGGAGCAGGCGGTGTCGGAAGCGCGTGCGATGCAGATGACGGATGTCGAGATGGAGAAGCGGGTGCGGGAGTACATCGCGGCGCGGGGTGGGTGAGGCGGGAGCGGCCGGATGGTCAATCGCGGCGCCGCGTGCCTGGGGTGACGGGGCGGCGGCCGGGTCCGCGTTTGGGAGGCTGGGCGGTGTGGGCGCGGTCGGCGAGTGCGAGGCGGATCTTGCGTTCGAGGGCGGGGGGCATCTGGCCTGAGGCCATCTGGGTGCAGGCTTCCTGGACGAGGTCGAGTTCGCGGAAGACAGCGCGGCAGCGTGCACACACTTCGCCCTGGGGGACGATGTGTCCGGCGGCGCGTCCGCCGCGGTCCATGGCTTCGAGCTTGGCCTGGAGGAGGTCGAGGCAGACCTGTTTCTCGTAGATGGGAGCGGGTGCCTCGACGGCGGCGGCGCGGGCGGTCATGGCCTTGCGGAGGGCCAGGCGGGCGCGGTGGAGGCGTGTCTTGAGGGTGTTTGCGGTGAGTCCCAGGGCGGCGGCGGCTTCATCGACGCTCATGCCGCTGAGTTCCTTGAGGACCAGTGGGAGGCGGAGGTGGTCTGGAAGCCTGGCGATGGCGCGCTGGACGTGGGTGAGGGCTTCCTGGTGCTCCGCGGGGCTTTCCTCTTCGCGCGGAGCGGCGGCGAGTTCCATGACCGTGGTTTCTTTCCAGGGCATGAGCTGGGAGACGGCGGGGGTGCGTTTGTCGGTGCCGCCTTTGCGGCGGCGGCGTGAGCGGCATGCACGTGCGGCGATGGCGTAAAGCCAGGTGCCGGGGTCTGCACGTCCCTGGAAGGTTTCCCAGCGGCGGTAGGCCTGGAGGAAGACATCCTGGACCATGTCCTGTGCATCCGCCTGGTTGCCGCAGAGGCGGAGGGCGAGGGCGTGGATGCGGGGACCGTGGGATTTGAGGAGTGAGGTGATGGCGAGGCCGGCGTCGGTGCGCGGGGCGGGGGGCGGTGGTGCGTCGCCTGCACGGATTGTGTGCGGTTTGCGGGCTGCGGAAGCGCCACGGGCGGCGGGGGTCATGCGATCAGGATACCGGGGCTGATGCGGGAGCGAGGGAGATGGCGGGGGGTGTCAGCGGGCGGCGGCGGGGGCCTTGGCGGCGTCCATTTCGAGGGAAGCGCGGGCCGAGGTGTTGAGCTTGTCGAGGAGGCCCAGGTCGCGGTAGGTGTTCAGGATGCTGAGTGCGTGCATGCCGCGGTAGGCGGCGTCGGCGTCGACGATCTTCTTTCCCATGATCTCTTCGAGCATCGCCTGGGTGTACTTGGGCCGCTCGGCGGCGGTGGACTTGGTGCCGTACTGGTTGAGGTTGGAGGCGAAGATGCCGGCAGCGCTGACGGGGAGGAAGTCCTCGTAGCGGAGGCCTTCGCGGCGGGCATGGCCGTCGTTGACGAGCTGGGCGAGCGAGGTGGTGCTGATGGAGCCGCGAGCGGCGAGGCCCTTGGGTGTGGCGCTGTAGCGTGCGTAGACGAGGTCGGCGTCGATGAGCTCGCCGAGCGTCTTGGGGAAGGGGGCGAAGGCGGCGCGGTAGGCGGCCTGGTAGGCGGGGTAGTCGCGCTTGGCGATGGAGGGATCCTTCTCGCGGCCGGCGTCGGCGATGGCGAGGCATCGGTCGTAGAGCTCGCGGCCCCTGGGGGTGGTGGCGTAGAAGCGTTGTTCGATTTCGCCGAAGCGGGCGGTGTGGACGGTCTGGACCTTGGCGCCGTCGGGATTGGTGAATTCGACGGGCTCGGTGAGGGCCTTGTAGGCGTCCTGGCGGAGGAGGACGGGGGTGTCTTCGGAGGGGCCTTCGGTGAAGTCCTTGAAGCCTGAGTGCTTGAGCCTGGTGAGGTCGAGGTCTTCCCGGCGGAGGCGATTGGTCAGGGCGTCGGTGAGCGTTTCGACGTGCTCCCGGCTTACGGGCTGGGTGGTGAAGGCGTCGATCTCCTCGGGCTTGAAGTGCTTGAAGGAGAGGCGCAGGTAATCGCGGTCGGCGGTTCTGGAGAGGAGGTCGAGTGCGGCGAGGGCGCGGCGGCGGAATTCGGGGGGGGCGATCTCACCCATGCACATCTTCATGGCGGCGGTGTAGAGGTCCATGCAGAGGGTGTTGGGGGTGAGATGGTTGAGGTGGTGGGATTCGAAGCAGGCGATGTCGGCGGCGATCTTGAATCCGCCGTCGCAGAGGTCCTTGTAGAGTTGGTGGTCGCGGGCCTTTCCGGTCCATTTGAAGATGCGGCTCGTGCCCTGGGCGATGAGCTGGTCTGCATCATGCCAGGAGAGTCCGCCGTCGTGCTCGGACTTTTCGATGAGCGCCTTGGCGGCGTCGGAGAAGACCTGTCGCCCGGCGAGGAGGTTCTCTATGCGGGCCTGGGTCTGGGCGTCGAAGTAGTCGGTCTGGAGGAGTGAGGTGAAGACTCGGTGCTCGGGGTTCACGACGGAGCGGAAGGCGGTGGCGATGATGGGCTGGCTCTTGGCGCCGACGCTGGACATGTCGTAGTAGTTGTGGGGCTCCATGGCGAAGCAGCCAAAGAAGCGGGCGATCCAGCGGTACTCATCTCGGCGTCCGATGCGGATGGCGCCGTGTCGCTCGCCGCTGGTCTTGTCGAGCTGCGCGTCGGTGATGGCAAAGCCCCGGTGCATTTGGGCCAGCAGATCGCAGACCGCGCGGTTGGTGACGGCGTTGACGGCCAGGGCCTTGTCGTAGAGAGGGACTTCCTTCCCGAACATGCGCGAGAGCTCGGCGAAGAGGCGGTTCTGCATGTCGATCTTGCCGGCGAAGTCGGTCGGGGCCATGGGGTTCACCTGCGGTTGGATGGCGCGAATCGTGCGATGGGCGGGGTCACCGAGATCCGGGTCTGGTGGTGGTGAATGCTACGTCCCGCGGGGGTAAGGGCAGCGGGCTGCGGCGACGGGGGTTTTGCGCAGACTTCCTGATGTATGTTTTCGAACGTCGGCGGGGAGATCTTCACTCGCGGGGGAGTTCGGTGGGATGAGACTGGATCGCAGGGGGAGCGGATTGGCGGGGATGGCGTGGGGAGGGGGCTTTGCGGTAGGCTTGTGTGCATGAACAACACCATGCCACAGAGCGAGACGCACACGGTTGCGAAGAGGTTTCACGAACTGTGTTCGGCGGGTAAGTTTGACGACGCGATGCGGGAGCTGTACGCGGATGATGCGCGGCACGTGGAGGCGATGGAAATGCCGGGGTCGCCGTACAAGCGGATCACGCAGGGGAAGCCGGCGCTGCTTGAGATGAGCGAGCGTTGGAACAAGCACACGACGGTGCACAGTTGCACGGTGGGGGCGCCGCTGGTGAACGGGGATCAGTTCATCTGCGAGATGAAGATGGACTGCACATCGAGCGAGGGGCCGATGGCGGGCCAGCGGATGCAGATGGAGGAGCAGTGCCTGTACACGGTGAAGAACGGGAAGATCGCGGAGGCGAAGTTCTTCTACGGCGGGTGCTGAGCGGGTTGGAGCACCAAGACGGGGTGTTGGCAATCGCGGCGCGATGAGGGATGCTGCGCGCCGTGTGGGAGGGGTGGGGGCGCGGGAGGATTGCGGAGCAGTGGGTGCTATTTAGGGCATTTTCCTTCCCAGAGCGTCGGTCTTCTCGTAGGATGTCCGGTAATCCTTGCTGCGGCTGGCGGCCTGTGGGGCTGCGAGCGTGCACGGGGAGCGAGGGCGGGCGAGGGTCCGGGGTTGACGTGAGAGCCAATGGTGTGCGGCGAGAGTCGTGCCCACTGAAACATCGAGGAGCTTGCATGAAGACGTGCACGAAGGCGGCGTTTGTGGCGGTGGTATCGGGTCTTTGCGTGGGTGCGGGGGCCCAGGTGCTGGTGGATGACCCCAGCGCGCCGCCCGCGCTTCCGCGGTATCGGGAGGGGGGCACGCCGTACAACCCTCAGCAGCGGCTGACGCCGTACGCGGTGCGGGCGACGAATGCGGGCGCGGGCGTGGGGATGCGCAACGCCAACATCTGGACGCCGGCGGAGTATGACCCGGTGAAGGGTGTGCTGTACCGGTATTTCACGTCGCAGTGGCCGACGGTGGTGGCCGAGTGCGTGGCGAAATTGACCAACGACCCGACGACCGACGAGATCGCGTACGTGACGGTGACGAACGCCTCGCAGCAGTCGTCGGCGGTGACGCAGTTCACGGCGGCGGGTGCGAACCTGAGCCGGGTGGTGTTCCTGACGGTGCCGGGCGACTCGGTGTGGATGCGTGACTACGGGCCGCACTTTGTGTTCAACGGGGCGGGGATCTCGAACGGGGCGTTGTCGATCGTGGACAGCCACTACTACCCGTCGCGGACGCTGGATAACTTCGTGCCGACGCTGGTGGCGGAGGACTTCCTGGGGCTGCACAACACGCACATGCCGCTGTATTACTCGGGCGGCAACTTCCAGGGTGGTCCGAACCGATCTGGTTTCGTGACGGCGCTGGTGAACCTTGACAACCCTGCGAGCGCGGGGTTTGACAGCACGTTCATCGCGGACCTGTACAACCAGTACCAGGGGATCGACACGCTGCACATCATGCCGCAGCTTCCGTTCTCGGTGGACGGGACGGGCCACATCGACATGTGGATGTACCTGATCGACCCGGAGCACGTGATCATCAGCGAGTTCATTCCGGGCTCGAACGCGACGGCGATCACGGTGACGAACAACGCGGTGCCGTACATGCAGAACCTTGGTTTCAGCGTGTACCGTCCCAAGGCGTGGAACGTGGGGAGCACGCACTACACGTATGCGAACGCGTACCGCGTGAACAACCGGATCTTCATCCCGGTGTACGGGACGTCGACGGTTGCGGGCGGCAACGCGGCGTACAACGACGAGGACATCGAGTCGATCTCGATCTGGAACCAGGCGGTGGGCAACTCGGGCACGGCGCCGTATGACCAGGTGGACTTCTCGCGTCCGAAGGTGACGATCGTTCCGATCCAGTGCAACGGGATCATCCCGGCGGCGGGGGCGATCCACTGCATCGTGAAGCAGGTTCCGCGCCACGGCGCGACGATCCCCGAGGTCTTCGTGAAGACGCCGTCTTCGGGGGACATCTGGCTGGCGGGTACGACGCGGACGATCACGTGGGCGTCGAGCGATGAGAACAACGCTGCGATCCCGAGCTACACGCTCTCGTACTCCCTGAACGGGGGGGTGACGTGGACGGAGATCGCGACGACGACCAACCGCTCGTCGTACAACTGGACGATCCCTTCGGACATCCAGTATTCGACCAACGCGCTGATCGAGGTGCGGGCGAACGCGTCGGACGCGGACACGGGCTCGGCGGCGAACCTCGTGCCGGTGACGATCGCGCCCGGGACGCAGAAGGTGCTGGACTTCTCGTCGGGCGCGGGCGTGAACAAGTTCGGGTACGGGTTCCAGACGCTGGCGTGGACCAACATCAACGCGACGCGCACGCCGGTGGCGACGGCGGTCTCGGCGGCGAACCTTGGAAAGATGGGCGTGTCGGACGCGACGGGCGGGGACACGGATTCGAACCGGTACATCTCGACGACGGTGAGCGCCAACAACGAGTGCACGCACACGTATGAGTTCAACGTGCTGGACTACGCCGAGGAGATCGACGAGATCGACCAGATTGTGGTGCGGTGGGAGGGGTACTCGGACAACTGCACGCAGACGGAGCTGTACGTGTGGGACTATGTGCAGGGCGCGTGGAGCGATGCACGGGGCAACTACGGGCAGAACCGGATGCTGGGGAACCACGCGAGCAACCGCGACGCGGTGATCGCGGGACGGATCGACTCGGACTTTGCGCGGTACATGAGCCCGTCGGGTCAGATGACGTTCCTGGTGTACGCGGAGCGTCCCGCGGATGAGACGTTCTCGGACTACATGTCGGTGACGCTGACGAAGCTGGGGTGCCCCTCGGACTTTGACGGCTCGGGCTTCGTGGACATCGTCGACTTCAACGACTTTGTCGCGGCGTTCGAGGCGGGGACGGATGATGCGGACTTTGACAACTCGGGGTTTGTCGACATCGTCGACTTCAACGAGTTTGTCGAGGCGTTCGAGGCGGGGTGTTGAAGGAAGAGGGAATCGGGCCCTGGGAATCGGGCACTGGGCACTGGGCATTGGGCACTGGTGCTGAGTGATGGGGCCCGGAGCACGTATGGCGGTTTGAAGGACCCGGCTGAGAGGCCGGGTCTTTTTTATTGGGGTGGAGGGATTCTGGTGGGGAACTGGCAGAGGGTGAAAAGGTGAAAGAAGCGGTTGTGTTTCGGGTGAGGTGGATGTATTCTTCCTGTGAAGGAAGAATATGGGAAAGAAGAGTTCAGGACATTCAGTCGCCGGGGCGCCGCTAGGTTCGGGGAGAGGTTCGACTCAAGGTTCGGGGGTGGGCGCCGGGGTGCTGGAGCGGCTTGGTTTCACGCCGCTGGAGTCTGTGATTTATGCGTTTTTGGTGAAAGCGGGTCCGGCGACCGGGTATCGGATTGCACAGGCGGTGGGGAAGCCGGTGGGGAACGTGTACAAGGCGGTGGAGGGATTGGAAGACAAGGGCGCGGTGATGACGTCGGAGGAGGATGCGACGCGGCTGGTGAGGGCGGTGGGTGTGCGGGAGGTCATTTCGCGGCTGCGGAGCGAGGTGTGTGAGGCGTGCGAGGAGGCGGTGGAGCGGCTGGAAGCGGGCGCGGTGGAGGTGGTGGATGACCATGTGTACCGGATTGCACACACGGGGCAGTTTTTGCGTCGGGCGGGCGCGATGCTCGAATCGGCGACGCGGTTTGTGATCCTGACGGCGACGCCGGGTGTGCTTGCCTCGAAGTCGGGGGGAAGGGACGGGAGTGAAGGTGATGGCGGAGGTGGCGAGGAGACATTGGCTGGGATGATCGCGCGGGCGAGCGGGCGGATACGGGTGGCGTGCAAGGTGTTTGAGCCCGTGTTGCTGGGGCGTGCGGAGGTGGTGGTGGATCCGCGGGGGGCGGGGGCGGTGG
>DATGXW010000420.1:0-7425 GCA_035298585.1 Phycisphaerales bacterium
GCTCCCGCGGATCGGGTCAAGTGCGACAATCTCGACGCCGAAGCCCATCGCCTTCCACATCGCCGTCACGATCGGCGTGAAGAACGCGTAGACGAGGTTGTGATCCACGCCGATGATGACCCTGCGTCGATTGTCGGCGAACGCGGGTGATGCGTTGATGCTGTAGCCGATCGACTTCTCACGGGACTCGATCCGTTGCCACTCGATAGACACGTCTGACGAGAGACCGGTCTGCGAGAGGACCACGGCGGCCTCCCGGTGATCGAAGGGTGCGCCGATGTGACGGCCGAGCCGCTCCAGCGGCGTGTTCCGCTCGATCGCGGTTCCCTTCGTCTCAAGAAGGCCGTCGGCGATCGAGGGCCGAAGGTGCCGATTGAGAATGACCTGGTCGGTCTCGTGGACGTCGAAGTCCAGGTAATCCGACCTGCCGCGATCCCGCAGCCAGAAGAACAGGTCGTGCGTGTCGACGCGTGCGCAAACCTCTCGGACTTTGAAGGCCATCATGCCCGTCATGAGGCCGTTGTGGGACGGCGAATCGTGGATCACCTGGGCGATGGCCTCGGAAGCGATGAACTCGCGAACCATCTCGGCCTCTCTGGCCGTCGGGAGGGAATCGATGTCGCGGGTGATCACGACCTTCGCGAGACTCGACATCCGGATGGGTCGCATCCGCCACAAGCTCGCCTCGGCGAGCGACGGAGGATCCTGAGCCACCTCCTCAAGTTCCACGATTCCATCCTTCTCGAGCCCGATGAGCACGTCGCCGTAGAGGTTCGTGTAGACCGACGAATCATGATGAATGACGATCCGCCAATCGGGGTAGAAGGCCTTGTAGGCCCGGATGATCACGGGCAGATAGCGAGCGAAGAACTTGCCGCGCCACTCGCCGCAGTCGGGGTGCTCGTAGGCGCTTGCCTTGTGACGGAAGAGAGTGAGGCTGACGATGTTTCGGGGATCAGAGGAGGCCATAGGTGTCGAGTCCCTTGAGGGCGTGCGGGTGTGAGACGGCCAGCCGGCGTGCTTCGGCGAGCTGCCACGGTTCGGCATCGAGGTTGAGGTGCTTCAAAAGGCCGGCGTAGGGAGCGATCCAGGTGTCGGGAACCGGAATTGCTTCCATGCCATCGGTTCGGAGCGTCCAGCCGTACTTCTCGTTGAGATCCTCCGGCGTCGATCGACCGGGGAACTGGATCTGCTCGACGAGCTTGTACCAGAGGGCCTTGGCTTGGAGGCGTCGCTTGCTCGCGTACTGCCAGTGAATCACGCCGCCGGCGGCGATCCGCTGATCCTCGTTGGTTCCGCCGATGGCGTGCGTGGGCGTCGACCCATGCGGGTGCCGGTGATGCAGCGTGTAGCCGTCCGCGGCGTTCTGCCACCGAACATCGCGGCCGACGCGGAACGCCAGGCTGATCCCGCTCGATCGACCGAAATAACCGTCGATTCGACGCGTGTTGAGGGGGTGCACGCGGAGACGCGAAGGCCCGTTCACGTCATAGGGGCTCACCATCGGTGCCGACACGAGATCGCCAGGGCGCGTGGCGTGCTGCGCGATGATCTTTCGGATCGGTGCCTCGTCAAACCGGCTCGCGACCTCGAGGAGGTTTCCGCTCAGGCATTCGTCGGCGTCGATGATCGCGCAGTGCGTGGCCTCAAGCTGATGCACCGCGATCTCCAGCATCTGCTGTCGCACGAGCATCTCTTCCCAACCCGTTGTCGCTGGGAAATGTGCTCCCGACACCTTCACGCGGCCGACGCTGACCTCCCTGCTGACCTCGGTCCAGATGTCGGCGCTTCTGTCCGTGCAAGTATCGAGCATCACGAGCACTTGGTCGCACCACATGAGGGCGGCGCGGAGCGAGAATCCGAGAATCCAATCCTCGTTTCGGACGAGCATGAGACCAACAAGCTTCATGAGTGCTTTCCTCTCACCGTGCGGGCACGCAGCAGACCGTCGATCTCTCGCTCGGCACGCGCGATCAGCCCGTATCCGGTGGTGATGCCGCCGTTCA
Organism: Phycisphaerales bacterium; assembly: GCA_035298585.1. Taxonomy (GTDB): domain Bacteria; phylum Planctomycetota; class Phycisphaerae; order Phycisphaerales; family UBA1924; genus JAEUJB01. The sequence goes on from DATGXW010000420.1 coordinate 2,007, forward strand.
AGCTCACGACGATCTCGGAGTTGGCAGAGCCCACCTCGCCGCCAATCTGCTGACGCTCGCCGGCGAAGAGCATGCGGGGGTAGCGCCGGCGGAGCTCCGCGAGGAGCTGGTCGTCCGTCACGTCGATGAACTGGTCTGCTGGGTTCGGCTCGCCGGTCATGACGCCGAACCTAAAGCGGCCGCGGCTTCCGCGCTACCCACCACCTGGTCACGTGCCATCACGGGCTTGCGATCCCGCAGGTGGCTGGCCGTGCCGTACTTCCTCCGCTTCGTGAGGACCCCGGCGACAACGAGGCCCACAGCTTCCTCGAGAGTCTCGGAGGGCACGCTCGACCCATGCGTCGCGTCGTCCCCACAGTCCCACGAGTTCTCGCCCTTGCCCGCGAATGGGATACCTCCGGGTATCTCGAAGCGGTAGTGGGTGCGGCGGTGGCTCGCCCACGGAAGCCGGGCACGCTTCCACACCCCCTCAACCCGCTCCGCTGTGGCGGCGTAGCAGCCCTCCGGCATCGGGATGATCGTCGGCTCAGCCTGATAGATCTTCTGCGTGAGCTCGAAGCGACCGAAGACCCGCTCCACGAGATCGACGTAGATGCCCTGCACCCACCACGGATCTCTCGAGTTGGTCTCGAAGGGCTTCGCAGCGGGCAGGATGCAGAGGTGTGGGCCCCACTGCTCCCAGATGACCATCGCCTGCGTCATCCAGCCGCCGCGGCGCTCCGCCCGCCGGCGGATGGCATTGAGCCATAGAGAACTCAGGCCGATGTAGAGGCTGAGGACGATGAAGTGCAGCCCTAGGACGACCGCGTCATCGTGCCCGCCATCAAACTCGATCGCGAAGCCGATCCTCGGCATCCTCAGGCCGACATAGAGCTCGACGCGACCACGGGATTCCCCGAGCCCGAAGCCCTTGTGCTGCGTCCACGCTCGGAAGTGGGCGAGCGTCCACCGCTGTCGCGGTGCGTTCAGGTTCTGCCAGTGGAACCAGTGGAAGCCCACGAGGCGAAGCACCGCGGCGACAATCTTGGTTATCACGATGCGGTTGTCTGACGAGCCAGAGGATCGCGAGAAGAAGTCCCGCCAAGCCTTCTTCAGCCCGACTTCAGGAAGAAATAGCACGATGGCGACGACGCCGAGCACGATCGTGCAGATGTTCAGTCCGATGATGAGAAGCCAGATGGTGGTGAGCATGCCCCGATGATCGCGACGGTCTGGCGCATGCGCAACCACGATCGTGCGAAGCCGGGGCGACTCAGGTGTACACGTGATGCTGTAGCAGCTCAAGAGCCTTGACGGGCTTAATGGTGCAACGTCCCGCGCCCCAGAACGCGGATTCCAGTCGACGAGTTTGGACATCGGTCAGGCCGAAAGACGTTGCGAAGTATTCCGCCCCTCTTGTGGAGGAAGAGCATCCACTCAGAAGATTCCGCAGAGGCTCGATCGCCTGACCGATTCCAAGCACAACGATGCGTTCAGCGCCGTTTAGGATGTGGCGGGCCCGGTCCTGAGCTTCGAACTGTTCCGGCTTCTCCCAATAGAACCGGAGTGACTCGTAGTACTTCTCCGCGATCCGCATCGCCCTTTCTGACACGTTCTCAAACATTGAGGGCTTCGACTCTGCAGGTTCGGCATACAGGTCGCGCACCTTCACTTTCCCCAAGCACCCGTGAAGATGAATGCACTTGACGGAGTCCACCAACTCCGAGAACGAATGCGTAGTCGGATAGCCGGACAACATGGTGCCGACCGCACGCTCTATGTAGGTGTCGTAGTTGAACGTGACGAACGAGATGTCGCATGACCCGGTGCGCAAGATGTCATCGACGTGCCGATTGATGATGAAACGCACCCAGTCGCCCTGAACTCCGAAGCTGATGGGGCTCGATTCCGAAGCAACTGCGAGGCATATGGAAACTGCCCATGCGGCGACGTCACGATACTGGTCTCTCGCGTTCTTGATGTATTGGTCGATCGAATCCGGGCGTGCGCGATTGAGGTCCTCAATCATCTCAAAGAGAAGACCTATTCGGTCTACGCCTCCCTTCGCGTTCTGGTTTTCTTGCGTGAGCTTCAGGCTCACAATCTGCTCGACCAGCTCGGAGCCAAGCGGGAACTTGTAGGGGGCACTGGCGCCGGCACCAACGATAAAGCACGTGCGAACGTTTGACATGCGCGAGTGTTCTCCCCTCGCGGACGACGTTCAAGCCCATGTGAAGAAGAATTCGGTCGGCACTTCACAAGCCTCGGGAGCCAATCAGGCTCGCTTCTGAAGCATCGAACCGGGGAACCCGCACATCTGGCGATTGATGAAGGTCCCTTGGTCCTCGGCCCAGTAGGTCTGCAGGACCTCCGCGACCTCGTGCCGCTGGCCGGTGCGACTCCAGTGCTCGTGGTGCTGGACGAGGTCCGGGCGCATCCAGAGCTTGCCCTGGCGCTCCGCCACCAGCTTCAGTTCCTCATCCGCGTAGAAGTGGCGGTAGCAGGTCGGCACCGGTCCCATGCCCCCGTACCCGTCGATGATCCACTGCCGCCCCAACCATGGGCTTCCGCAGATGCGGTCGACACCGGGCATGTCGTCGCCGGTCGGTTGCATCACACCAAGGGTGCCTCCGAAGTGCTCAATGAACTGACGCCCGATCTCCTCCGCGCGGTGCCGCGGGTCGGGCTGCATGTCGTCGCCTCCCGTCACGACGATGTCAGCGCCCGCGATGACCAGCATCCTGGACAGCAGCGAGACGCTGGTGCCCCAGCCGAGGTACTCCGTGCTCGGGGTAAAGACCAGGTCGGCTTCGGGGACAGGGAACCGCCGGCGGTCCTGGAGCACCGCCACGCGATAGCCCATCGCCCTCCAGCGCGGGAGGTTGCGGGCGGCCGCGGCGGGGTTCGCCGTCGGGATCGCGAACCAGACTTTCGGCGTCGAGGTGCTCATTGGACCGGAGTCGTGGTGCCCGCCACGAGGTGAGCGCCCTTGCGCGCTTCCCCGGCGTCCTGCGGAAGGAAGGGCGTCCGCCGCCCCCGGCTGGCCAGTTCGATGAGGTTCAGGGTGTGCCGCACACGTTCCGCGCGGGTGGCGGTGCCGTCGCTGGTGGCGTTGTTGGCCTCGATGGCGCCCATCAGACTCGCCTCCAGCTGCGGGAGGAAAGTCTCCGAGATCAGCCGATCCCGGTCGATGACCGTGAGCATGTGGAGGGTGAAGAGGGCGAGCGCCTGAGCGAACCGGACGTCCGCCGGGCTTGCGAACCCGCCGCCGCGGGAGAACCGCTCCAGGTCCCCGCTTCGGGTCTTGAGCTGCTCGAGCAGTTGCCGGGTTGCCGAGTCCGCCTCGGCCTGCTGGTGCAGGGCATGGGCGAGCAACTTCCCGAAGTCCTGTGGTTTGGTGAGGTCCGAACCGCCGGTGAGGCGAAGGGCCGCGGGGACGTCGCCGTTGGGATCTGCGCTCATCGGGCGGCCTCCACGATGACGCAGCGGGGCCCGCGCTCGGCGTCGATGATGCGGACCTGAACCGACTGGGTCTCGTAGGGGAGCTGGTTGTCGGGCAACCGGATCGCGGTGCGATGGAAGAAGGCCTCCTTGTTGTCTTCGTACACGACGTAGCCGAAGCCTTTCAGCTTGTCGTACCACTTCACGGTGGCGGTGCCCTCGAACAGAATGTTGGCCACGGAATACTCCTGCGGATGTGCTTGTGGGAATGGGACTTAGCCGAGCATCGGACGCATGGTCCTGCTCGCCTGGCGATGAGAAATGACCGGGTTCGTGACATCCGGCATGAGGTCGGGGATATGGCAGAAGCGGGGATCGAGGTAGGCGAAGAGACCGAAAGCGCGTTTCTCGGGTTCCTTGTTGAGGACCTCGTAGAGGACTTCTTGGTCGAGTTCGTCGGGCTTCGCGCGGCACGCCTCTTCCCACTCGCAGGCCGCGAGGTAGGCGGACGAGGTGTCGGCCCAGAGGATGGTGCCGCTGCAGAGCCGCGACCCCACGTGCGGCCAACGGTTCCGATCGCTCGAAGTCGGCATGAGAGCGGCGACGTCGAACACCCGCCCCTTCGCCCACGCCTCCAGGTATTCGAGTCGATCGAGCAGAACGGCATCGGCGTCGAGCCACAAAGTCATGGCACCCGTTCCGAGATTGGCCTGGAGGGCCTCCCGGACGACCGCCGCCTTCATGGCGCAATTCCGCACCCAGCTACCCGTCGAGGCCTTCTGAACGATCCGCAGATCGACGCCGAAGGCCGCGCAGCTCTCCGCCAGCGGGACAACCCAGTCCTGGTACTCGGGCGTGACGAACGTGACGCATCTGATCAAGGTCGGGAACCTCCTGCCACTGGAGGCACCCTACCGGTCGATCTCACACGCGCCACCCCCACGCCACTTACCCCACGACGCCGCCACACGCGCTCCCCGTGCCATGGAGGTCCCTAACGGGCGTTGGGAGGTCGGGCCTGATCGGGATCGCGCTCATCCCAGACGCGATCGCGCTCACTCTGAGCGCGCCGGGCCTTCCGGGGATGGCGGCGGCGGGACAGCAGGGAGAATCGCCGGCGTGGGTTCGGGCGCGGGCGGTGGTGAGACCTTCTGACCCGTGTCGGGGTCGATGATTTCGGGTTCCGCGGGCCCGTCTGCCTCATTGGCCGAAGGAAGCAGCTTCATGAGCTCTGCCGCGCCCCGCAGGGTTGTCATGCAGTCCCTGGCGATCTGCGAGAGGTCCTTCACCATGCGGGTCGGGAGGGCAACGTTGGGCGTCGACTGGCTCTCAACGTGCTTCTCGAGGTGCCCGCGCACGTACGCGAGCAGCAGGGCGGACACCGACTGTGCGTTGTCGAGCGTGCTGCGGATCTTCTGAGCCTCGAGCTCGGGGTCCGCGCCGGCGTCGAATAGGGCGCGAGTCAGGGCGCGACGGCGCGCGGTGAGCACCAGCCGATCCTTCGCGGCCCGCTTGGCCTTGGCGTTGAAGAGACCGGTGCGGTGAGCCTGGTGGTACGGGATCTCGAACTTGTTGCAGAAGTCCGCGAGGCTCACACAGGGATCTGCGAGCCAGACCTTGGCAATCTCCTCCCACGAGTAGCGGAGCGTGCCGTTGTCGCAGAGGACCGCCAAGCCCATCTTGGTGCAGATGCGCTCGCCAGGGGGCGGTAGTTTGAGGGCCCTCGCGTCCTTGCCCAACCGTTCGTCCACGTGCGGGCTGGCGAGCCCGCGGCAGCATTATCGGGTACCAAGCGGTTTCGGTGCACGGACGAGGCTGGCGCCCAGCCCGCCAGACCGGCGGATTTCAGTTTGGCCGACAAGGTTCGGAGCTTCTCCGGATCACCGCCCGCCATCTCCTTGGCGGTTGCAATCAGGGCGCCGGCGAGCCACGGCTGGAGCTTCATCAGCGCCCGCCGCTCGTGCTTCGAGACGGTCTTGCGGCTGATGCCGAGGCGTTC
>DATGXW010000421.1:0-14410 GCA_035298585.1 Phycisphaerales bacterium
CCTCCCGCCGCCCCCGCCGCAACCCCGGAAACGGACCCACCATCGTCCGGCACGCAGGCTTCACCACCCCCTCCGACCCCGGCCCCGGCACCTCCAGCGGACACACAGCCCAGGAATCCGTGATGGGTCTCCGCCCTCGCCGATAACCCGTGACAGGTGAGCCAGCACCCCGGTCCACTTCCGGGTTTCGCGGGTCCATCGCTGTTACATGACCTCAAAGGCGGGTCCCGCACCTCTGTGTGCATTGACTCCCCAGCCCGATCTCCTTACGTTTCATGCACGAGGACCCGACGGGAATAGGACCCGGCGGGCGCAGTAGTAGAGGAGAGGACCATCATGAATCTGAATACGTCCGTGCGCGTCGGCATCGCCGTCGCGGCTGTTGTCGCTGGCGCTGCCAGCGCTTCGATCGTCACCGAGTACAACCAGGTCGTCATCGGCAATCTGCAGACCGGCCAGGACACCGAGGGCCGCGCCTTTGTCGGCGGCAACCTCACCGGCTCGGCGATGCAGTTTGGCACCCACCTGACCCCCGACAGCTCGTACCTGAACGTCGACGTCCTCCAGGTCGGCGGCAACATCGCCGTCAGCAACCTGCACATGGAAGCCGGCAATCTCCGCCGTTCGGGCTCCCGCTCGGGCACGCTTGATTTCAACGGCGGCGGCCAGGAGTTCGTCGACCCCGCCGTCAGCGGCATGGTCTCGGGCTACCAGTCGCAGCTCACGACGTTCTCGGCGTTCTACTCGTCGCTGGCCAGCAACAGCACCGTCCAGGCTCCCTCGGGCCAGCCCGGACCCCTGAAGTTCATCGCCACCCCGAACGTCGACGGCGTCGCGGTCTTCAACATCGCCGCCTCGACGCTCTCGAGCAACCTCGTCCAGCAGATTGAGCTCGTCGGCAGCGCCAGCTCGATCATCATCAACGTCACCGGCGGCTCGCTCAACTTCAACGCCGGCAACTTCGTCGGCGCGTGGAGCAGCCAGTCGGTCCGTGCGACCACGATGTGGAACTTCTCGGCCGCCACGTCGATCTCGCTCGACCGCAACTGGAACGGCGCGATCCTCGCCCCCAATGCACACCTCACGAACACCACCGCCATCGACGGCTCGGTCTTCGTCAAGTCCATGACCCAGAACGGTGAGGTTCACCTTCCCGGCTACGTCGGCTATGTCCCCGGCCCGGGCGCGGTCAGCCTCGCCACCCTCGGCCTGCTGACGGCCGCCCGCCGCCGCCGTTGAACGCAGGACCGGCTCGCTTCTCACTTGATCCCAAGAACCTGATCTCCCAGCCGCCGCCGGTACACCCGGCGGCGGTTGCATTTTGAATGGATCGATCGCCGCACGCACGATTCCCTCCCGGATTCGCGCCGCGGGAGTTTGACGCGGGGGGCCTGAGTCGTCACCATACCGCCCGTCGGGGTTCGGCATGGAACATCCCCCGACGGGCGGTGCATAAGTGATCTGTCCCTACTGTAATGCGAACAACGACAAGGTCATCGACAGCCGCGAGTCCGATGGGGCTCGGGTGGTTCGTCGTCGGCGCGAGTGTCTTGTCTGCGCCAAGCGATTCACGACCTACGAGCGGGTTGAACAGACCGCACGTCTGGTGGTGATCAAGCGCGACGGCACCCGCGTGCCGTTCAACCGCGATAACGTCATGCGCGGCATCATGGCGGCGTTTGGAAAACGTCCGGTCCCGGAGGACGCCAAGGACCGGCTGGTCGACGCGATCGAGGAAGAGCTGCACCGCGAGTACGACCGCGAGGTCGAGTCGCGGATCATCGGCGAGCGGGTGATGCTCAAGCTCAAGGATGTCGATGAAGTCGCCTACATCCGATTTGCGAGCGAATACCGCAAGTTCAAGAGTCTTGACGACCTCCAGATCGAACTGGCCCAGCTCCAGAACCGGATCAAGGACGCCAAGAACCAGCAGAAGCTCTTCTGACCGGGACGCACGAACACCGTGAGCCGCGGAGATGCACACCGAACACGAAAGTCACCCCGCGTGGGAGGGCTTGTGGTTCAGTTGCTGGGCCTCTTGGTGGGCGTTGGCCTGCTCGTCTGGTGCATCAAGGTCGCGTTTCGACCGGAGAATCGCGAGCAGCTCGACCGCCTGGGTGACGCCTCTTCCGCACAGATCGCGGGGATGCTCGCGCTGTCGGTCCTCAGTCTGTTCTTCAACGGGATGGTCTTCTGGGGTGTGATCCGGCCGGTCCGTGTCGAGCTTCGCGATCGCGCCCGCGCGGAGGGTCGACCTCTTCCCCTGGGCTTCTGGCATGTGCAGGGTGTGAACGCCGTTGCCACCTGCCTGGCCTATATCCCTTTCAAGCTCAGCGTTGTTTTTCGCTTCTTTGTTCACCGTGTCCACGATCGTGTGCCGCTGGGCACCATTGCGTCGTGGATGGCCGCCGCCGCAGCCGCACTCGCCGCCGTGTGCGTACCCATCCTCCTTGCCGGTGTGCTCCTAGGTAGCAGTCTCCGCGGACTCCCGCTCATTGGCGTCTCACTCGCCGGCATCACCTTTTTGAGCGCACTGGGATGGGTCATCGCACGCCTCTTTGCCGGTCGCGAAGGCTTGGCACGGCTTCGGCGATGGGCCGCGGCGACACGTCTTCGAGTAGTCCGGCGGCTGACCGATGCACAGCTCTTTGCCGACATCCACGCCGGCTTTGCGATGGTCGGGGATGGACGCGGATGGCTCACCGGTCTCCTCGGCCGGGCGGGTGACGTCGGCGTCCAGTCCATCCGCTTCTGGCTGGCGGGCCAGGTATTGGGCATCGAGATGGACCCCGGCGCGGCCCTCCTCCTGGGTGTGACCTATTTCGCGCTTGGCGCTGCCAGTCCTTCGGGAGCCCTGGGGATTCGGGAAGGGGGCGCGACCGGGCTTGCGACGCTGCTGCACTTGGATGGGGCCCAGTCGTACGCCGGCGTCACGCTGCTCGTCACCGCGGCCGACTCGATCCCGACACTGCTCGGCGCCGCCGCGGGACTGGTGATGGTGCTGCGGAAGAACCGGGCGCGTGCACACGGATCTGTGAACGAATCAGCGCTCCAGGCGACTTCTCCTGTGGATTCGGACCGTTGAGGGGAAGGGTCATGACGGAGTTCCACCTCCGTTTTCGGGGCGCTGTCTACAGGTCTGTCCTTGGATGACCGATAACACCATCGCCATGAGCACTCACACCGGGACGGGATATGACGGGGGCAGCGCGGGTCGGCCGGGGTCCAGGAACGCCGGGGAGAAGATCCTGACGCTGGCCGAGCTTTCCCAGCACCGGCTGGCGGCCCGGGCCGCGGGCAAGCGGGTCGTCCACTGTCACGGCTGCTTTGACATCGTTCACCCGGGGCACATCCGCCACCTGCGGCAGGCCAAGTCGATGGGTGACATCCTGCTGGTCTCCATCACCGGCGACTCCCAGATCAACAAGGGCAAGGGCCGGCCCCTGATCCCCGAGGAACTTCGTGCCGAGAACCTGGCCGCGATCGACTTTGTGGACTGGGTCTACATCGATCCCAATAAGACCGCCGCCGACCTTCTGAACACCGTCGCCCCCGACATCTACATCAAGGGCAAGGAGTACGAGCACAACCGCGATCCCCGCTTCCTTGAGGAACGCGACATCGTGGAGCGCTCGGGCGGGCGGGTGGTGTTCAGCTCGGGGGACATCGTCTTCAGCTCGACCGCGCTCATCGCCGCGATGGAGCAGTCGGTCGATCCCTTCCAGAAGCGCCTGAGCCAGCTCTGTGAATACCCCGAGCTTGCGGGGCCGGAACTCATGGGGCTCATCTCGCGCTTCCGCGGCAAGCGGGTGGTGGTCGTGGGGGAGGTCATCCTCGACACGTACATCCTCTGCGACCGGCCGGAGGTCGCGGGCGAGAGCCCGATCATGACGCTGCGGCCCATCGAACGCCGCCAGTATGACGGCGGCGCGGCGATCCTGGCCCGCCACCTGGCGGCGATGGGTGCGCGCCCGGTGCTGGTGACCGCGCTTCCCGACGACGCGGAGGGGCACGCCCTGCGCCAGCGTCTCCTGATCGAGGGCGTCGAGGTGCGTTCCATCGCCACGACCACGCCGATCCCCGAGAAGCAGCGCTTCCTGGTCGGATCGCAGAAGGTCATGAAGCTCGACCTGGTCCAGCCGATGGTGCTGGACTCCTCTCAGCAGCGCAAGTTCGTGGATCTTGCCGCCAGTGCAGCGCAGGAGACCGCCGGATCCCTGCTGGGTGACGGCTCGCACGCGGGGATCATCGCCGACTTTGGCCTGGGGCTCTTCAGCCCCGTGCTCGCCAGCCGCATGTGCACAGCCCTCCGCCCGCACGTGGGCGTCCTCGCCGGCGACGTGAGCGGCAAGCGGTCCAACCTGCTTTCGATGCACCACATGGACCTCGTGACGCCCAGCGAGGGTGAGGCGCGCGAATCGCTCCGCGCCTTTGGCGAAGGACTTCCCTTGGTCATGTGGAAGCTGCTCGAACGCGGCCATTCCAAGGCGGCGATCGTCACCATGGGGCCCGATGGGCTCATCGGATTTGAACGCTTGCCCGGCATTCCGATCGGCGCCGCCACGGCCGAGCCCACGGCCCGCGAGGCCTCACCGCCCGAGGGTGATCGCGATGCGCTGGTCTATACCACCAAGCTGCGCGGCGAGCACGTGCCGGCGCTGTGCCCCATGGGTGTGGATCCCCTGGGCTGCGGTGATTCGCTCCTGGCGGCCGCGACATTGACGCTCGCCTCGGGCGGCTCGCTCCTGGCCGCATCCTTCCTGGGCGCGTGTGCCGCCGCTGCACAGGTCCAGCGCCTGGGCAACGTACCGATCTCCTCGGCCGATCTTCGCCAGGTGATGACGCGGGTTCAGGCCTCGCACATGACGTTCATGCAGGCCGATGTGCTGACGGCGCGCGGCGGTGTCCGTCAGGAAGCGGCCGACGCTGTTTCGGCGGGCTGATCCAGACGGATGCTGTTCAACAAAGTCAACGCGGAATGCGGTATGCCCCGTACGTGCCGCCAGCCCTGGCTCACATCGTGGCCGGCGGGGGCTCGTGCACATCGCAGGTTCGGCCCCGGATAGTGCGTGCCTGTACCATCTTTCGATGGGCCTTTTCCGCAGCGCCTTCAGGGTCGCTCTTCATCTGCTGGCGGGGTGCATACTCTCGCTTCTGGTCGCCCTGGCATGTGCAGCGCGGGTGAGCGATGATGTCCTCCTGGATCTTCGCCCTATTGACGCCGCCAACGCCGAGTTTCCCCGCTTCCTTTCGAACTGGCCCGCTCCCAGCCGGGTCGGGCGGAGCCGTTCGGTCTGTGCGACGATCCTGGAATCGCACTCGACGCGGGGGTGGGGCGGCCCCTTCAGACCGCCGCACATTCCAGGCGAGATGCGGTGCATCTACAGGCAGGAACGGTTTGGCTTTCCCGCACGATGCCTGGAGCATCGAACCTTCCTCATGCAGAGCGGGGATCGGGCCGCGATGAAGTCGGAGTTGAACAGGGTTCGCGAGGTCTTTGGATGGCGGGGGGGATGGATGATGCCGGCGTGGATGCACACCAATGTGCAAGCGGGCCCTCGCTTCATTCCGATGTTCATTGAGCCTTCGGGGCTGCTGGTCAACGCGTGCTTCTGGTCAGTCGTCCTTTGGATGTTCATCTCAGGATCCCGATCGGCGATGCGCCGATGGAGGCTGCGCCGGGGCCGGTGTCCTTCGTGCGGATATCAACTTGCGGGGATCAGCGTTGATCAGTGCCCCGAGTGCGGTGGACCGGTCGCTCGAAGCGAGGAACATGAAAAAGGCCTCGCACGGGCGAGGCCTTGACGGGATCAAAGAGCATGTGAGGGGTTCAGGTGCCGCCGGTCGCGGCGTCGCGGCCGCGCCGCGGCCGTTCTTCGGATTGCTTCTCGCCTTCCTTCTTGATCTCCCGCGCGACCTTCTCGGGCGCACAGGCGAGGTTGTACGCCGTCACCGCCGAGCAGGTCGCCGACTGCATCAGGTACTCGGGGATCGCAAGCGCGATCGTGTCGTTCTGGGTGTGCCAGCCGTAGCCGTAGTCGGCCCGGCCCTTTTCATCCCAGTAGAAGCCGGGGATGCCCGCACGGTTGAAGCTGGCGTGGTCGGAGCCCCCGCCGGTGCCGAGCGTCTCGACGACCCGGACGTTGACGTTGAGCGGCTTGCCGCTCGCCGTGTCGAAGAAGTGACCGTTGACCGGGGCGGTCGCGGCCGCGAGCAGGTCCTTCTGCGTCGCGAGCGCGGGCACTCCGCCCTGGAAGTTGGTTCCGCCGTCGTCGACGAAGCACGCGACGACCTGGTCGAGCGTTCCGGCTTCCTGGAGCTGCTTGACGTACGCGGTCGAACCCAGGAGCCCCTGCTCTTCTCCATCCCAGAGGATAAAGCGGATCGTGCGCTCGGGCCTCACGCCCGCGGCCATGAGCAGTCGGGCGGCCTCCATCATGACGCTCGAACCCGTGCCGTTGTCCGTGCATCCCTGTGAACCCGGCCCATCCCACGAATCGATGTGCCCCGACATGATGATGACTTCGCCCGGGTACTTGGAGCCGGGGATCTCGGCGACGACGTTGGCGCAGGCGATCGGGCCCGGGACGAACGTGTTCTGCGCATCGATCTCGACCGAGACGTTGTCACCGTCGGCCAGGCGGGAGTTCAGGCAGTCGTAATCGCTCATCCGGACCTGGACGTGGACATCCATCGCCAGCGCGGCAAGGTCCATCTCGCGCCAGCCGGGGATCGCGCCCGTCCACACCCGTTCATCCCGCGAGGCCGTGATGTAACCCGCGACGCCGTCAAAGGCCAGGCGCTCGAGGATCGGGAGTTCCTCGATCTTGCGGCTGCCGTCGGCGATGCGCTGGCGTGCATCGGCGCGCCGGCGGTAATCATCCCCAAGCTGCCAGCGGAGCCCCCGCATCCCTTCACGCGAGGGACGCTCCATCAGGATCCACGCGCCCTTGAGCTTGTCCTTCAGCGCCGCGTAGGCCGCATCATCCTTGGGCATCTTGAAGACCGGGCCCTTGACGGGGCCGCTGGTTCCCGCGGACCACGAGAGCGTGGTGAGCTGCATCTCGCGCAGCTCGGTCTCGCGGGGCTCGGAGGTCGTGCCGTCCTCGTTGCGGCGCTCGGTCGTCAGGAAGATCTTGCCGGTCGTGGGCCCGCGATCAAATCGCACGGGAATCTCGCCCCACTGGGCCATGTGGACATTCTGGAGGCCCCAGCTCCTGAACTGCTCGGCCGCCCACTCCCGCGCCTTCTCGTTGCGCGTGGAACCTGTCAGCCGCGGGCCGATCCTGGTCGTCATGTGCGTCAGATGGTCCATGACCTTGTTGTCGCGCTTCCCAAGCTCGATGATCTTGGCAACCATGGCCGGATCACCCATGGGGATGGCCGGGACCGCGACCTCCGTGTCATCGACCACCGCGTACGCAGACGCCGGGCCCTTCGCGACGCCCGCCACCGCGCCGGGCAGTTGCGGCGCCGCTGCGGCGACCGGCGTATCGACCGGGTCGGGCCGGGGCGCCCAGCCTGCGAGCATGACGCCGCCTGCGACCAGTGCGAGTGTGCATGCAGAAGCGATCAACCGCCGCGAGGCGGCAGAAGCGAAGCGATTCTCGGTCATGGTGATCATGCTCCAACGCTGAGAAAATGTCATCCCACCGATGACATCGCGGCGAGAAGACCGCCGGGCCCGCCAGTGTACCAGACTCGGCCGGTCGCATGCCGCGCATGTTCAGACTCGGGGTTCGGGTCTACGGGGGGAATCTGCACTAGGGGGTCGAGGGTGGACCTCCGCCACTCCCACCGCCCTCGCCGGGTCCGGCCGCCGGACCAGCGCCTCCCCCCGGTCCGCCCCGGCCGCGGCGGCGACGCCGACGCCGCTTGCGCCGAGGTCCGTCGGGTCCCTCGGGTTCACCCCCGCCCTTGGGATCCGCATCGGGGGACCCATCGTCTCCGTCATCTGGACCCGAAAGCAGGTCGTCGATCTCCTGGGGTGAGAAGTCGTCGTCGGCGGGACGCAGCGGTCCGCGCTGAGATGAGTCTCTGGGGCCTCGATCGGGTCTGGGCCCTCCCTGGCGCGAATCGGTTCGGGGTGGAGCGGCCTCGGAAGAGCCGCCCGGACCGCGGTCCTGACGCGGGCCGCTGGGGCGATCTCCACGCTGAACGTTGCCGCGATCACCCTGCGGACGATCCTGCGGGGGGCGACCGGGCCGAGGCGGGCGCGGACCAGCGCGACCACCCGAAGCGTTCCCTGACCCTGGGCCCGAGTCTGAGTTCTGTCCTGAACTGTTCTGTCCTGAACCCTGGTTCGGGCCCGATCCTCGGGGGCGATCCTCTCGCCCGCGACGATCGGGGCGTCCATCCTCGCGCGAGGAGCGACGTGATGGATCTCTGCCGGGCTCGCGCGGACCCTCTCCATGCTGTTCACGCCCTTCGCGGGGGGGGCGATCCTGGGATGGGGGCGAGCTTCGTGCGCCGTGGTCAGAACCCAGGCCGCGTGCCGGACCCGGGCCGGGCCTTCCCGGTCCTCGGCGATCGGGGCCCTGCATGGGCATGGCCGGCGGCGGGGGAGGTGTCTTGGAGACTGGCTCGGCGAGGTTCTCCACCGGGATCGCCACCTGGCGGATCTTGCCGTCGGGCTCGGGGATGTCGAGCTGGACGAGCACGAGCTGCGTCAGGATCTGCGAATCGACGACAAAGCCGTCACCCTCGGGCGTTCCCACGCGCGACTTCTTCTTGGGGAGCTTCTTGCGGAGCGATTCGTAGGTTTCATCTTCGTAGCGGAGGCAGCACATGAGCCGGCCGCAGCGGCCGGAGATCTTGAGCGGGTCGAGCGTGGCCTTCTGGATCTTGGCCGACTTCATGCTGACGGGCTTGAGCACCTTCAGGAAGTTCTTGCAGCAGCAGTACTGTCCGCAGCGTTCATAATCGGCCGTGACGCGGGCTTCATCGCGTGCGCCGACCTGGCGGAGTTCGATGCGGTTGTGGAAAAGCCGCGAGAGGCGGGCGGGAAGGTCGCGCAGGTCGACGCGGTCTTCGCTGTAGTAGTAGATGTAGAGCCGTTCATCACCCAGGATCGGCTCGGCATCGACGACCTTGATCGGGATCTCAAGTTCCTCGACGATGCGCTTGCACTCGGTGCGGATGCCGTGACGGGACTGCTCGAGCGCTGACTGGCGCGCGAGATCCTCGGCCGTGGCGACGCGCAGCACACGGCCGTCGGTGAAGAACGGGTAGTCCCGCCCTCCCGAGTTCTCGATGTACTTGAGCATGTCCTGGCGGCTGACGCTCTTGGAGCACCCGCTGTTGGGGCATGTGCTCGTGAGCATCTCGCCGATCTCGGTCCCGCGGTGGGTCCGTATGACGAGCTTGGAGCCGCACCCGGGCTTGGCGCCCGAGTCGTTGGCAAACTCGCCCACGAGCTTGAGGACGCCAAAGCGGACCACCAGGGTCTTGGGGGTTTTCAGTGCTTCATAGGCCTTGCGGTCGGCCTCGAGATCCGCCTCAAACTGAGGCAGGGGTAGGATCGCCATGTCATGCTCCGGCAGCTCACGTATGCACGCTATCTTCGCCCGGCGCCCCGTGCTTGGGCCTCACGGAAGACTCGCGGGATACTGAGCTGCTGGAGAAGCTGCGGCTGATTGTTGTTGTCAAGGCCGTAGGCGCTGATCGATTCGTTGCGGTTGTCGACGTGCAGCAGGAGGTCCTGGTCGCCGATCTCCCCCGAGAGCACCACCAGATCACCCGACGCCGCCACCATCCCCGAGGCGTGTGCTCGGCTCGTGAGGCCGCGGATTTCCGGTTGTGCATCAAGCCACGACGCGGTCTGGACCAGGATCAGGAGCGTCAGCACGACCGCGGATGCACACAGGAGCACGGCGAGTGCACGTGCCTGCCTGGAGGTCGGGAGCGAGTCCTTGATGTGCGTCTGGTGCATGGGGAGCCTTGCCTCAGCGGCCGATCACTTCGTTGCTGTCGGCCGCGAGGTCGCGGTAGCCGTTGACGATGAATGTCTTGCGTGTCTTATCCCACCCCAGGATCACCAATTCCTGGTTGACCGAATCGGCGACGACCAGGACCGAGGTATTGCCGTTGGCCGCGGGCGTGAGGATCGCCGTGTACGCCCCGCGTGAACGCGGAGTGGGTGATCCGCCCGGCTGGGAATCGCCTGCGGCGAGTGCATGGTTGCGTCCCCCGATGGTGACCACGACCAGCGCGGCAAGGAGCACGACGTTGGCCGCGATGAGCGCGGGCAGGCGTCCTGGTGAGGGCGCGGTCTCGCGAGGCGAAGATGTCGACGCCGGGGATTCCATCGAATCGTTCCCTCTTGGCCGGGGCGTGTGGCGTGCCCGGGGGGGGTGGATGCACACAGGCGTGCGATCACTCAGTCCTGATGGCCGCGCTTGCTGGGGATCACGTTGGCGCCGATCGCGGCGCCGGCGATGATGAGCAGCACGAAGAGCTGTGCCACAAAGCTCGGGTCCTCTTCCTTGGAGGGAGAGGGCATGCGGAGCGGTTCCTGCTGCTGGGGCTGTGCACGGGCGCTGGTGGCCATGCCGACCAGCGTACAAATCCCAACCACCGCGGCCGGGAGAGAGGACATCAGGATTCGGCGGGTCGTGGTCATACGCATCTTCTCCAATGCTACAGGAACGACGCCCGCGTCTCAAGTTCGTACCGGCGTGTTTGCACTCTGAGAGGGATATCCCTCCGGGAGGGCATTGCCGGGTGGGGGCCGGTGAGGCCGGGCTCACAGAGGTGCGTACACGGGTTCACCCCCCATCGGGGCTTCCAGACCGGTCTGGTTCAACGTTGGGGTGAGGGGGTGGGAGATGCGTTCAAAGTCTCGCGAAAGGACGTGGACGGTGCGCCAGCGGGGGCTTCGCAGTTTCATGCACCGGACGTAATCGCTGAGGAAGCAGGAGCGGACGCCGTACCAGGAACCATCGCATTCGAAGGTCTCCTGGAAGAGTCCGTCGGCGGGCTGACCTTCCCACCAGTACACAAATACAAAGGTGGCCCGGAACTCGGGCCCGAAGAGCTGCTGCCAGATCTTGAGGGACTCAACGTCGTCCATCCCGAC
Organism: Phycisphaerales bacterium; assembly: GCA_035298585.1. GTDB lineage: Bacteria > Planctomycetota > Phycisphaerae > Phycisphaerales > UBA1924 > JAEUJB01. The sequence goes on from DATGXW010000421.1 coordinate 11,078, forward strand.
CCAGGACTGGAGCGTGGGCTTGCGCGGGCGGGCGAAGAGATCCAGCGGCGCACGCTCTTCCTTCAGCGTGCGCTTGGGGTGGGGAACCTTGCGGCCCTTGACCTCGACCAGCAGGTTGCAGCCGGGTCCGTAGAGGACGTAATCAAAGGACTTGAGCGTGTGCGACGTGGGAGAGGTGCCGGGCGCGGCATCGGCCACGGAGACTTTCAAAGAGTGGTCGGTCGGAAGCAGGGTCTTCCGCGCTTCGTCGACGGCGACGTAGGGGATGCGCCGCGAGCGGAGGTAGGAGACGAACGCACGTTCGTAATGGTCCGGGGGACGATGCACGCAGCCGGATCCTAATGGAATCCGGCTGCGCAGGCAATTTCTTTGTGGGGTGTCGGGGAGGGGTTACTCGTCCCCGCCGGCGCCCGCGGTCTGCGTCGGCTCAGACTTCTTGCTGGTCACGACGCGGATGGGGCCGGACGACTTACCCGACTTGCCCTTGGCGGACTTGCCGGGAAGCGCCCCGAATGTGCCCGCCCTGCTCAGGGCCTGTGCGGCGTTGTCCGCCGGGTTGCCGCTCGAAGAGAGGGCGCCGCTGACGGAGGAGGGTGCTCCGCCGCCACGGGTGAAGGTGCTCACCGAAGAGCCTCCCGAGCCGGCGGCGACCGAACTGCCCGAACCGCCCGCACTCCCCGCGCCACCGATGCTCTTGGGCGCTTTGAAGCCCATGACGCCTCGGCCGCCGCCACCGCCGCCGCCGCTCCCGGCCGAGGGGGCCGAGCCGCCGCCGGCGCCGCTGCCACCATCACCACCGCCGTTGTCACGCATCGCGTTCGATTGACGGTCCGAGGGGCGGTAGGTGTTGCCCAGAGCGACCGCCGCCGAGCCGCGCAGCGGGTGCATCGCGGGGCTGAGTCGCAGATCGCTGGGAACGCTGGTCTCCCAGGTCTTGGAGACGGCCACCGGGGGCGATGTGCTCATGTCCTCGAACAGGACGGGGGTGTAGCCCATGTTGCTGAACTTGCGGACGTCGCCCTCGATGAGCTGCGGGGTTGGGGCGATGTTGAAGTACTGGCGGTAGCCGTTGTAGCGGAATGCCAGGTAGGTTTCGTGGCCGGGCACCAGGAAGTCCGCGAGCGTGTGCGGGTTCTTGACGCGGTAGAGGCCTTCGACATTGTCGGGACGGCGGTCATCCTTCCATCCCGAGATGAACGAGCCCGCCAGCGTGTGCAGCATGTCGCAGGCGTTGGGCTCGACGATGAACTTCACGTCGGGGTGGCGCTTGCGCAGGTCCAGCAGCCAGCCGTAGAGCTTGGCGACCTGGACGCGCCCGGGGCTGAAGGTGTCAAGACCGATGGTCTTGGCGCCGGCCTGAACCGCAAGGTCCACCTCGTGCAGCGCCGCCTCGCGGTGTGCGGCGTCGTCGGGATTGAGATTCTCCAGATGGTCGGGCTCCCACTCGGTCGCCACTTCCACCGACCGCCCCCACCAGACGCCAAGGTCAACGCCCGCGTCCGCGGCGGACTTGAGGCCGTTGGTCGGATCAAGCGCGGTCGCCAGCTTGGGGGTCGAGAGCCAGTGCGAGGTCATCTGGAAGGGGAAGTTCTCTTCCGCACGCTCGTAGTAGAGCCCCGAGGGCGCCCAGAGCATCTGGATGTCGTTGCGCGATGTCTGCTTCAGGGCGTCGGCCCAGGGCTTCCAGCCAAAGACGTCAGGCCGGCGTGAAGCGATATAGGTAAAGCCCATCGGGTTCGAGGGTTCGAGGTAGCTCGCCTCGGCGATCACCACCGGCTGGACGGGCTTGCCTTCACGCTTGTATGTCACCCCGCCGAACTGCTGGCGGAAGAACTTGCGGTAGGGGAGCAGCGTCCTTGGCCACTCCGAGGGGTTGTTGGTCACGCGCACCGCCAGGGTGTACGTGCGCTGCTGGCCCGGGGGGATCATCGAGGGGAAGGGCAGGGTCTGCCCCGCGGGCTCGTTTCCCTTGTTGGAGATCTTGGCCGCGATGCCCCAGCCCTTGCCGCCCTCGCCGTCGTTGCTGCCGGAGGGATTCATCAGGCCCATGCGCGCGTCGTGCTGGTACTCGAGCATCGGGTAGAGCAGGCTCACGCCGACGGCGTACTCGCCGTTGGCGACGACCCAGACCGGCGAATACTGCGAATCGGGGTAGTTGTAATGCTGCCCGATGTAGGTCGCGAAGTTCGCGTCGATCGGCTCTGATCCGTAGCGGAAATCAAAGTACGTGAGCTGCGAGCCAAGCGTGAAAAGACCGGTGTAGAGCGCGCCGGCGGGCTTGGGAACGTTGCTCGTGTTGGTGAAAGTCACCACCATGTCGTAGCCGGTGGGCTGGACGTTGAAGGTGATGTCCTGCTGGACCGCGGGGTCGAAGACCTGGGTCTGCGGAACGGCGTTGCGTTCCTGCATGATCAGCTTCCCCGTCGCCGCGTCGCGCATTTCCCACTTGCCGCCGACCTTCTTGAAGTCGATCAGCTTGGGGCCCGTCTCAGGGGCCGGAACGTTCGACTCCCGGGCCAGCGAGGTCGTGCAGAGCGCCGCGATGGCCAAAAGGCCGGCGACGGTCCGGATGCCAGGGCGCCTGCGGGGGGAGCGTAGAGATGTGCGGTTCATAGCCAGTCCTTCCGCCCTTCTTGAGGGCGCTTCTCCCGAGTCAACCCGTGTTCAAGCACGGGTTCACCTTGTCGCGGGCGTCCGACGGTCGCGGCGCGGATGAGGGATCGGGTGAGAACGGGCTCACGGTCCTGGGATCCCTCCCAACGGTCGCCACCGGCGGCTTCACCAATTGATCTATCGGATACGTCCGCCGGAAGCGGAAACCGATGCAACCCCGCCTCATGTGCATCCCGGCCCCGCACAACGCACAGACGCGGCAAATGGTCGCAACCACACGGCTATACGGACCTTCGGGGTGTTATCCCGGCATGCCAATCGCATTCAAAGCACCCGGCGTACCCCCGGAACGACGTTCTCCAGGTCCCGGGGTTATCGACCGCCGCCGGTGCTGAGCCACAAGGGCTCGATCCGTGTGCAGCGCCAGACCTCATCGGTCCCCTTCCGCCAGTCCAGCTTCCACCATGAAAGCACCGGATACGGCGCGGATACTCGGACCAAAACCTGCGTCCGGGCGGTGAGGGGACCATCCTGCGAAGCCTGGATCTCCTGCACGGCGTGATTGGTCACCATCCCCCGGACCGCCGCGTAGGTGTCGACGCGCGTCAGAACCGCCTCCTTGCCCTCCGCACTTGGGATATAGCTCAGCCCGACGAGTTCGACGCTGGGATCAAGAAGGTCGCCCACCGCGGCTCGGTCGGCATTGGCGACGCCGTAGAC
>DATGXW010000422.1:0-5011 GCA_035298585.1 Phycisphaerales bacterium
GTACAAGTTGCGGAAGTGGCTGGACGTGAATCCGGGAAGGGATTTTCGTCGCACCTATCATTGTCCGATCACGGTTCGATCACGCCCGGCCGATGGATCGGTCGGCCGCGGCTCGATGGCGGTTCGGGAAGGCCCGGACCTGAACGGGGAGCATGATGCAGGACCTTGTACGTCCAACGCGTCTGGGTTGGGTCTGGCTGGCGGCGATCGCGGCACTGGTTCTGTGCTGCCTGGGCTTGGATCCGGCCTTTGCACGTCCGCAGGATGGGGTTGGCAAGTCTTTGCGGGTGGTCCCCGCGGCACGCCAGGCGGGGAACGTGGCGATCATCACCATCGAGGGCCCGATCACGAGCCTCACGGCGGTGAGCTTTGAGCGCCGCCTGAAACTGGCGGAGACATCGGGTGCGGAGGGCGTGGTGATCGATCTGAACACCCCGGGGGGCGAACTCGGGGCGGCCTTTGATATATGTAACGCGATCAAGTCCTCTTCCATCAAGAACATCGTGGCGTGGGTCCACCCCAACGCGTATTCGGCGGGGGCGGTGATTGCACTTGCGTGCCGGGAGATCATCACCAGCGGCACGGGAACGATGGGGGATGCACTGCCGATCCGGGTTTCACGGTTCGGGGGCCTTTCGCCCCTCCCCGAGCACGAGAAGCAGAAGGTGACCGCGCCGCTGCTGGCCGAGGTGGTCGATTCGGCCCGCAGGCACAACCGCGATGAGTACCTCGTGCAGGGCATCGTGGCCCTTGGCGTTGAATTGTGGATGGTCGAGAACGCCAAGACCGGCGAGCGCATGGCCGTGAACCGCGCTGAGTACGAGATGCTCTTTCAGGAGCAGCCCCCGGCCGGGCGTCCGCGGCTGGTCTCAGCGCCCAGTGATGGGGACGGGTTCCAGAGCCGCGGCATCGCTCGCAAGAAGAACGAGGCGGGCAAGGCGAAGGAAGAGGCCTTGCCCGCGGAAGGTTCAGAAGAGCGTTTGAAGACTCCCTCGGAAGAAGGCAGGCCGGGAGATACCACCGGTGAGCCTTCGCAGTCGGTCGAGAGCACACCGATCTCTGAGCAGGATGCGGGTGGCGACGCTGGCAAGACGGCGCCGGGTGGGGGTGGGGGTGGGGGTGACGGTGAGGTGACCTTCAGGCCCGCGTCGCCCACGATCGAGCGTTTCGAGAAGGATCTCAATCTCACCCAAGACCGCGCCAGCCAGCGCCGGACGCTCACCCCCGCCGACCGCGGCCAGTGGAAGCTCGTTGAGTATGTGAGCGACGGGAAGGGGCCATTCACATTCAAGAGTGATGACCTGATCCACTACCGCCTGGCGGTCGAGAAGGTCGACACTGACGAGGAGCTCCGGGCTTACTTTGGTGCGACCAATCTGCGCAGGCTGGATCCAAACTGGTCGGAGAAGCTCTCGGCGGTGCTCATGCACCCGATCCTGCAGGTGGTCCTGATCGTCGTCTTCCTGGTCGGGCTTGTGCTCGAAATGATCCACCCCGGCCTGGTGGCGCCCGGATCGGTCGCGGCCCTGGCGCTGGTGCTCCTGGTGGCGCCGCCGCTCCTGGTGGGCATGGCCAACTGGTGGGAGCTTGCCGCGATCGGCGTGGGCATCCTGCTGCTGGCGGTTGAAGTGCTCATCCTGCCGGGCTTTGGCATTCCCGGTGTGCTTGGCCTGGTCCTGCTCTTTGTCGGGCTCGTGGGCGTCTTTGTGGGACCGGGGGGCGGGCTTTTCCCATCGAGCACGGGCGGGCGCGGCGAGATGCTGGGCGGGCTTGTGATGGTGCTGCTGTCGTTCGTCTCGGCGGGGATGCTGATCTACTTCATCAGCCGCAATCTCAGCTCGATCCCGATGTTCAACCGCATGGTGCTGCGTCCTGGGGGTGAGGAGGACATCGAGACCAATCCCTTTGAGGCGATGGCGATCACCGCCCCATCGATCAGCGCGGGTGCGGAAGGCGTGGCGCTGACCCCGCTGAGGCCCTCGGGCAAGGCACAGTTCGGAGACCGGGTTCTCGATGTCGCCAGTTCGATCGGCTATGTTGATGGTGGTACGCCCGTGCGGATCGTCTCCGCCGACGGCTTTCAGACGATCGTGGAACCGATCACCGGCCCGCGCGACGCTTCGGCGGGTTGAAACAGGGTTGAGATGCTTCCCACCCTATTCCCACCTGTGAGGGTGGATCACGAGGGGCCATGGACGAGTCGCTGCTCTTGTGGGGAATCGTGCTGATCGGCGTCGCCGCGCTGCTTCTGTTTCTTGAGATCTTCGTGCCCTCGGCCGGGCTGATCGCCCTGCTCTCGATCGCCTCCGCGCTTGCGGGGATCATCTGCCTCTGGAAGTACAACCCCGTCTGGGGGGCCTTGGGCGGGTTGGTCTCGCTCCTGGGGGGACCGTTTATCTTCATACAGGGAATCAAGCTCTGGCGGCACACGCCCCTGGGCCGAAAGATGGTGGGGGAGCCGACCGAGGAAGAGCTTGAGGCCCGCCGGGCGACCGAGGAGAAGGAAGCCAAGGAACTCATGGCGCTCCTGGGAACCGAGGGTGAAGCACTCACCGACCTGCGCCCCGTGGGCGTGGTGCGCATCAACGGGAAGCGGTACGACGCGTTGTCCGAGACGATCCTGATCCCCGCCGGCAGCAGGGTCAAGGTGACGGTCGCCGAGCCAGCACAGATCAAGGTCAGGCCGGTCGACGAACGCCGGGTGTGAAGCGCGTGCAGCGGCGGGACGCTCCCCGATTGGTCCCCGACCGGTTTCCGATTGGGCAGCCACAGCCAGTCTCTTCTGTCGTCTCCCCGCCCCCGACTGCCGGCTCTCTGCACCCTGCTCTCTGCCGTCCGCTGTCTGCCCTCCGCCGCCCCTCACTCCCAGCGAGGCTCCCGGCCCATCAGCGAACGGACGAAAAAGTCCATCCGCCGACGACGCCCGTACGGCGATTCGGCCGCGCCGTGGCCAGCGCCCGGGATCACGATCAGTTCAAAGTCCTTGTTGGCCTTCTGGAGCGCTGCGACGACCTGCATCGTGCTCGCCGGGTCCACGTTTTCATCCATCTCCCCGACCGAGAGCGTCAGGCGGCAATCGTCGGGAAGCAGCCCGGCATTCACCGCGTTGCTGTTCTCCTCATACCACGGTCCCAGGGGCCAGCTCATCCACAGCTCGTTCCACCAGATCTTGTCCATGCGGTTGTCGTGGCACCCGCAGTCGCTGAACGCCGCCTTGTAGAAGTCCCCGTGCCAGAGCAGGGCGGCCGTCGAGTTCTGCCCCCCCGCCGAGCCGCCGTAGATCCCAACGCCTCTGCCGCCGTTGACGATGTCCATCTCGGTATGGACGGCCGCGGCCGCCTTGATCCACGCGATGCGGTCGGGGAACCCCGCATCCCTGAGGTTCTTCCAGGCGACATCGTGGAACGCCTTGGAGCGCCAGTTGGTGCCCATCCCGTCGATCTGGACGACGATGAACCCCAGTTCGGCGACCTCCATCGCCTGCGAGAAGCTCCGGAAGCCCTTGGGGACATGGTGATCGTGCGGTCCCGCGTAGATGATCTCGAGCACCGGGTACTTGCGGGATGCATCAAAGTTCGTCGGCCGGTGGATGAGCCCGTAGATGTCGGTGGCGCCGTCGCGCCCCTTGGCGACAAACCGCTCGGGGGCTCGCCACCCGGCGGCCAGCAGCGGTGACCAGTCGGCTCGCTCAAGTTCAAGCATCAGCTTCCCATCGCTCGACCGCCGAAGCTCCGTCACCGGGGGGAGATCCGCCCGCGAATACGTATCAATGAAATAGGCGCCCGCGCCCGGCGAGAAGACGACCTCGTGCGTCCCGTCCCCGCGCGTCAGCATGGTGAAGCCCGAGCCGTCGAAGTTGACGCGGGCAAAGTGCACGTGGTAAGGGTCCTGTGCAGCATCCACCCCCGCGACCCGCAAGAGCAGCGTGCGCGCGGCATCATCGACCGACACCACCCCGCGCACCACCCAGGGCCCCCTGGTGATCTGGTTCTTGACCTTCCCGGTCAGGGCGTCGATCAGGTACAGGTGGTTCCACCCGTCGCGTTCAGACATCCAGATGAATTCGCTCGCCGCACCCCCCTCCGCCTCGGGCTTCACCGCGTGCAGGAAGGTCTTGGCGGCGTAATCAAAGAAGGTTGTGCACTCCTCGTTCACGATCGCCCGGACATCCCCCGTCTGGGCGTTGATCGAGAGCACACGCATCACCGTGTGGCCGCGCTGGTTGTAGAGGAAGGTGAACGCCGAGGAATCCGCCTCCCAGCGCATCTCGTCGATCGACCACGGCGTGGGAAAGAGCTCTTCCAAGACCTCGATCTGCCGCAACGCTGGGATGTCAAAGAGCCTGGGCCGCGACTGCGGGATCTCATCTCCAGGCTTGAGATAGTCGTAGTTCCGCAGCTTGGGCTGGAGCTGATCGCCCGGTGTGCTCTCGACGTAGTACACCTTGCGGTCACCGCCGCGCCGGGTGCGCATCGCGATCAAGCGGCGGCCGTCGGGGGACCAGAAGAACCGCCCATCGTAAAAATCCTCCGCAGTGCCGTCGGTCGTGAGCTGCCTGACCTCACCCGTCGCCTTGTCGCGGAGGTGGATGTTGAACTCACGAAGCTCGGCCTCGAAGGCGGGTTCTGTGTGCACACCACGCGTGCCTTGCTGCACACCCGACGCCGCGCCCTCCGAGATCGCCTCTTGGGACCAGGGCCGCTCCCAGTCCTCCCCCGCCCACGCATCCGCGGCGGTTTCCGGGAGGTCCCATCCGTGCCATGAGTCTGATGTGCTCTTCTCAAGCCCAGGATTCCGTCGCCGGCGCGGAGGGTCATCCTTCACGACCCCGTCGATCACCGCGATCGAGGGACGAGGCTCTGCCTCAAAGAAGCCAAGGTCCTGGCCGTTGTGCCCGACCGCCACCCACACGTGCCGCGCGAACGTGTGCTGGCTTCCCGTCTCGCCCGGACCGAGGCGGTTGTAGGGAATGCGATGACCTTCGAGATCGATCCAGAACATCTTGACGCTC
>DATGXW010000423.1:0-3052 GCA_035298585.1 Phycisphaerales bacterium
GTACAAGTATTTCCTGCCCGCCGTCAGCGTGGTGGTCGGCATCGGGCTGGTGTGGGTGGGCATCGTGCGGTTCCTTTCGGTGCGCGACGCGATGTTCGTCGCGGAGAACCCGGCGCCCCTCGGCCCCCCGGACGGCTGGGCCTTTGGCATCGGTCTGATCCTTGGCGTGGTCGGCTTCCTCTTTGCCCGGTATGTCTCGGGGCTTGCCAAGCAGACGGCGTGGGCCAATCTCCGGGGTGGAGCGGCCTATTCGGCGGTGGCGTCGGTGCTGGGTATGGCGATGGCCATCGCCCACTTTGTCGACTTTGCCGGTCCTTCGGTCGTCCGCGAGTATCTCCCGATCGTGCTCCCGGCGGTGATGGTGGTGCTGGGGATCGAGGTCTTCCTGAACTTCATCCTGGACCTCTACCGGCCGCGCAAGCCCGGCGAGATCGCCCGGCCGGCCTTTGATTCGAGGATCCTGGCGTTCATCGCGGCCCCGGACCGGATCGCGCAGTCGATCAGCGAGGCGATCAACTATCAGCTCGGCTTTGAGGTCTCGTCGAGCTGGTTCTACCAGCTCCTGGCGCGGCGGATCGTGCTCTTGGTGGTCATGGCGGTGGTGGTGGTGTGGGGACTCTCTGCCTTCTCGGTGGTCCAGCCTGACCAGCGCGCGATGGTGCTGCGGTTCGGGCGGTACAACCGCGAGCTTGAACCGGGCCTGAACGTCAAGTTCCCCTGGCCGATCGAGCGGGTCGAAGTACCCGAGTATTCGCGCAAGCTCCCCGATCGTCCGCGCGAGATCCTGGGCTATACCGCCACGGGCATCCGCGTGCTTGACCTTGGATCGCCCCCTCCGGCCAACAACGCGCCGGCGATCCTCTGGACCAACGACCACATCGGCCAGGAGATGTTCCAGATCGTTCAGCCCTCGCGGCTTGAGTCGGCACGCGGCCTGGGCGACCGGCAGGAGGGCGCCTCGCGTGCGAGCTCGGGCGTGGCGCTGGTATCGGTCGAGATCCCGATGTATTACGCGGTGCGGGACGTGAAGAAGTTTGACTCCTTCTCGGCCCCCGAGATGCGGGAGGATCTCCTGGTCGCGGTCGCCCGCCGCGAGATCATGCAGTTCCTCTCGCAGCATTCGGTCGATGAAGTGGTGGGCGGCAACCGCGAGGAACTGAACAAGGAGATCCGGCGCGTTGTCCAGGCGGGATTTGACCGCCTCAACCCGGGCCCTGATGGGACGCCGCAGGGGACGGGCATCGACGTCCTGTTCGTCGGCGTGACCAATGCACACCCCGACAAGGCGGTCGCCAGCAGCTTCGAGAAGGTCGTCCAGGCGGACCGCCGGACCGAGGCGCGCATCGAATCGGCCCGCAAGGATTCGATCGAGACGCTGACCAAGGTGGTGGGCAGCACGGAGCTTGCGATCGAGATCTCCGCCAGGATTCAGGAGCTTGAGACGCTCCAGCGCGACGCGGCCCGTGCATCGGAAGCCAAGGACAAGGAGCTCGCCGTGCAGGCGCTCCTGGAGAAGGCCGGGGGCAGCGCCGCGGCGATGATCTCCAAGGCCAAGGCCGACCGCTGGACGCGGCACATGGGTGATCGCGGGCGTGCGGCCCGCTACAACGGCCAGATCGCCGCCTTCGAGGCAGCGCCCGAGGTCTTCAAGGCCGGCGAGTACTTCGACGCGCTGCGTGCGGCCCTGGGCAAATCGCGCGTGTACATCGTCGGCGACAAGGTCGACGATCTGCGCCTGGACATCGAGCTCAAGGACGTGGACACGGGCGTGGGCACGTTCAGGCCCAAGACCGATTCACCGGCGGACTATTGAGTGACCTGATGCGGATGTGATTCACCCGGCGTCTGACGGACGCCGACTCGAACGGGATGTCGTGCAGCCCGTGTGCACACGTCCTGCGATCTGAGGAGGTTGGTCGTGAACCGATTGGTTGTGATCGTTCTCGCGGCGGTGGTGCTCCTGGCCCTGGTCTCATACACCTCGACCTTCACCGTGCGTTACACGGAGGCGGCGGTGCTGACGAGCTTCGGCCGCGCGACCGAGGCCGACGTGAAGCTCGAGCCGGGGCTGTACTTCAAGCGTCCGTACCCGATGCAGTCGGTGACCAAGTACGACTCGCGGCAGCGGTTCCTCCAGACCGTGAGCGAGACGCAGCAGACGGCCGACAGCCGTCAGATCATCGTCGAGGCCTTCTGCACATGGAGGGTTTCGGATCCGCTGCGGTTTTTCCAGAAGTTTTCCTCGGCGGGCGAGCGTCCCGAGGAGCATTACCGCCGCGCGGAGGAAGCGCTCCGCGGCCTGCTCCGCAGCTCCCTGGGCAGCGTGAGCCAGTTCCGGATGGACGAGCTCTTCACCGCGGCGCCCGGGGGGACCAAGCTCCCGGAGCTTGAGAAGAAGGTGATGGAGCAGATCGTGGCCAAGGGCCCGACCGGGCAGGGGATCGCCGAGCTGGGCGTGACGGTGGTGGAGGTTGGGATCAACCGCGTCCGCCTGCCGGAAGACACGACCAAGGCGGTGTTCGAGGCGATGGGTCAGAACCGCGACCGGCTGGCCAAGGACATCGAGGCCAAGGGCGAGGCGGTGGCGGCGGCGATCCGTGCACAGGCAGAGTCTGACGCACAGCGGATCAAGGCCTTTGCCGAGCGGCGTGCACAGGAGATCCGGGCGGCGGGCGACTTTGAGGCCGCGGCGATTCTCAAGCAGATGAACACCAACCAGGAACTCGCGGTGTTCCTCAAGAACATGGAGCTGATCCGCGACATGGTGGGCGGCAACCGGACGACGCTGGTGCTCCCGGCGTCGATGCCGGGCCTGAACTTCCTGATGCCCGACGCGATGAACGGCGTGAAGTCGGGCCAGATCCCCGGCTCGAACTTCCCGAAGGACTGGACGGGCGTGACGCAGCAGGCAAAGAAGGTCGGCGAGAGCGCCGGCGGTGATTCGGCCCAGGAGGGCGGCCGGTGAGCACACAGGAGCCAACGAGCGGCGGCGAACCTCTTCCGGTCCCGGCGCGTCGCAACGTTTCGATGAGTCTCCGCGGCGGGAGCGCGG
>DATGXW010000424.1:0-4189 GCA_035298585.1 Phycisphaerales bacterium
CCCTTGCTCTTGCCCATCGCCTGCCGCAACGGATGGCCCGGCGGCGTGATCAATCGCAGTTCATCCACCACCAGCCGCGTGATCTCAAGCTCCGCCGCAAGGCCCCGCTCCACCGGCAGCGTGATGATCCCAAGGTCAAGCTCGCCGCTCACCACCGCCTGTGCAACCTGCGATGACCCCGCCTCCCTGACAAAGAACCGAAGCCCGGGGTGCTTCTTCCTCACCTGAGAGACCACCGGCGGAAGGATGTACGCCGTCGCCGTCGCGCCCCCGCCAACGCGGATCGACCCGCGCTCAAGACCCAGAAGCTCACGCACCGCCTTGACGCCCGATTCGGCCGCCCGGATCGCCTCGTGTGCATGTCCAAGCAGCACACGCCCCGCCTCGGTCGGCTCCACGCCGCGCCCCGTCCTGTGCAAGAGCGCAGTCCCCACCTCCGCCTCAAGCTTCTTGACCACCGCCGACAACGCGGGCTGCGTCACCCCCAGCACCCGCGCTGCGCGCGTCATGTGCCCTTGCGAGACGATCACCCGGAAGTAACGGAGCGGCGTCAGTTCCATGATTCACCATCGTACCTGCACACCCCTGTGCACCCTCCCCGTGCGCCCGGCTCGGGACCGGCGGGGGTCAGAAGCCGATGGACATGGGTTGGATGCGGGGTCGATCCGGCCGCCGCCGCGTTTGACTCTCTTTGTCTATCATCTCTCCCTCGTTTTTTCAGCACCATCTGGATCTCAGCACCACCTGGATCAAGGACAACCCTCATGCGTCGGGCCAAGATCAGCATCATCGGAGCGGGCAACATCGGCGGAACGTGTGCACACTGGGCGGCGTCCAAGGAACTGGGCGACATCGTCCTCCTGGACATCGCCAACAAGGACAAGCCCGAACTGCACATGCCCAAGGGCAAGGCGCTCGACCTGGCCTGCTGCGGCCCGATCGAGAACTTCGACGCACGCATCACGGGCACCTTCGACTACGCCGACATCGCCGACTCCGACGTTGTCGTCATCACCGCGGGCCTTCCGCGCAAGCCGGGCATGAGCCGCGACGACCTCGTCCAGATCAACGCCGGGATCGTCAAGAACGTCTCCGAGCAGGTCAAGAAGTACGCGCCCAACTCGATCATCATCGTCGTGTCGAATCCCCTCGACGCGATGGTCTACGTCGCGTGGAAGACCACGGGCTTCCCTGCACACCGCGTCCTGGGCCAGGCCGGCGCGCTCGACGTCGCCCGCTACAAGACCTTCCTGGCGATGGAACTGGGCGTCAGCGTCGAGGACATCCAGGGCCTGCTCCTGGGCGGCCACGGCGACGACATGGTCCCGCTCCCGCGGCTCACCAGCGTCAACGGCATCCCCGTTTCCGATCTTCTCTCTGCCGAGAAGATCCAGGCCTGCGTGGAGCGCGCCAAGGTCGGCGGCGGCGAGATCGTCAAGCTCATGGGCACCAGCGCCTTCTACGCCCCGGCGTCGGGCACGATCGAGATGGTCGAGTCGATCGTCCGCGACAAGAAGCGCGTCATCCCGTGCGCTGCATGGTGCGAGAGCGAGTTCGGCGTCAAGAACGCCAACGGCGGCAAGGGCCTCTTCGTCGGCGTTCCCTGCGTCCTGGGCTCCAAGGGCGTCGAGAAGGTCCTCACCTTCAAGATGAACGATGAGGAGCAGAAGTTCATGAATGAGTCGATCAGCCACGTCAAGGACCTGATCGCCGCGACCGTCAAGCTCTTCCCCGATCTCGCCTGAATCACCCGACATCAAGATGCACCACGACGGCCGGCGATTCAATCGCCGGCCGTTCTTGTTTCTATGGAAGCTCCTGCATTGTTTCCCTCGTTGGTACACAGCGTTGCTTCTTCAGTACACTGCATATCCCGACGATCTGGAAACGCACACATCGCTTGTGCATACTGGGAGCAACGACATGGCAACGTCCGGTGCACGCAACCTTCGCATGACCGCCACTGCAATCGCCACCGCTGGTCTTCTCAGCGGCTGCGCATCCATGCACGACCGCGGCGACTACAACCAGTGCTACCACGATGTCGCCACCACGCTCGACGGCTGGCACGCCGCTGCCTCGCGCGGCGACTTCAACGACTACTTCTCGCGCATGACCAGCGATGCAGTCTTCATCGGCACCGACGCCACCGAGTACTGGAACCGCCAGCAGTTCGAAGCTTTCGCCAAGCCCTACTTCGACCAGGGCAAGGGCTGGACCTACACCCCGCGCGACCGCCACGTGTACTTCAACTCAAACTATGACACTGCGTGGATCGATGAAAAGCTCGACAACGCCAAGTACGGCCAGTGCCGGGGCATGACCGTGCTCCGCCACGTCTCAGGCAGGTGGCTGATCGCACACCACACGCTCTCGTTCGCAATCCCCAATGACGTCGCCGAGCCGGTGGTGAAGATCATCCGCGATCACGAAGCGGCCAACCCAGCACCGCGCTGATCGTCTGACGCAACGCGTCGGACCGCCGGCCGCTCACCGTGCCCTCTGGTACCAGTGGACCGCCATGGTTCCATAGGTGTGCGTTTCGGGCCCGTTGGCCCCCGGGATCGCAAGATCCGGGACCACCCGCTGGTACTTGGCGGAGTCGGCCGCTCGCTCCATGGCTTCCAGGTCTGCGCGGTCCAGTTCTTCAAGCTCCTCTTCGGTCATGTCTGCGATGGCCTTGCACACGTGGCGATCGGGCGAGACGTCCAAGGAGCTGTCGTGTGCACGATCGGCGGGATGGCCACCGTCGCGCTCGAGCGACCAGATCTCGGTCTCATCATCGCGGAGCTTGCCGGTCCGGACGCGCTCGGACTTACCCTTGTTGTGGCCCTTCCCCTTCTTGCGCTTGTCGTCATCCTTGCGGCGCTTCTTGTTGCCGTCTGCCTCGCCGGCTTCTTCTTCCGTCGGCGCGGCGGTCGGGACGAGCTGGACGAATGGCCAGGGCGTCCGAAGCAGGCCAAAGCCGTCGGGCGCGAGGCACTCGATCAGTCGTGAGAACTGCGTCGTGACACGCCGCCATCCGGCGACGTCGCGGATCAGCGGGTAAGGCGGGTCGAGGAAGATCACCGTGGCCGGGCGCGGGCAGCGGGCCAGGGCGCCCGGGCCCAGGACGTCGCCGGTGACCAGGTCGCAGCGGTCCTCGCAGCCGAGCATCTCGATGTTGCGGCGGAGGAGGCCGGCCGAGCCACGGTCCTTCTCGACAAAGACGCAGCGTGCAGCGCCCCGGCTGACGGCCTCGAGCCCGAACGCCCCCGAACCGGCAAAGCCGTCGAAGACCGACGCGCCCTCCATGTGGCCGCGCAGCAGCCCGAAGACCGATTCCTTGACGCGGTCGGGGATCGGGCGCGTGGTCAGTGCGTCGGGGGGGGAGAGGAGCTTACGGGAACGGAATTCACCGGCGATGATGCGCATTGGCGTAGGTTAGCACGGGGGAAAGTGCCTCATAATCCGCAGCCCGGGAAGCCCGAAAGGGCGGGTTGCCCGCTTTGACACGCGGGCTCCCGTGCGGCGTTGTGATGAGGCGTTCACCTTGCGTTCATCGCCGGATCGCGCGTTGGAAGCGGGAAAACCCGTGTACGCGGAGGGGTGTTTCCCGCAAGTTCTCTTGTGAGTGAAACATCTTCGTGTACGTTTCGTCTTAGAGTGGGTGAGGACGCGATTCGGTGACGATCAAGAATGCACGAGTGGACCGAAACCGCGAACCGTGATTCGACGAAGAACGTATGGAAGGGAGGTACTTCATGACTGGCCGCGGCGAGAACCTGAACAACGATCGCGAAGATCGCGACCCCCGCAAGCGTCATGAGAAGCCTCGGGACCGTGCGAACGATCCGGTCGAGGGCCACGCGAAGAGCGATTTCAACGACGGGCACGATCAGGACGATCACGACCAGATCGACTCGTACCGGTTGATGGAAGCAGTGGACGCGGCGCTGCGTGCCTCGGAAGAGATCGCGCAGTACACCGGCAACCCGCGGCCGTACCCCGCGGACTTGATGGGAACCGCGCTCCAGCCCGACATGCTCGCACCCTTCACGCTGCACGAGATCGAGGAGGCCAGCAAGTTCCTCCTCCGCATGGGTGAAGTGTCCCCCTCCGGCCGCGGCCGAAAGTCCGCGATCTGACGGGGCCGATGGCGGGCCGGTGGCAGGCCGATCGATTGAACCGCACCCCCCCCGGACCCCTT
>DATGXW010000425.1:0-2597 GCA_035298585.1 Phycisphaerales bacterium
AGGACAGTGTTCTTCAGGGAGAGCGACTATGGAAACTGCATTGTTCGTGGTGGCGTGTGTTCTGGCGAGCTTCTTGGTCCTGGCCGCGGCGTCGCGTCGGCGGTACTCGGTCCTGTCGGTCGTCTGATCACATGCCGGGGATTGTGGCGGGTCGGTGAATCAACAAGAGCACCCTGTGCCGAGCGGCACGGGGTGTTTGTCTTTTTGGGGAATGTCGCGGGGGCGTGTTTGGGTGGGGCGTGTGGGATCAGACGCGGAAGATCGCGCCGAGCTTTCGGCCCAGGAGGATGGAGGCGCCAAAGAGGGTGATGGTGAGCAGGGCCATGGCCCAGACGCCCAGGGCGCTTGCGATATAGAGGCCATCGCCGGGTCGTTCGGTGAAGGAGAAGATGGCCTTGGTGATGGGGTAGTCCTTGGCCTGCTGTGCGAGGAGGAGCGAGTCAGAGACTTCGAGCATGGAGAAGGAGAAGACCAGGAGGCCGCCGGCGATGAGGTTGGCCATGATGAGTGGGATGATGATCTTGCGGACGGCGGTGATGCGGGTGGCGCCGTGGATCATGGCGGCTTCTTCGAGTTCGCCGGAGGTCTGTTCGAGGCCGGCGATGGTGGAGCGGACGATGTAGGGGAGCCTGCGGACGGAGTAGGCGATCACGAGGAAGAGGAAGGGTGCGGGGACTGCGCCGAAGACCGAGGCGATGCCGGAGAGTGGGCCATCTTTGCCGAAGGGCCAGCGGAGGCTCATGGCGACGTAGCCGAAGGCCATGACCAGGCCGGGGACGGCGAGGGGGAGCATGCACAATGCGTCGAGGAGGCCGCGGCCCTTGGCCTGTGTCCTGACGACGATATAGGCGACGATGATGCCGATGAAGATGTCGATCACCATGGCGGCGGCGGCGAGTTTGAGGCTGTTGACGATCGCGCCGAAGGAGTCGCCGGTGGTGAGGGCCTGGGTGTAGTGTGCAGTGGTGAAGTGGGTGGGGAGGACCGAGTCGTACCACTGTCCGGGGGTGGTAAGGCTGGTGAGGATGACGCCGACGTGCGGGAGGAGAGCGAGGAAGCCGACGAGCGCGAAGGCGCTGGTGGCGAGAAGGCCGCGCCAGCCGGTGAGGATTGATTCCTCGCCAGCGCGGGAGGCCTTGGCGTACATGGCGTAGCCCTTTTTGCCGAAGACGAGCTTGCCGAGGATGTAGAGGGTGACGGCACAGGCGAGGAGAACGACGGTCAGGGCGTAGGGCGCGGCGGAGGTTTCGAGCTCCTTGAGTCCGTAGAAGATCTGGACGGGGGCGACGGCGGTGTAGTCGAACATGAGCGGGGTGCCCAGCTCGGTGAAGCTCCAGATGAAGACGATGGTGGCGCCGGCGAAGATGCCGGGCCGGATGAGCGGGAGGGTGATCTTGCAGAACCGCCGCCACCAGCTTGCGCCGAGCGATTCGGCGGCTTCATCGAGCGCGGGGTCGAGGTTGGCGATGGCGGCGGAGGTGTTGAGGAAGATGATGGGGTAGAGGCTCAGGGCCTGGACGGCGATGACGCCCCAGTACTTGGCGGAGCCGAGGATGTCGAGCTCCATGCCCAGGAGTGCATTGAGCGCGCCCTGGCGTCCGAGGATGGCGCGGACGCCGATCGCTCCGACGAAGGGTGGGAGGATCAGCGGGACCAGGACCATGGCGTTGAAGAAGGTCTTGCCGGGGAAGCGGAACTGCGCGGAGAGGATCGAGAGGGGGATGGCGATGGCGAGGGCCAGGAGGGTGGTGCCGGCGGCGATCTTGAACGAGTTGAAGAGGCCGGTGCGGGCGGAGGGATCCTGGAAGATGAGGGCGATGTGGTTGAAGGTGAAGTGGTCACCCTCGGGGGTGGAGGTGATGAACGCGCCGCGGACGGTGAGGAAGATGGGATAGAGCAGGAAGGCGGCGAGGAGGAGGAGCACCGCGCCCATGAGTGCGTACTGGGGGATGAGTCGGAGGATTCGGCGGTGGGCGGACATTGGTGGGGGAGAGCGTAGGGAAGGGTTCTATGCGTGGCATGGTGTCCGAAGGGCGACATCGGCGAGGTGATCGTGATGTGCAGCGGACTGGGGTGTGCAGTGTAGAGCTTTCTGCGCGGTTGCACAGGGAGCGCGGGAACCACATGCATATCGCTGGGCCGACGGAGCGTCGGTCGGGAGGGGGCAGGATCTTTCGAGTCGGTCTTGCGATTTCTTTACAAAGGAACAGAGCCGATGGGTGAGCCGTGGTCGTCGAGTGCGTGTGATGCAGGACGCGCGGAGGCGCGATCAGCGGAACTTCCACTCGAGGACGCCGGTGGACCAGCCGGGCTGGAGACCGATCTCGAGCTTGAGCGCTGAAGCG
This sequence comes from Phycisphaerales bacterium, assembly GCA_035298585.1. Lineage (GTDB taxonomy): Bacteria > Planctomycetota > Phycisphaerae > Phycisphaerales > UBA1924 > JAEUJB01. The sequence goes on from DATGXW010000425.1 coordinate 2,346, forward strand.
CGGACGCGGGTGAACTCGATGCGCGAGAAGTCATCCTTCTTGATGGGATACTCCGCGGCGTCGACGGGCTTCCACTGGTCGCCATCCTTGTAGAGGAGCTTCCAGGAGGCGGGGATCCGGCATTCGCCGACGCCGGTGTCGTCGAACCAGTAGACGTCGGCGGAACCGACCGTGCGCGGGCGCTCGAAATCGACCTGCACCCACTCGGTGGTGCCCTTGTGCGGCCAGAATGTCAGTCGCGGGACGTTGTAG
>DATGXW010000426.1:0-11227 GCA_035298585.1 Phycisphaerales bacterium
CGCGGGCTCTTCGTGCCGTTCTTCGGCCGCCTGGCGTCGACATACAAATCGATCGGCCTCCTGGCGATGCAGTTCAAGTGCCCGGTGATCTGCGGCATGGCCCGCAGGCTCCCCGAGCCCAATTTCCGGTACCAGCTCGACATCCAGGACGTCATCCGCCCGGAGGACTGGGCCGGGGCGGAAGATCCGCTCTTCTATCTCACCGCGCGGTACCGCCGGGCCATCGAGAGCGCGGTGCGCGAGGCCCCCGGCCAGTACCTCTGGATGCACCGCATCTGGAAGAGTCGGCCGCGCCACGAGCGGCTGGGAAGAGCCTTTCCCGGTTCGCTCGAGGCCAAGCTCCGTGCACTTCCCTGGATGACCGAGGACGAACTCGCCCGCATCAAAGCGCAGAGCGCACTCGACGCGGGGGCCCTGAGCACCGCGTAAAAGTTCACGCACACGGGCAAGTACCGGCCGCGCGGTGAACCCGGATGCCTCCTACGTTCGTATGGGATCTTCGTGGGAAAAGAGGCCTCAGGGATCGCCCCGCGGCGGCTCGGACCGGGCCGCCGGACGATTCGTGACCGAAACGACGGTACAACCAGACACCGCCAAGACGGCAATATCGGCCGCGGGCCGCCAAAGGGCCGCCCACGCCGCGACAGGGAGTCATTCATGCCCGCCGAAGACAACGACCTTGAATACCAGGGAGGCGGACGCCTCGAAGACGTCAGGGTCCTGATCGTTGATGACGACCGCGACATCCTCGAATCGATCGAGGCCGCGTTCCAGTCCGAGGGCGCGCTGACGCAGACGTGCATGGACGGCAACGAGGCCGTCAAGATCTGCCAGGAAGACCCGCCGGACATCGTCATCCTCGACATGATGCTCCCCAAGCGCTCCGGGTTCCTCGTGCTCGAGAAGATCAAGGGCAAGGACGAGAGCCCGATCGTCATCATGGTCACCGCCAACGAGGGCAAACGCCACCAGGCCTACGCCGAGAGCATCGGCGCGGACAAGTATCTCCTCAAGCCCGTCCCGCTCGAACGCCTCCTTGATGAGGCGGTCCGGCTGTGGGAGGCGGAGACCGAAGAAGTCGAGGATGGCGAGTAACGCGTTTGCTCGCCGCAACTATGCACGGTTCAAGCGCCCACAACGCCGCATTTCGCGGCGTTTTTTGACTTGTCATGCCGGGGCGGCGCCATCGGTCCCTCCGCGACGATGTCCATGAAAAGAACAACCGGCCCGTGTGCAGGCCGGTTGTTCACAGTTACAGAACCGCGTTTCAATGAGGTTCGCCCGCACACGGCTCTCAACGACGCCGGCGCTTCATCACCGCAAGTCCGGCAACGCAGACCATCGGCAGCGTCCCCGCGGCGGGGATCGGGATCGTGATCGGCGTATTCGGCGTGGATTCGTACGCCCACGCATAGGCCTGCCCAACCTTGTTCGACACGTGGATCCAGCCGTAGTGCGTGTTGCCGCTCATCTGGAATGACAGACCAATGTAACCATCGCCCCCGCCCCACAGGTCGTGGACCGTGAAGCTCCCGTCCTGATTGCGGATCCTTGCCTCCACCGTGAAGCCCGTGTGCGTCAGCGCAGAAGAGGGCCCGATCGTGTCGCCGGGAGAGAAGCGGACGGCGGGGTAGTGCTGAAGGCTGGACGCCGCGCCATCGCTGTAATAGTGCGTGAACTCGACCGCGTCGCCCACCGCAAAGCGAACGGCCGCGGCGCCGACGACCAAGTGGGACCCGGGATCATCGCTCGAAAAGCCCGGCCAGTGCTGCCGCGTGATCGTTCGCGTGGAAGGCCCGGTCGGCTGCGTCGATGGCGACTTGGTGACGTCGAGGTACGACTCCCCTTCCCAATGCTCAAAGCCCGAGTTGAACTCATTCCAGCCGAACTCGTTCCCGGTGTTGTAATAGATGACGGGATCAGCGAGGGCTTGCCCGGCCGTCAAAGTCAATGAAGCCGCCGCGGCCGCGAGCGGCCCGGTCCATACACACATTCGCATGCTTCTTCTCCTCTGTGAGCCCGCAAGAAGCGTGTGCTCCACATGTGAACCCTCACGCGTCGAGATTCCATCCCGACCGTCTGCGGTTTCGTCGGTATTTCCTCGCGTAACTCCGGACTTGCACGGGGCGAATTCAACCTCCGCCGACGCCTTGCGAAAAAACCCGCCCGCGTCGGAATACCATCACCCGTGGCAAAGAAGCGCCAGTTCGTTCTCATGTCTTCCGCCCCGGCCCAGGGGGGCGCTCTGCCCGCGCTTGGATCTGCCAAAGAGGTCCGCAGCATCCTCGAAAACTACAACACCGCCCCCGACGGCGGACCGCGCAAGTCGCTCGGCACGGAAATGCTCCACGGCCCCGGGATGGTCGTGGACATCCCAACATCCTCCGAATCGATCACCCAGGTCATGGCCACGGTGACCGACGAGGAGATCGCTTGGCCCGTGCTGTCGCGACTCTGCAAAGATCGAAAGTGGAAACTCGTTGATCTTGAATCAGGTCGCTCGTTCGGATAAACCGATACTGCTTCGACCACGTGGGCCGATGCCTCATCCCGGCGGGGGGCCTTTCCCGGGCTATTGCGGTAGGTGCTGAAAGGACGTCCGTCCGATGAATCGCCGTGCATTCACATTGATCGAACTCCTGGTGGTCATCGCGATCATCGCCCTGCTGATGAGCATCATGCTCCCCACCCTGGGCAAGACGCGCGAGACCGGCCGCACCGCCGTGTGCCTTTCCAACATGCGCACCCTTGCACAGGGGTGGGACATGTACGCCGACGCGAACAAGGACGTCATGCCCGGCGGCCGAATGGTCAATCTCTCGGGTGGCAAGAGCAACCCCAAGAACTGGTACGACGTCGGCACGGGCATGAAGTTCAGGCCCTCGTGGATCGCCACCATCGGCACGTACGTGGGCGTCTACCCCTTCTCCGACCCCGCGCCCGCCAGCGATCCGCTCTACAACCGCCAGGACTACGACAACAAGGTCTTTCAGTGCCCCGTGACGCCCACCTGGGCCGATGAGCGCAATCACTGCTACGGGTACAACTACCTGTTCCTGGGCAACGCACGGCAGACCAACGGCAAGTTCAACAACTACCCCAAGCGCCGGAGCAAGATCCAGCAGTTCTCGATGACGGTCATGGCCGGCGACGGCCTGGGCACGGCCGCCGCCTTCGACCGGTCAGAACGCCAGGCGTACATCAACAACGGTCCCGATGATGAGCGTGCCGTCGGCAACGAGGGCTTCAACCTCGACGCCCCCCGTCTCACCGCCACGAGCGATCGCTGCTCGGCCCCCATCCGCTCCGGCCCTGACTCGCGCCACCTGGGACGGGTGAACTGGGTTTTCCTGGACATGCACGCCGAGACCAAGGACATGGTGCAGATGGGGTACGGCCTGATCGGCGATGGCCGCGTGGTCGACATGGAAACCTCAAGCGTCAACATCACCAACAAGTTCTTCAGCGGCACCGGCGGCAACGATGATCCGCCGGACCTGCCGAACTGATCGCTCAAATACCCCGCTGCACATCCTGTGAATGAAGTGGCACGACCCATAACCCGCCGCCCGGCGGGTTATTTCTTCGCAGGACCCTGTGGAACGCCGGGCGCTGTCCGACCAAGAAACGACCTTTCTTTCGCGGGGCCGATCCGGTAGCTTGCTCATTCCCTTTCGGGGTGTGCTGTTCCCGCCGGGGGTCGTTCGACCCGCTTCTGTTTTTCACGAGGGAGTCCTGCTTGATGTCACACCGTATCCACGCCGCCGCCACGATCGCGTTCCTCGCCGGGTCCGCGCTTTGCGCGCATGCACAGGTTGCAAGGAACCCCGGCCAGGGGGGCGCGCTGGGGGGCTTTACGGATGACGCCTCGCGCTCGATCGAGCCGCCCCCCAGCGAGCAGGTCGCGGTGACGGTCGACTCTGGAATGGTGATCGCCGACCCGCGGCTGGGCGACAGCCAGGTCGTCTTCGTGACGATGATCCACGTGACCGACGCGCCGTGGATCCGCCTTGCCTTCGACGAGGCGCTCCTCTCGGGCGATCCCGCCAACGACAACGCCTCGCGCCTGAAGATCACCTCGGCGCTCGACGGCGGGACCCAGTGGCTCACCAGCGAGAACGTCGCGCAGTGGATGAACACCTCCGCCTTCTTCAACGGCGACACGGTCATCATCGAGCTTATCGCCTCCCCCGGCACCGGCGAGAACCGCCTGGTCATGAGCACGGTGACCGCGGGCCTTGCGCCGATCGGCACGCGGACGATCTGCGGCTCGACCGACGACCGGATCCTGAGCTTTGACGACCGCAACGCGCGCCACAGCGTGGGATGCACATCGTGGCTCATCAACGACCTCAACTCCACCTTCCTCACCGCCGGCCACTGCGGAACCGCGGGCGGGCAGGTGATGAGCTTCAAGGTCCCGCTTTCGAGCAGCAGCGGCTCGCTCGTGAACCCGGGGCCCGAGCACCAGTACGTGGTCGATGCCGCGAGCGTCCAGGGCCAGAACAACGGCGTGGGGCAGGACTGGGGCTACTTCGGCGTGGCGGTCAACAGCAACACGGGCCTGACGCCGTACCAGGCCTACGGCTTGCGCCACACGCTGGCGACGAGCATCCCGGGCATCACGGGGTCGAACATCCGCATCACCGGCTACGGCACCACCTCCTCGCCGGTTTCGAACACCTGGAACCAGGTGCAAAAGACGCACGTTGGGCCCATGCGCGCCAACTCCGGAACCTCGGTCGGGTATCACACCGACACCACCGGCGGCAACAGCGGCTCGGTCGTGATCTACGACAACCAGGGCGTCGCGATCGGCATCCACACCCACGGCGGGTGCTCGACGTCGACCAGCAGCTACAACAACGGCACCAAGATCACCTACGCGCCCCTGCAGGCCGCCCTGGCGGCGCCCAAGGGCGTCTGCGCCTCGGGGAGCGGCGTCGCCGCCGGCGACCTGTTCATCTCCGGCGACGCGGCCAACAACTTTGGAATCGCCTCGACCACCACGGGCTCGTTCGCCAAGGTTTCTGACATCCCCGGCATCACGCAGGGGATGGCCTGGGACTGGAACCGCAATCTCTTCTATGTGATCGACGGCACGCGCAAGCTCTACACCATGACCCGCACCGGCACACGCCAGCTCCTGGGCACCGTGGCGGGCCTTTCGGGCACGATCAACGCACTGGCCTTTGACCCCGTCTCCCGCACGCTCTACGGCGTCAACGCCAGCGGCGGCCAGTTCTACCGCATCGAGCTCGAGACGCTCTTTGCGACGCCCTTCGGCAGCCCCTCGGGGGGGAACGTCGGCGGCCTGGACTTTGACACACAGACCAGCACGCTCCTGGGCATCTCCGACGTCACCTTGGGCGGTTCGCGCCTTGTCAGCATCAACACCACGACCGGCGCTCAGACCGTCATCGGCACGCTGGGTTCAGGGATCGCCGACTGCAACGGCCTGGCCTATGTCGCCGCCACCAACGAGCTGTACACCATCAACGCCTCGACCGAGCAGCTCCTGCGTGTCAACCGCACGACCGGCGCCGCCACGGTGGTGGGCGCCACCGGCGGCATCTTCGCCTCGGCGTACGGCATGGCGGGAGCCTCCCCCAAGCCCTGCGTCTCTGACTATGACGGCACCGGCTTCACCGACCTGGAGGACTACAACGCCTTCGTCCAGGCTTTCGAGTCGGGCATCATCGACGCCGACATCGACGGCTCGGGATTTGTCGACTTCGAGGACTTCACCAAGTTCGTTCTCGCCTTCGAGCAAGGATGCTGATCACCAATTGACCGGGGGATATGCCCGCCTGTCCCCTCCCAAGGCTTGCCTGATCCGATCAGAATCCTATCATCACGCCGATTCTGCGGGTGCTTTCCGCCCTCCCCCCGGGCGCGGCTGGATGGGTTCCATGTGCTCGCCTATTGTCTTGGCCCCTCCCGGGTGGGGAGGCGCTTTGTCCAACGATGTTCTCAGACCGGTTTGCCGGAGGTTTCACAGTGCTTTGCATCCGCTTGCAGAGGTTTGGCCGCAAGAATCGCCCCTTCTACCGCATCAGCGCGCTCGATCGCCGCACCCGCCGCGACGGCGCCCCGGTCGAGGAACTCGGCTGGTACAACCCGGTTGAGAAGAACCCCGCCAAGCAGGTCCAGATCAACGAAGAGCGCGTCAAGTACTGGCTCAGCATGGGCGCTCAGCCCTCGGAGACCGTTCGCGACATGCTCGCCAAGCGCAACCTCATCGACCTCAAGAAGTGGGAAGCCGACCGTGCGGAAGACCGCCGCAAGGTCGAGGCCAAGAAGGCCGCCGCCCCCGCCGAGGGCGCTGAGAAGAAGGCCTGAATCGGCTGCGTCTCACGCCCTCACGGCGAGAGTCCGCTCGATTTCCAGACAGCCGATCCATGGGCCGCTCCCGACCGGGGCGGCCTTTTTCATGCACCCCCGAACGTCATCCCCGCTCCGTGCGATTACCATCCCACCGGACGAACCGCCGGAGCACACCACGCGATGGACCCCCTGCTCGGACATCTCCGCGACTGGAAGCCCTTCCGCTCCATCGTCGTGGGCGACTTCATGCTCGACCAGCTCCTCTTCGGAGATGCCGAGCGGCTGAGCGCTGATGCGCCGGTCCCGATCCTGCTGGTCCGCGAAGAGCAGCACCGCCCCGGCGGCGCGGCCAACGTCTGCCTGGACCTTGCCGAACTCGCCTCCCACGTGTGTGCACTCGGCGTCGTCGGCCGCGATCCGCACGCCGACACGCTCCGCCGCGAACTCAACCATCGCGGCATCGACACCGCCTGCCTCCTCTCCGACCAGGACCGCCCCACCACCGTCAAGCAGAACCTGATCGGTCGAGCTCAGACCCGCCACCCGCAGAAGATGTTCCGGGTCGACTACGAATCGCGTGAGCCGCTCTCGCGCGAGGTCACCGGGCGGCTCCTCGACGCACTCAGGACGCAGATCACCGGCGCCGACGTCGTGTGCATCGAGGACTACGCCAAAGGCGTGTGCACACCCGACCTCTGCCAAGGCGTCATCGCCATCGCCCGTGCACACGGCATCCCCGTCATGGTCGACCCCGCCAAGCTGAGCGACTACTCCAAGTACAAGGGCGCGACGGTCATCACGCCCAACCGCACCGAGGCCGAGTTCGCCACCGGGCTCTCGACCTGCGGCGAGGCCACGCTCGAGCGCAACGAACCCGTCGCTCGCCGCCTGATGGAGACCCTCGATCTCGAGGCCGTGGTCCTGACGCTCGATCGGCACGGCGCGCTGCTGCTCGAACGCGGCGGCTCACCGGTCGCCGTCCCCACCGTCGCCCGGCAGGTCTACGACGTGACCGGCGCTGGAGACATGTTCCTCGCGGGGCTCGCCGCGGCACGCGCCAACCGGTGCGGATGGTTCGACGCCGTGCGCTTCGCCAACGCCGCCGCGGGGCTCGAGGTCGAGATCTTCGGCGTCGAACCCATCCCGCTCGAAAAGATCCACCAGTCGCTCATCGCGCTGAGCACGCGCGAGCACGGCAAGCTGCGGACGCTCGAACAGCTCCAGATCGAGGTCGCCGCCGCGCGGCGGGCCGGGCGCACGATCGTCTTCACCAACGGCTGCTTCGATGTCCTGCACGCGGGGCACGTGACGCTGCTCGACAAGGCCGCCGCCGAGGGCGACTTCCTGATCGTCGCGCTCAACGACGACGCCTCCGTCCGCAGGCTCAAGGGCGAATCACGCCCCGTCAACCATCAGGAGGACCGCGTGCGCGTCTTGGGCGCCCTGGCCTCGGTCGACGCCGTCACGCTCTTTGCGGAAGACACCCCGATCAAGCTGATCGAAGCCGTCCGCCCCGACGTCCTGGTCAAGGGCGGGGATTACACCAAGGACAAGGTCGTCGGCGGCGCCTTCGTCGAGAGCTACGGGGGCCGCGTCGCCCTGGTCGATGTCGTGGAAGGCCGCAGCACGACCAACACGCTCAAGCGTCTGCGCGGATCCTGAAGGACCCCACGCCCCTCTCACCACTTCACGACGATCTTCCCGAACTGCTCGGCGGCCTCGATGCGTGCATACGCCTCCCGGCACTGCTCGGGAGTAAATACCGTGTCGACCACCGGCTTGAGGTGGCCATCGTGGAAGAGGCTCGCGACCTCCTGGAACTCCTCGGCCGTCCCCATCGTCGAGCCCACCAGCCGGAGCTGGTTCCAGAAGATGCGTGCAAGGTCCGTCGTCGCGTCGGGGCCGCTCGTACACCCCGGCGTCGCGTAACACCCGCCCCGCGCCAATGACTTGATGCAGTTGAGGTGTGTCGCCTTCCCGGATGAATCGACCGCCAGGTCGACCCCGCGCTTGCGCGACCACGCACGGACTTCCTTCGACCAGTCCTGCCCCTGGTCGAGGATTGTGCACGACGCCCCCAGTTCCTTCGCCCGATCGAGCTTCCACTGGTGCCGGCTTGTCACCGCGACGGGGCATCCAAGGTGCCGCGCGATCGCAAGTGCACTCGTCGCCACGCCCCCGCCGATCCCCGTGATGAGGACGCTCTGCCCCGGCAGGAGATTGGCCTTGGTCCTGACCATCGAGTACGCCGTCAGTGCACACAGGCCAAACGCGGCGGCCTCGACCGGGTCCATGCTCGAAGGAATCGCCGCGAGGTTGGCGGCGGGGATCACAAACTTCTCCGCGTGCATGCCGTTGTGGTGCTCCCCCACCAGCTCATAGTTGGGTGAAAGCGTGGAGGCCGGGGGATCGTCGGGGTGGACGCGGTCGGGAACCTGCACCGCGGCGTTGACGATGACGCGGCGGCCAACCCACGCCGGATCGACGCCCGGCCCTACCGCCTCGACCTCGCCGCAGGAATCACATCCGCTCACGCGGGGGTAGGAGAGGTTCAGGCCGGGGACACCCTTGCCGACCCAGAGGTCCATGTGGTTGAAGGCCGAGGCCAAAGTCCTGACAAGGACCCAACCTGCCCTGAGCTCCGACGCGGCCGGCTCGGGCCAGTCGGTCCGGTACCGGATGTTGGGGGCGACGGGGTGGCCTTGCTTTTCAACGACCATTGCTCGCATGGCGGGAGTGTACTGCACACGCTTCACTCTCGGATTCGATCTCTCTCTCGCGCGGGTTTGATGCACGGCTGCTTGGAATCGTCGACGACCGGGGGCTCCGGTGTGTGGATGATTCGGCGATCCTCTGAGTTGAAGCCAACCTCCAAGCCCCGGGCCGAATAGCTCGGGTTCTTTGACCCCCCGCCAAACCCCGGATACGTTGTACCCGCATGCGACACCCACACGCCTCGCGGAAGGCCCGATGGGCCCGGGGTTCGGTCTGCCTTAGTTTGGTCCTCCTGGCAGGGGGATGCTCGACCTCTTCGTTCTCCGAAGAGAGCGATGCACAACTGCGCCGATCGGTCTATGAGTCGGTCCGCCGGGAGACGGCCGATGCACAGGCGGTGCCCGCCAAGCGTCCTGTTTCGCGCGAAGGGGGCGGCATCGAGCGGCTGGGCCTCTCGCAGCGCGTGCTGGATGAATTGAGCACGACGTCGGGTCCCGGTTCTTACCAGGGTTCTTCGCTCCCTTACTCGACCGACCTCATGGGAGGCGACCAGCGGGTCGTCGCGATCACGCTCGAGCGCGCCATCAAGAGCTGCGTGGAGAACAACCTCCAGATCCAGTTCGCCCGCGTCGCGCCCGCCGTGAGCGAGGCCAAGCTCGTCGCCGCCGAGTCCGCGTTTGACTGGACCTTTTTCCAGAACCTCACGTACAACAACACCGACCAGCCGCGCGCGCGCACCAGCCTGTCACCCTCGACCACCGGCCTGACCAGCGACAACCAGCAGAGCGTGGTCTCGACCACCGGCCTGCGTCAGAGGCTCACCAACGGCGGCCAGCTCACCCTCCAGCAGGAGCTGACCTACACCGACAACAACACGCTCGGCCAGATCGTCAACCCCGACCCCAACGCGATGCTCGCGGTGACCGCGCAGCTCGACCAGCCCCTGCTCCGCAACTTCGGGTCAGACGTTGCGCTGGCGGAGATCCGCCTGGCCCGCAACGCCGAGCGCAACTCGATCTCCCAGCTCAAGCGCGAGCTGATCCGCACCGTCACGGACGTCGAGAAGACCTACTGGCAGCTCCTGCGTGCACACCGCGACCTCCTGGTCCTCCAGCGTCTGCTGGATCGCGGGATCCAGGTGCGCGATCAGCTCCGCGAGCGCGGGCAGATCGACGCGACCCCGGCCCTGATCGCCAAGGCGGTCTCCCGGGTCGAGAGCCGCCGCGCCGACATCAAGCGTGCACGCAACGTCCTGCGTCAGACCAGCGACCGCCTCAAGCTGCTGATCAACGACCCCGACCTCCCCGTGGGCGGAGAGGTCCTGGTCGTGCCGCTCGATGATGCGCTCGACGCGCCGATCGAGTTCTCGCTGCTCGATTCGATCGAGACCGCCATCGGCAACCGCCCCGAGGTCCAGCAGTCGGTCCTCTCGATGGACGACACCTCGATCCGACAGGGCGTGGCCGACAACGGGCGGCTCCCGCAGCTTGACCTGCGCCTACAGACCCGCTGGTGGGCCCTCCAAGGGCACACCGGCAACACGTACAACGAGGTCTTCGACGGCGACTTTGTCGACTACATCGTGGGCCTTGCCTTCGAACAGCAGATCGGAAACCGCCGCGGCGAGTCGGAGTACCGCAAGGCCCGCCTCGAGCGCACGCAGGCGGTGATCAGCTACCGCAACACCATCCAGCAGATCATGCAGGAGGTCAAGGGCTCGCTCCAGAACGTCACGATCTACTACGAATTGATCGAGGACCAGCGGATCGCCCGCTTCGCCGCCGCCGAGCAGCTCCGCACACTCCTGGTTGAGAAGCAGACCATCGCCGGCTATTCGGTTGAACGGCTCGACCTTGAATTCAACAGCCAGGAAGAGCTCGCCCAGAAGGAGCGCGACGAGGTCGGAGCGCTCACCGACTACCACGCGGCGATCGCGGACCTCTACGCCGCGATGGGCACCAGCCTCGAACGCAACCGGATCAACTTCGTCGTCCCCAACGCCGACGAGATTCTCCTCACCCGCGTCCCCATGCCCATGACCGGCCGCCGCGACCGTCCCGAGGGTGAGCCTTCCATACCTTCCACCATCACCGCGCCCGCGCAAGACCCCGCGCCGGGTTCTTCGGGTTCGAACTGACCCGCTCAGCAAACGTTCTCTCATCAGCACCCGCCCGGCATTACGCCT
>DATGXW010000427.1:0-4568 GCA_035298585.1 Phycisphaerales bacterium
GTTCTCCTCCGCACACCCGGCCCCATCTCCGTCCCCGCCGCGACGGGTTCGACCGCGCAGCCCGCCGCCCCCCAGACCGACCTCCTGGCCATCGCCCCCGAGCGCCACAAGCTCAGCCCCGCCCCCGAGGGCGTCGGCAACGGCCGCCCCTTCGTCAACGAGGCATTCCGCGACTTCTCCGACGGTCGCCAGCGGCAGGCCTACGCCTCGGCCGTCGCACGCGCCACCGTTCCCAAGGTCCAGAGCGACAAGACCCCCGAGCAGGCCCGCGACATGGTCGCGCGTGCACACGCCGCCTTCAGCGCCTGGCGCGACATCGACCCCCGCACCCGCGCCGCCGTCCTCACCCGCGCGGCCGCGCTCATGCGCGAGCAGCGCGACGGCCTCGCCGGCGTCATGATCAAGGAAGCCGGCAAGACCTGGCGCGAGGCCGACGCCGACGTCTGCGAAGCCATCGACTTCTGCGAGTATTACGCGCGATTCGCCGTCCCCCTCTTTGAACGCCAGCGCATCGGCCGGTTCATCGGAGAACTCGATGAACAGTGGTACCAGCCCCGCGGCGTCGCCGTCATCATCAGCCCCTGGAACTTCCCCCTGGCCATCTGCTGCGGCATGACCGTCGCCGCGCTTGTCACCGGCAACCCCGCCATCGTCAAGCCCGCCGAGCAGACCGCCGGCATCGCCAGCATCATGTGCGACATCCTCCAGCAGGCCATGCGCGACTCGGGCGTCCCCGCCCCGCTCGCCAAGGATGTCCTGCACTTCTGCCCGGCTCCCGGCGAGACCACCGGCGCGGCCCTCGTCCGAGATCCCCGCGTCGCGCTCACCGCCTTCACCGGCAGCATGCACGTGGGCCTCGACATCCTCAACGCCTCCGCCCCCGCGTCGCCCTTCGCGGGCAGCTTCAAGACCCCGACGCACGTCAAGAAGGTCGTGTGCGAGATGGGCGGCAAGAACGCCATCATCATCGACACCACCGCCGACCTTGACGAGGCGATCCTTGGCGTCCGCCACTCGGCCTTCGGTTTCCAGGGCCAGAAGTGCTCGGCCGCCTCCCGGGTCATCGTCGTCGATCCCGAAGGCCCCGAGGGCCCCGCCATCCGCCTCTTCACACACCGCTTTGTCGAGGCCTCGCGTGCACTCTCGATCGGCGACCCCACCCTCCCCGGCACCGACATCGGGCCCGTCATCGACGCCGATTCCAAGGCCAAGATCCACAAGTACATCGAGCTCGGCCGCCAGCAGTCCCGACTCGAGCTTGCCCTCCCCGTTCCCCCCGGGCTCGAAGAGAAGACCGGCCGCCACTTCGTCGGCCCGCACATCTTCAGCGGCGTGAAGCCCGACCACGCCATCGCCACCGACGAGATCTTCGGCCCCGTCGTCGCGATCATCCACGCCGCGACGTTCCAGGAAGCCCTCGACATCGCCAATGGCTCGCCGTACAAGCTCACGGGCGCGGTCTACAGCAGGAAGCCCTCCCACATCGAGCAGGCCAAGCGCGAGTTCCGCGTCGGCAACCTCTACCTCAACCGCGGCTCCACCGGCGCCCTGGTCGCCCGCCAACCCTTCGGCGGCTCGGGCATGTCCGGCACCGGCAGCAAGGCAGGCGGCATGGACTACCTCCTGCACTTCGTCGAACCCCGCGTCACCTGCGAGAACGCCATGCGCCGAGGCTTCGCCCCCGAGCTCTGACCTCCCCAACGCCGCCACGGCTGAAGTGATCATTCCCGCGCCCCGCCGCGGGGCCCCTCCACGACGCGCAAACAACCACCCGCACACGGCAAACCGCCCGCAGCGACCTGCCGTCCGCTGTCTGCTGTCCGCTATCTGCTCCGCACTCCCCTGAAATCCATAACTTGAAATCCTAAAAAGGATTTCAATAATGAACCCGATGTCCTCCACCCCCAAACCCACCTCCGACGGCCTTCTGACCGATCCCCGGCAGATCCGTGCCCTGGTCTCACCGGCACGCCAGGAGATCGTCGACGCCATCCACTCGACCGGTCCCCTGACCATCTCGGCCCTGGCCGCGCTCCTGGGCAGGCCCGCCGACGGGCTCTATTTCCACATCCGGACGCTCGAGTCGGTCGGGCTGCTGCGGCGGGTGGGCGAGGCCCCGACCGGCAAGCGGACCGGGGGCATCTACGACGTGTGTGCACGGCCGCTGCGTATCCAGTACGACCAGTCACGGCCGGCGGTTGCCAAGGCGATCACCTCGGTTTCGGGATCGATGGTCCGGCTTGCACACCGCGACGTGGTGCGAGCGTTCCGGCAGAAGCTCGTGGTCCCTGATGGTGAGCACCGCAACACGTGGTCCGGGCGGGTCAAGGGCTGGCTGAGCAAGGACCAGCTTGCACAGGTCAACCGGCACTGGCGGGCCATCGGCGAGATCTTCAACGCGGCCCGTCCCGCGCCGGAAACTTCGCTCTTTGCCGCGACGTTCGTGATGACACCGATCCCCGAGAACAAGCGTGCCAGGGCTTCTGGGCCCAAGGTCAAGAAGCGCCGGCACGGAAAGGAAGCTCCATGAACACGAAGATGAACAGGTCGTCGGTCACGCGCCGGGTTGGACACAGGGTGGCGTATCTCGCCGGATCGGCGCTGTGTGCACTGACCACCCTGGCCCCGGCCGCGTGCACACCGAGGACCACGACGACCGCCCCGCAGTCGGCGGCTTACGCGGATCCCCAGACGGCCGGGGAGGTCCTCGCCGCCGTGCGCACGGCGGTGAACGCGGACTCGATCCCCGCCGCGGGCCTGACCCTCTCCGGGTCGGTCGATGTCTACGGCGTGAAGGGAGAAGTGACTTTTCTCTTCTCGCCCGCGGGGGAGTACCTGATGCACATGCACGGCCCGCTGGGGAGGACCGACGGGTTTGACGGCACGACGGCGTGGGAGCGCACAGAGTCTGGGATCGGGCGTGTGCTTCCACTGACCGACCGCGATGAGCGGCTGACCAGCTACGAGTTCAGGACGCTCGGCTGGCTTTCGCCGGGCTCCGCGCTTGTGTTTGAACTTGACCTCACCAAGGGAGAGACGATCAACCTGACGTTCACGCGGCCGGGGACATCGATCCATGGGATGGTCGTGATCGACCGCAAGACCATGCTCCCCCGCAGCTACACGGTGATGGGAGGCGAGGAGACCGAAGTCCACACGCTCACCGACTACCGATCGGTCGAGGGCGTCCAGATCCCGCATCACGTCGAGTCCAAAACCGAGCACGCCGGGATCACGTTCGACTTCACGCAGGGTTCCAAGGCCCCGACGTTCGTGCGCAACCCGTACGAGCCGGTGCTTGCACTCCCCGATGATTTTCGGTTTGACCCCTCGGCCTCCAAGAGCGTCGATGTGCGGAAGGCTCCGACGCTGCACCACCTGGTCAAGGCGCGGATCGGCGATGAGGAGGGGTGGTTCATCTTCGACTCGGGGGCGGGGACGGAGGTTCTCTCGACCAAGTTCGCCGAGAGGCTCAAGCTCGAGCGTTTCGGGACCATCCCGGTGCGGGGCGTGGGCGGGGTGGTCGAGTCGGGCTTCTATCAGCCGGCGACGCTGACGCTGGGGCCGCTGACGATCGACCGGCCGGTGCTTGTCGGGCTCGATCTCTCGATGCTGGATCAGTACATGGGCGTCGAGGTGGCGGGGATCATCGGGTACGGCGTGCTGGGCCGGACGGTCGCGGTCATTGATGAGGCAGCGCTGAAGATCGAGCTGCACGACGCGGCGTCCTTCAAGCTCGAGAAGGGCGAATGGACCGATGTGCTTCTCTACGGCCGCCACCCGGTGGTGAAGGGCTCGCTTGAGGGTCATGAGGGGTACTTCCGGCTCGACACGGGTGCGGCGAATTCGACCATCACGGTGCACGCGCCGACGGTGACGAACTTCAAGATGCTCGAGGATCGGCCGGTGACGGCGACAATGTTCGGGGGCGTGGGCGGGATGACCGAGGCGCGGGCGGGTCAAGTCCGTTCGCTGACGTTGGGAGGCAAGACCTTCCAGAACTTCCAGGCGATCTTCGCGCTGCCGGGCAAGGGCGCGATGGATGATGGGGGAACGCTGGGGAACATCGGGGGAATGCTCCTTCAGCCCTTTGTGCTCGTCTTTGATTACCCGCACCAGCGGATGTCGTTCATCCCGCGCGAAAACGCGGATGAGGTGATCAAGTCGCTTGAGCGGCCGGCGAAGTGATGCGGCGGGATGGAGAGGAATTTGGATTCGGTGCAGGGCACGCACATGGGTGGCGTGCCCTGCTTTATTGTGGGAACGCGGGTGGGACGCGGATCGGAGGGAAGACAAATACGGCCACGGATTGCACGGATGGGACGGTTCGGAGAGGGCCGCTGAACGAACCTGAGGCGCGAGCGAGGGAAGAGGGGAATAGCCGCGGATGAACGCGGAGGGACGCGGATCGGAGGGGAAGACAGAGACGGCCACGGATTGCACGGATGGGACGGATCGGAGAGGGAGATCAGGGAGAGGCGTGGATGTGAGGCTTGAAGCGCGGGATGGTGGGTGTGGGGAGATCGGAGAAGGTGGGGATGTGGAGGTGGGAGAGAGGGTGGGTGGAG
>DATGXW010000428.1:0-1807 GCA_035298585.1 Phycisphaerales bacterium
AGGCCCGCAGCCGGCCCCGCCGGCGAATCCGAACTTCATCGGCCCGCCGGTGCCCGCCTCGGCCCCGACGCCCGCTCCAGTCCAGCCCGCTGGGCCCGGGAGCCCTCCGGGTGGCTCCAAGATCGACGATCGCTTCAAAGACCCGCTCAAGAAGTTCGACGAGGTCTTGGATCGCCTCTTCCCCAAGGACACCTCTGGGCCATCGGTCCTGCCTCCCGATCTGCTCGACATGATCGACAAGCTCCTGAATCCAGCGCCGCTGCTCCGCTCCGGCGGCAAGGGCGCGCCGGGGACCGGAGGTGGGGGCGGTGGAGGAGGTGGGGGAGGTGGAGGAGGTGGGGCGCCTGCCACGAACGGCCTTCAGGACGCCCTGTCGTCGCTGGCGATCGCAACCACGACGGCGTCGGCCGCGATCGATCGTGGCCTGGGCGCGACGCAGGACGCCCTCAAGACCGTGAACGACAAGCTCACCGAGATCGCCAAGGTCGCGAACCGCCACACCGAGGTCATGGTGGGCGAGAAGCGCCGGGCGGAGAACCTCTCGATCGACACCCCCCCGTAAGGAGCCGACGTGACGCACCTGAAGTTCATCCGCAAGACCGACGGCACGGGCTCGACGTTGTCGACGACGGTGCTGGCGCTCGACGGCACCGACCCGCTCCCCTGTGACTACCAGCAGGTGCCGGATGCGGTGCTGACGAAGATCCAGGTCAAGGCCCTCTACTTCTCCGCGACGGCCATCACGACGCAGGACTCCCACCAGGCCGCGCGCCGCGCGGTCGTTGCCCGCCTAGAGGTCCTTCGGGACGCCCTCTGTTACAAGCCTGTCACGGTGAAGCAGCTCGCCCGCGGAGTCGCGGTCATCCCCAACGTCCACCAGAACTTCGGTGACCTGGTCGAGATGAATGAGGACGGCACGACCGCCAACGTCATCCTCGCCAACTGCTGCCTGCTGGAGGCGAGCGTCGAGGACTCTGGGGTGGTGCCGGGACTCGCGGTGGTGCTCGTTTTCGGCCGCGTGTGCGATGCTCTCACGCCCTGACCGCACTCACTGACGCCCGTCCCCCGCTCGGAGATTCACCATGGCCAACAACGCAACCCCATCCGCCGATCCGCTGGTCGCGACCGATCAGCTCGCAGACACCTCGCACGTGCAGCTCATCAAGCTCGTGGGGGGTGTGGAGAACTCGATCGAGCGCATCGGCGGCGACGCCGCCAACGGTCTCGACGTCGACCCCACCCGTTTGCCCGACATCGTGGCGGTGCACGACCGAACCCGCGTCGAGGGTGGCGGGACACTTCCAATGAAGCGGGTGTGGATCAAGGCGACGAGTGGCGCTGACCGCGAAGTCGTCGCGGCCGTCACGGGCAAGAAGATCCGAGTGCATGGTCTTGTGGTGACCCTGACGACCGACGAGTACGTCACATTCAAATCGGCGGGGACGACCATTGTCAACGGGGTCCCCATGAAGGCAACGGCTCCGGTTTCGATCTTCGCGCCCTTCGGATTCATCTTGGAAACCGGCGTCAACGAAGCCCTCAACATCAACCCGGGTACGGCGGACGCAGGCGTGCTGGTGATCTACTCCGAGGTCGCGTAAACCATGTCGCTCCTGCTGCTCCTCAAGCCCCCGCCCTCACCCGCGGCCGCGACGGAACTCAACACCGACGCGTTCGAGATCATCGAGGTGACGCAGCAGATGGGGCGTGCTTCGACGTGCCGCTTCCGACCCCGCGGAGCCCTCTGCGACGACACGACATTCGGCACCCGCGACCCGGTGAAGATCACCATCGGGGGCGTCAAGGT
>DATGXW010000429.1:0-22630 GCA_035298585.1 Phycisphaerales bacterium
CGGCGGTCCGGGCGGCCGTGGCGGCGAGCAGGGCGGCGGCGGTGGTGGTGGCGCTCCCGAGGGTGGCGCTCCTGCCCAGGGCTGATCCGGTTCTCATCGCTCCGGGCGGCAACGCTCGCGTTGAAACGACTGTTGTTCTGATTCACACCGCATCACGATTCAAGACGAATTCAAATCCGAGGGCCGGGCTCACGTTCGAACGATTCCCCGCAGCCCCGCCTTACGGAGGTACCCAGCCATGATGATCCACGACATTACCGCCAAGGCCGGCAAGTACAAGGCACGCAAGCGCGTCGGTCGCGGCGAGGGCAGCGGCCACGGCAAGCAGTCGGGCCGCGGTAACAAGGGCGCCGGTTCCCGCTCGGGCTACGCCGCCAAGCGTGGCCACGAGGGTGGCCAGATGCCGTACTTCCGCCGCCTGCCCAAGTTCGGCTTCACCAACGCCGCCTTCCGCACCGAGTACTGGATCGTCAACCTCGGCGACATCGTCAAGCACCCCGCCTTCGCCAAGGGCGGCGAAGTCACCTCAGCCTCGCTCGTCAAGGCCGGCCTGGTCCGCGACGACAGCCGCGACCTGAAGATCCTGGGCCACGTCTCCGAGGACGGCGTCAAGGTCAAGCTCTCGGTCTCGGCCTCCCGCGTCTCAGAAAAGGCCAAGAAGCTCATCGAGGGCGCTGGCGGCTCGGTCACGCAGACCGGCACCCGCCGCGACCGTGTCCGCGGGATCGATCGCAACGCCGAGGACCAGACTCCCAAGAACCTGACCAAGAAGCTCCGCCGCCCGACCAAGTCGGGCAAGGTCACCGACACCGACGACGCGGCCGAAGCCGCGCCCGCCGGCAAGGCCAAGAAGTAATCGATCCATCGATGCCTCCGCGGCCTCGAACCGGCGGGCGGTTGTTCCTGGACCAGCGATTCATGAACTTCGTCCCCGCGTCCGATGCCCCGGCGTCTTCAACTGAATATGGTTCTGTGCACCGACCGCCGGTCGCCCCTCCCATGGCTCCCTGAGCCGGTTGTGGCCTCTGGCGGCGATGCGTTTCTGGTTGATTGCTCGCGGTACTCCCGCGACGGTTTACAAGGTCCCGTTTCGTGCGCTCGCCGCGCGGAACGTGTTCTCAAGTTGGCGCCCATAAGGGGTCACGATGCTCCGGATTCTGTCCAACGTCTTTCGCATCCCAGAGTTGAGGAACAAGATCCTCTTCACCGCGGCCATGCTCGTGGTCTATCGCCTGGGCCACTGGATCCCGATCCCGGGCGTCAACCAAGCGCAGCTCGAGCAGTTCTTCCAGCGCTCGCAGGAATCGGGGGGCGCGCTCGCCAAGCTGGGCAACTTCGTGTCGATCTTCTCGGGCGGCAACTTCGGCCAGTCCACGATCTTCGGCATGGGCATCATGCCCTACATCTCGGCGAGCATCATCATCCAGCTCTTTGCCTCGGTCATCCCCTCCATCAAGAAGATGCAGGAAGAAGGCCCTTCCGGCCGCCAGAAGGTCATGGAGTGGACCCGCTACGCCGCCGTCGGCCTGTGCATCGTCCAGTCGGTGATGTGGCTCAAGTACATCACGTCGCTCGAAATGGTCTTCTCCGAGCAGGCGGCCAACCCGCTCTGGTGGGTCATGGCGACCGCCGCGCTCACCGGCGGCATGGTGTTTCTCATGTGGGTCGGTGAACAGATCGACCGCTTTGGCATCGGCAACGGTGTCTCGATGATCATCATGGCCGGCATCCTCTCGCGGATGCCCGCGGCCATCCAGGAGGTCTACAACAACTTCGACCTTGAGGACACCAGCAAGATGGGCTGGCTCGGTCTCATCTTCCTTGTCGCGAGTTTTATCGGTGTCACCGCGGGCTCGGTGCTTATGACCGTGGCCCAGCGCCGGATCCCCATCCAGCAGGCCAAGCACACCCGCGGCCGACGCGTCCTGGGCGGTCAGAAGAGCTATCTCCCCCTTCGGCTGAACCACAGCGGCGTCATGCCCATCGTCTTTGCCTCGTCGCTGATGATCTTCCCGACCCTGATCTTCTCGGGAATCGCCGACACGTTCGCGCAGGGCGATCAGTCCACGTTCCGCTCGATCATCTCCTGGTTTGCGACCAACCTGACGCACGGCGCCTTCCTGCACGAGATCGGGTTCATCGCGATGATCTACTTCTTCGCGTACTTCTGGATCACCGTCCAGTTCAACCCCGACGACATGGCCAAGCAGCTCAAGGAGCACGGCTCGTTCATCCCCGGCCTGCGCCCCGGCCCGCGCACCGCCGAGTATCTCACGACGGTCATCACCCGCGTCACCTTCGTCGGCGCTGCCTTCCTGTGCATGATCGCCGTGATCCCCACCGTCGTGAACAAGGCCCTGCACGTCCCCATGTCCGTCTCCCAGTTCCTCGGCGGCACGGGTCTTCTGATCGTCGTCAGCGTCGCGCTCGACTTCCTCCAGCGGGTCGAGGCCAACATGCTGATGCGCAACTACGCCGGCTTCCTTTCGGGGAACGATGACTCCGGCCCTCGCATCCGCGGGCCCCGTGGCTAAACTCTTCCCGCCCCTGGGACGTTGCCCATCCGGCCCCATCCAGGGGTCGACCCTGACACCTGACAGAGATTGATCTCAGCATTCCGCGAAGCTTTTATGGCCAAAGACGATGACAAACTGACGTTCGAGGCGGTCGTGACCGAGGCGCTCCCCAACGCGATGTTCCGCGTCCGGCTCCCCAACGAACAGAAGACCGAAGTCCTGGCCTACGTCTCCGGGAAGATGCGGCTCAACTGGATCAGGATCCTTCCCGGCGACCGGGTGACCGTCGAGATGAGCCCCTACGACCTGACCAAGGCCCGAATCACCTTCCGCCATTGAGGTGGTCTTGCCGGCTCCCGGCGGGACCCACCCGGCAACCCATTGAAACCCATCCGCAAGGGTGTGCATCCCTCCTTGCCGCCGTGCGTCATCCCGCCCATCCTTGGAACCCGCCCGGGCCTCAGCGCATCCGTCCCCGGGCCGGCCACCCTATGGGCCCTCTCTGGCCCTCTCTGGCCCTCTCTGGCCCTCTCTGGCCTCCTCTGGGCACCAGAGAATGCGTAGGGGTTGTGTACGTCCGGGCATGACTTCGCCGACAGGCGTGCCTATGCTTCACCCCTGCACGAAACTGCCGGGAGCCCTCTGCGCTCTCATCCAGACCGTGCCGATTCATTGGGAAGGTGTTCGATGAAGGTCAAAGCGAGTGTTCGCAAGATCTGCGGCAGCTGCCAGGTCGTCCGCCGCAAGGGCAAGGTCCGCGTGATCTGCAAGGCCGACCCCAAGCACAAGCAGGTCCAGGGCTGATTGATCGCAGCAGCCTGCCGCCGAGAGTGGGGGAGTCCCGCCCGCCGCAGGCCCGGCCGATCCGCAAGAAGCGTTTTTCGTCGGCGGTGAGCCGACATCAGGAGTTTCGACCGTGCCACGTATCGCGGGTATCGACGTTCCGGACAAGAAGAAGATCCTCTTCGCGCTCCAGTACATCCACGGCATCGGCCCCAAGGTCGCCGCGGATCTGCTGGCGGAAGCCGAGGTTGATCCCGACACCCGTGCACACGACGTGAGCGAGACCCAGCTCGCGGCGATCAACGCCATCATCGACACCAAGTACCTCGTCGAGGGTGCGCTCCGCCGCCAGGTCCAGCAGAACATCCAGCGCCTCAAGGAAATCCGCAGCTACCGGGGCGAGCGTCACCGCAAGGGCCTCCCGGTCCGCGGTCAGCGCACCAAGTCCAACGCCCGCACCCGCAAGGGTCGCAAGAAGACCGTCGCCGGCAAGAAGGGCGTCAAGGCCAAGGGCTAAAGAAGTAAGACAGGCATTTGGCATCAGGCGCCAGGCATCTGTGCCATGCCAAGGCAAGTACATCGGGTACGACACACTGTGTCGGATGATCCGAGGAGTGATTTATGGCCAAGAAGGGCAAGATCCGCAAGAACGTCGTCCGTGGCATCGCCCACGTTCGCGCGACGTCCAACAACACGATCGTCACCATCACCGACATGAACGGCGAGACCATCGCCTGGGACTCGGCGGGCACCATGCTCTTCAAGGGCGCCCGCAAGAGCACGCCTTTCGCCGCCACCCGTGCGGGCGAAACCGTCGGCTCCAAGGCCCGCAAGATGGGCATGACCGAGATCGAAGTCCGCATCAAGGGCGCTGGCGCTGGTCGTGAGTCGGCCGTCACCGGCCTGGTCTCGTCGGGCCTGCGCGTGACCGCGATCGAGGACCACACCCCGGTCCCGCACAACGGCTGCCGCCCTCCCAAGCGCCGCCGCGTGTAATTACGGCCGGTACGAACCCGAAGCGCCAGCGATGGAGCTGCTTCCTCGGCACTTCGATCCCGCCGTCCCCTTTGGTATTCATCACGATCCCGAGTTCGAAAGATCCCGGATCGTCTTGCTTCGTGACACCTCCGGACAGAAGAGGCCCGCACGGCCGGCAGTGTGCGTGTTCCTCGTGACCCGCGATCGGTGTCGGTTTCGTCAAAGAACCCTGCCGGAACCAGGATTCCACGCATGACAACCCGTGTTCGCTGGCGCGGTCTGGAACTCCCGACCAAGGTCATCGCCGACCCCAAGTTCAAGAGCGACGTCTACGGCCGCTTCTCCGTCGAGCCCTTCGAGCAGGGCTTCGGAACGACCGTGGGCAACAGCCTCCGCCGCGTCCTGCTTTCCTCGCTGGAAGGCGCTGCGGTCACCTCGATCAAGATCAAGGGCGCTGCACACGAGTTCACCTCGCTCCCGGGCGTGATGGAGGACGTGACGGACATTGTCCTGAACGTCAAGAACCTGGTCGTCAAGCTCGAGGGTGATGAGCCCAAGGTCATGAAGCTCGCCGCGCGCGGGCCGGGCGAAGTCACCGCCGACATGATCGAGGCCGACACCGCCATCACCATCCTCAACCGCGACCTGGTCGTGGTCACGCTGACCGAGGCCATCGACTTTGAGATGGAGCTCCGCGTCGCCAAGGGCCGCGGCTATGTCCCCGCCAGCGAGCAGTACGAGAACGAGGAAGAGCAGGAGATCGGCGTGATCCACGTCGACTCGGCGTACTCCCCCGTCTCGCGCGTACGCTACCGCGTCGAGGAGACCCGCGTCGGTCAGAAGACCAACTACGACAAGCTCACCCTGGACATCTGGACCAACGGCACCGTCCCCCCGGACATGGCGCTGGTCGAGGCGGCCAAGATCTTCCGCAAGCACCTCAACCCCTTCGTCCAGTACTACGAGCTGGGCGAGGAACGCGTGAGCGAAGAGGCGGCAGCGGCGGCGGGGGTCGACGAGGACCTCATCCGCAAGCTCAACATGCCCATCGGCGAGCTTGAGCTCTCCGTCCGTGCATCGAACTGCCTCGAATCGGCACGCATCGAGACGGTCGGCCAGCTCGTCACGCAGACCGACGCCGACCTGCTCCGCCTGCGTTCCTTCGGCCGCACGAGCCTCCGCGAGGTGAAGCGCAAGCTCCAGGACCTCCAGCTCGACCTTGGCATGCAGCTCCCCGAGGGGTACAACGTCGCCAAGCCGTCGATTCCCTCATAAGTGCCGAACGGTTGAGTCATTTGTTTTATCACGGGCGGTCGTGCGGAAGCACGGCCTCCCGCTTCTGGGCCCAGGGGGTGGCATTTCGGACCGTGCGGGATATGCACGGCAAGGGAATGACCGCCTGAGGGATGGTGCATACCATCCCTTCCACGAGTTTTGTCCCCGCGGCGATTGAAAGCCGCAGGAGTTTTGAGTCATGCGTCACCGTCGAGCCGGATTCCGACTGACCCGCACTTCCACGCATCGCAACGCGATGCTTCGCAACCTCGCTGCGGGCCTCTTTGAGCATGGTCAGATCACGACCACGATCCCCAAGGCCAAGGCCCTCCAGCCCTTTGTCGAGAAGATCGTGACGCTCGCAAAGCGCGGCGATCTCCACGCTCGTCGCCTCGTCATCGCCCGCCTCGGCGGCGATCGTCGCGGCTTTGAGTGGCTCTATGTCGCCAAGAACGCATCCGACGCCGACAAGGAGCACGTGAACAAGCTCAAGGACTTCACCGAGCAGTTCTTCAAGCTCCCCGAAGGCTCGAAGGTTGAGCGCAACCGCTACGGCGAACTGCGCAAGAGCCCCAAGCTCGTGAAGCACATCTTCGAGAACGTCGCGCCCCGCTTCAAGGACCGCGCGGGTGGTTACACCCGCATCGTCAAGCTCGGCCGCCACCGCCTGGGCGACGCAGCCGAACTCTGCGTGATCCAGTTCTGCGGTGCGGAGGAAGGCCCCGAGATCGGCGGTCGTCCCAGCACCCGCCGCCGCATGGCCGACCGCCGCACGGCGTTCGCCGCCAAGGTCCGCAAGACCGAGAAGGCAGCGGGCTGATATAGATCCGAACATTCGAGTGAACCATGCACGGCCCGCTCCATGTGAGCGGGCCGTGTTCGTTTGGCGCGCCGGTGTGCGGCGGCGTTCACTCGCGGTGCACATGGGCCCACGTCAGCCCGAACCTGGCAAGATACTTCCGCAGTCGGTCCGCATCATTGACGGACGTACGCTTCTCGCGTGAAGCCGCGAAGAGTTCCCGGCCGGCTTCCGAGAGCGAGCGAGAGACCATGCACACGCGGATGACCTCGGCGAGCTGAACGCGGTCGAACCGGTCGAGTTCTTCGATCTCTCGCGGGTTCATGACGTGTGCAAGAACGGATTCATCACCCCGGCGATCCTCGTGTGCAGGCGCACGCTGAGGCCGAGGATTCCACAGGGTTTCCAGTCGGGCAATCTCCCGTGACACGATCTCCCCGGTGATGCGTCCCCCCGATTGCGAGAGTGCACACAGCCGGGTCATGGAAGCAGCAAGATCTCGAAAGTTGCCCGACCATGCGGCCCGGCGCGACGTCGCGAACTCAACGTACGCACGGCGAGCTTCGGCCGAGAATCGAACGATCCGCCCGCTCCGCGCGGCGAACGACCCGAGTTCATGATCGATGTTGGGTTCGATGTCCTCGGGACGCTCGCGCAGGGCCGGGAGTGCAAACGTCCACACGTTGATGCGGGCCAGGAGATCCTCGCGAAATGTTCCCTCGGCCACGCCGCGGCCCAGGTCACGGTTCGTGCCCGCGATGAGCTGGAAGTTGCTCTGCGATTCATCGTCCGCGCCGAGCGGGAGAAACCGCTTCTCTTCCAGCGCCCGCAGCAGCATCGCCTGTTCATCCAGCCCCAGCTCTCCGATCTCATCCAGGAAGAGCACGCCCCCGTCGGCCGCCTTGAGCAGCCCCGCCCGATCGCCGGCAGCGCCGGTGAAGGCGCCGCGCCGGTGCCCGAAAAGCGCTGACATGGCGCTGTCACCCCGCAGCGTGGCGCAGTTCACTTCCACCAGCGTTCCAGCCACCTGGTGGATGTGCTTCTTGAGTTCGTAGATCCGCCGGGCCAGCAGGCTCTTGCCCGCGCCCGTGGGGCCCGTGATGAGAATGGGCTCGGCGGTGTGCACCGCGACCTCCTCGAGTTCCTTCATCAGCCGGTTGAACGACTGGTTGCGTGTCTGGATCCCCGACTTGAGCCCCGCGATGTGCCCGGCGTGCTCCCGCTCAAATCGCCGCGAGAGTGCGTCGTACTTCGAGAGGTCCAGATCGATGATCCGCACCTGGCCGGCCGGGTCGGCGGGCCGGAACCTGGGCCCCGACTGGAGGAGCCTTCCCGGAAGCCGCCGTGACTCGGTCAGGAGAAACAGGCAGATCTGCATCACGTGCGTTCCGGTCGTGATGTGGACCAGGTACTCCTCCTCCTCGGGCTTGAAGGGGTACGCCCGGGCGAAGTCGTCTAGGCGGGAATAGACCGATTCAAAGTCCCACGGATCATCAAAGTCCAGCGCGTGCGTGACCACCTGGGTTTCCGGCGAGACAGCACGGATGTCGGCGATGACCTGCTTGAGGAGGTCGGTGACCTTGGGCGGGTGGAGGAGTTCAAATCGGCCGACGACCAGGTCCTCCTGCTGGCAGACTGAGATGGTCGGACGCCAGCGTTCCCAGCGAGCCGGCCCCTTGCCGACATCCAGGGTGGTGCCGATTTGTCCGATGACGACCAAGGGCTTAGACATAGATGATGATATCGTCAATTTATCTGATTGTATCGGCAGGTAGGATAGATCCTGGCAAATGTGTGCATCACACGTCCCCGGTCCCTCCGCCGGGTTTGGCATGCGGTGTGCATAGGGGAAATCCGTCAGTGCACATGGCGTGCGTACGCAGCGTGCTGACGGACGATGTGCGGTCTTCATTGAACGATGACCGCCGAATGAGAGGCTTTTCGTGAGCAACACCACCAACCCCACTCTGACCGGCGACAAGGTTGTCGTTCCAACGGGCGAGGCGACCGGCATCCTGCCGGTGAAGAACGGCGAAGTGCCGCCGATCACCGTGATCGGCACGGCGGCGATCCGCGAGACGTTTGATGCCAGGTGCATCCAGCAGGCGATCAATTCGCGGTGTGCACCGGGCGTGACGGAGCTTGTGCTGAACCCGGATGCACACTGCGGGTACGGGGCGCCTGTGGGATGTGCAATGGCGTCGCCGACGCACATTTACCCGGGTCCGGTTGGGGTCGACATCAAGTGTTCGATGAGTCTCCTGCAGCTTGATGCGTGCGATCACGTCGTGCGTGACAAGACGACGCGGCGCCGGTTGATCGAGGCGATCCTCGAGCGGACGCCGACGGGGATGGGGCGTGGCCGGAGGCATGCACCCAAGGGTCGGCACGTGAGCGCGACGCTTGGGGCGAAGGTGGTGACCGAGGGCGCGACGCCTGAGGTGTGCCGGGAGCTTGGTATTCCGGAGGAATGGGCTGCGCGATGCGAGGATTCGCATCACACGGGCCATGACGGGACTGCGGATGCTCTCCGCGAGCGGCTTGGGCGGACGACGCGCGAGCCGCGCGATTACCAGGTCTTTGCGGACAAGATGGCGCAGCTTGGCAGCTATGGCGGTGGCAACCACTTTGGTGAATGCGAGGTTGTCAGGATCGCGGAGAACGAGCGGGCGAAGAAGGTTGCGGAGGTCTTTGGCCTGCGCGACAAGCACCTGGCGTTTCTTTCCCACTGCGGAAGCAGGGGCTGGGGCGCTCTCCTTGCGGATCGTCAGTTCAAGGCGATGCGTCAGCACTTTGAGCGGTGGGGGATCCCACTGCCGGGGAATGACCGCGAGCTGGTTCACTCGCCGCTGGGTACGCCGGAGGCGGATGCATACCTGGATGACATGGCGATGGGCGCCAATTTTGCGACGGTGAATCACCTGTTGATCAATGCACTGGTGCTGGAAGCGTTTGAGGAAGTTCTGCCGGGCATCAAGGGGTCGCTTGTGTACTTCATCAGCCACAACATCGCGCGGAAGGAGATCCTTGACGACAGGGAGACGTGGGTGCATCGCAAGGGCGCCACGCGTGCGTTCCCGGCTGGTCATCACGCGTTGAAGGAGACGCCCTTCTATGAGACGGGTCATCCGATTCTCCTGCCGGGCAATCCGCAGGCGGGTTCGGCGGTGATGGTGGCGGATCCGGGCGCGCGGTTGTCGTGCTACAGCGTGAACCATGGCGCAGGGCGGCGGATGAGCAGGACTGCCGCGATCAAGAACCTTGATCAGCGCGCGGTGAACGAGTCGTTTGATCGCGCGGACATCCTGTACAACGGCCGGAACTACCCGCTGGATGAATCGCCCAAGGCCTACAAGGACTTTGACGAGGTGATCCGGAGCGTGGAGCTGGCGGGTCTTGCGAGCGAGGTTGCAAGGCTTGATGCACGCTTTGTGATCAAAGATGGCGACAAGGCGGACGACTGATGCGTGCACGCCGCGGATGATCGCGGCGCGCACATGTGTTGCATTCCTTGATTGACTGCACGTCTTTGCTGCGTCGCCGCAGCAAGGGCGTTTTCGGTAAAGTACGTGCGATATCGCACGAGCCTGGAGTGTGGTAGGTGCTGGAGATTGATGGTTCACAAGGTGAGGGTGGCGGGCAGGTGTTGCGGTCGTCGCTGGCGCTTTCGATGGCGATGGGCGTGCCGTTCCGGCTGTTCAATGTTCGTGCAGGTCGAGAGAAGCCGGGGCTGATGCGTCAGCACTTGACTGCGCTGCTTGCCGCCGCCGAGATCTCCCGCGCGAAGGTGAGCGGGGCTGCGGTCGGGTCCACGGTAGTCGTATTTGAACCCGGCACAGTGCGGCCGGGTGAGTATCACTTTCCGATCGGGACTGCCGGCAGCACGATGCTGGTGCTGCAGGCGATTCTGCCTGCACTGCTCGCGGCCGATGGGCCTTCCAGGGTGGTGGTGGAGGGGGGCACACATGCACGCTGGGCGCCGCCGTTTGAGTTCTTTGCACATGCGCTGGCGCCGCTGCTTGATCGGCTTGGGCACCGCGTGAGCGCATCGATCTTGCGGTACGGCTTTTACCCCGCCGGAGGTGGTTTGATCGAAATCGTGGTCACGCCGGCAACGAGCGTCAAGGCATTGCAGTTGCACGAGCGGGGCGAGCTGCGGACGGCCTACGGCCGCGCGGTGGTCTCAAAGCTCCCCTGGAAGATCGGCCAGCGAGAGCTGCACGAAGTTGAGCGTCGACTTGGATGGCCGTTCGATCCTGACAGCGTCATAGAGGTGAAGAGTGCGATCAGCCCCGGCAACGCGCTGTCGCTGGTGGTGGAGTCTGAGCATGTGACGGAAGTCTTCTGCGCTCTGGGCGAACAGGGAAGGTCGTCAGAACTGGTCGCAAACGAGGCGATTGAGCAGGTGCGGACGTATTACTCGCACACGGCACCGGTGGGAATCTACATGGCGGACCAGTTGATGGTGCCTCTTGCGATCGCGGCCCTGCGCGGGGCGGGTGGATCGTCGTTCACGACGCTGCCGCCTTCGCGTCATGCGCTGACGAACTCGGAGATTGTCGGCCAGTTCCTGGGTCGCAGGCCGGTCTTTGAGAAGCTCGATCGCGCGTGGCGATGGTCGGTGGAGTAGATGCCGCTGAGTTCATGAACCCTCCGGGGACGGCGGCCAGCGTGTGCATCATCGCCGCCGGGCGTGATACGCTGGCGGCGATGTCGTTCTCACTCGGGAGATGTTCGATGATGCGATCACGCGGATGCCCTGGACTTGATCCTCGTCTTGGTCCTGGTCTTGGTTGTGGACTTGGACTTCTCCTGATGGTCATGACCGGCGCACCTGCCTCGGCCCGGCAGGAGTTCTCGTCGGTTTCGCGTCCCCCGAGCGAGGGGGAGAAGGCCGCGTATACCGCCAATCGCGCGCCGCTGCGGCAGGGTCCGCTGATTAAGCTTCCCGTCGGATCTTTTCGTCCTTCGGGGTGGCTCGGCGAGTTGCTGAAACTGCAGCGCGACGGCCTTGCGGGGAATCTCGGCGAGATCAGCGTGTGGTTGACACGCACGGACAACGCATGGCTCCGCGGCGATGGCACGGGCGAGTACGGGTGGGAGGAAGTGCCGTACTGGCTCCGCGGGTATGCGCGGCTCGGCACGGTGCTTGATGACCAGAAGATGCGTGCAGAATCACTGGCGTGGATCGAGGCAACGCTGAGCGGCCAGCGTCCCGATGGAGATTTCGGGCCGGTGCAATCGCGTGGAGGCAAGCGGGATCTCTGGGCGCAGATGCTCATGCTGCAGGTGCTTCAATCGCACTACGAGGCAACGGACGATCCGCGTGTACCGCCGTTCATGACGGCGTACTTCAAGTGGCAGATGACCATTCCCGACGACCAGTTCCTGGAGGACTACTGGGAGAACAGCCGCGGGGGCGACAACCTCGCGAGCGTTTACTGGCTGTACAACCGCACCGGTGATGCATTTCTGCTGGATCTTGCGACCAAGATCGACCGCAACACCGCCAACTGGCGCCAGGATGACAACCTGCCCAACTGGCACGTGGTGAACATCGCCGAGTGCTTCCGTGCGCCCGCGACGTACTTCCTCCAGAGCGGGAACCCGGCTGATCTTGCCGCCTCGTACCGCAATCACCTGCTGGCGCGGGAGCGGTTCGGGCAGGTGCCGGGGGGGATGTTCGGCGCGGACGAGAATGCACGTGCGGGGCACGTCGACCCGCACCAGGCCGCCGAGACGTGCAGCTTTGTCGAGCAGATCCAGTCCAACATCGTGATGAGCGAGATCACCGGCGACCCGGCATGGGCGGCGAATACGGAGGATGTGGCGTTCAACTCGATGCCGGCGGCGTTCACGCCGGACTATCGCGCACTGCGTTACCTGACCGCTCCCAACCAGGTCGCCAGTGATGCGAACAATCACGCGCCGGGCGTGGCCAACGAAGGGCCGTTTTTCCTGATGAATCCCTTCAGCAGCCGCTGCTGCCAGCACAATCATTCGAGTGCGTGGGTCAACTACGCGGAGCACGCGTGGATGGCGACGCTCGATGGCGGCCTCGCGGCGGTGGTGTATGCACCCGGCGTGCTTCGAGCCAGGACCGGTGAGGGCAAGATCACGATTGAGACCAGGACGCGGTACCCCTTTGAGGAGATCGTGACGATGGTTGTTCGTGAGGCGACGGGTGGTTCGACGCCGATCTATGTGCGCATCCCGGCGTGGGCGGAGGGTGCGGTGGTGGGGGTGGATGGCGAGGGAGCATCGGAGCGATTGAGCGATCCGGCGACGAACGCCTTTGTGTGCATCAGGCATGTGTGGAAAGCCGGGGACACGATCACGCTGACATTCCCGATGCGGATCCGCACACGAACCTGGGCGCAGAATCGAGGATCGATCTCGGTTGACCGCGGGCCCTTGACGTACTCGCTCAAGATTGAGGAGCGTTACGAGGAATTGCGGAGCGACAAGCACGCACAATGGGATTCGAAGTGGCAGCCGGGCGCTGATCCTTCCAAGTGGCCCTCGTACGAGATTATCCCGGAATCGGCGTGGAACTACGGGCTGGTGATCGACCCCACGAGCCCGGTGTCGGGAGTGGAGGTTCATGCACGCACATGGCCCGCGGATGACCGACCCTTTACGCCGCTCGGGGTGCCGATTGAACTGCGTGTTCAGGCTCGGAAGATTGAATCCTGGAAGATCGATGAGCACGGTCTGGCGGGACGCGTCCCGGCTTCCCCGGTCGCCAGCGAGGCGCCGGTCGAGAAGGTGACACTGATCCCCATGGGCGCGGCCCGGCTCCGGATCACGGCCTTTCCCGTCGTTCTTGATGGATACCGCGGATCGCCTGCACCGCAAAAATGAACCAGCCCCCGTTGCTGCGGTGCAGCGTCGGGGGCTGATTCCTCTTGGTCACCGATCCCGCATCGCGGGGAAGGATCAGCGACGTTCGGGCGTGGTTGTGCGGGACTTTGATTCACTGTTCTTGAGTGCATCCTGGATGCGCTGGCTGTCGCTTCCGGATGTGCGGGTGAAGGTCGCCTGGTAGATGATGTTGCCGGGCTTCTCGAACGAGCGTGCGTCGGTACTGCTCGGCGTGGAGGGCTGTCCTGAACTCGACTCAGCGGGCTGGTTGCGGTTGCCGGGCGTTGCAGCCGGGGTGGGCGTGCTTGCATTCCGGTCAAGTTCCGGGATGTTCTGCACGCCGCCGACCTTGTACATGGTCACGCGGTGCTGATCGTTGCCCAGCAGTTCGAGCACAACGCGGACGTTGTCGTGGCCGGAAGCGGTCTGCCTCGTATCGGCCCGCGGAGTGCCGGTGGCGGGGGTCGAGGGGGGCGAGGCGCTGGAGGGACGATTCATGCCGCCGCCTGTCCCGGGGTCGCGTCCATCGAAGACGATTCGGTTGGACGCCGCATCAAACGTGCCCGTGTCGTAACGGATCTCGCCATGCATGCTGTCCATGAAGGCGATGGAATAGGTCCGCGAGTTTTCATCGAACGCGATGAAGGAGACACCGGTGAATCCCCGCTCACCCAGGGCAGGCTGCATCGTGGCATCACGGTGTTCCGCCCCGGGCACGCGGGACCGATTCTCATCGTTGGGCGCGGGCTGGCCGGGGTTGGTTGCGTCGTGCTCAGAACTGTTGGGATCGATCGGTTGTGCACCGGAGCCCGGGCGATTGCCCGGCTGGACGCTGGGCTTGGCCATCGCCTGACCCATGTTCTCGACAAGCACGGTCTGCTGCAGAATCTGGCCGCCGAGAATGAGCTTGGTCTCGGCCACACCGCTGATCGTGACGGCGTTGGGGATGTTGCTCATCTCCGTCCGGCCCTGCTGGCCTGTCGGCTGGTTGCGAGATGCGTCCTGGTTATCCGCACGGTTTCCAGGCTGACCGGCATCGGGCGTCCCGCGACTCTCGGGAGAGATTTCGCTTGGCCGTGGAGGCTGGGCGAGATCGCGGTTCTGATTCGAATTGGCATCCGCGCTGCGATCGCGAATGCCGTCATCGCGCTGGTCAGGATTGGTGCGGTCGGTTGGATTGACCTGGCGCGGCTGGTTGGGATTGGAACCATCCGTGCCGGGGCCGGAGTTTGGACGGGGCCGGGTGTCCGAACCCGGACGTGTTCCATCGTTCCACGCCGTGCCGGGCGTACCCCCCTTGGCGTCGTCTTGGACCTGCTTCTGGAAGAGGGTGGGGTTGATCGCGATCTGAACATTCCAGATGCCTTCCAGCCGCCGGAGCAACTGGGCTTCGGTGCTGGTGCGATCCAGCGGCTGGGCCGTGGATCGGACAGGCTGAGCTGCACGGGTGGCGGGCTGTTCCTGCTGAGCGAACACGGTCGCCGCCGCGCTGAGCGTGAGCACGGACCCGGACACAAGTTGAAGAACTCGGATAGACCGCATGAATCGTCTCCTTGCCGTTGATCGAGTGGTTCCCTGGGACTGTGGACCTGAGCATGCAGGACTGCCGGCGCGGTGTGTTCACGCCGCAGGGTCCTGTGATATGTCCGCCCCGAGAGGGAGTGGGATGACTCAAAGCATGCCAACGGATGAGAGGATCACTCGGGGCGTCACCGTGCACAAAAAGCACATGAAAACGGGCTCACGCGAGCTGAGATGGTCAACTCTTCCTCGCAGCACACCACGCGCCCGATGACAGCGGCGGCAAGCAGGCGCACGTGCAGCAAGGCGGATGAAGGCTGGACAAAGAGAAAGGGCCCCTGCTTGGTGTACAAGCAGGGGCCCTTCGTGAACGGTGTTCAGGCGTTCCGCGGTGGATCAATATTCGCGGTCGGTCAGGATGCCGGGCTGCGGGACGGGGTAGCGTCCATCGGCGTCGGGCATCAGTGGGGCGGGGGAATCCTTGGTCAGTTCGGCGACGGTGGGGGCGAACTCGTGCTGGCAGTTGATCATTTCCTGATAGGAGACTTCACGGCCGGTGTGCGCGGCCATGCGGCCCATGTTGCACACAACGCTGGCTTCGATGCCGTGCTTGGCTTCATTGTAGGGCTTGCCGTCGCGGATCGCATCGATCAGATCGTTCCACTCGTTCTGGTAGGGGTTGGTTTCGTCGGGGGCGACCTTGGACGTCCACACCGCGCTCTCCTTGCTCAGGTCGCGGCGGCTGTGGATGCTCGATGGAAGCCCGCAGTCGCTGTAGGCGGCGACGATCGCGGAGGCCTTGGTGCCGTACATGTAGCTCTGGAACTTTTCCTGGCAGCCTTCGATGTTCCTGCCGTCAAACATGAACTTGGTGCCGTCGGCGTAGGTATATTCGACGCCGTAGGAGTCGAAGTTCTGGTCGACGTACGTCACGCCGCCGCGTGTCCGGTAGTGACGTCCGCCGACCGCCATCGCCTTGACGGGGTAGGCGTTCTTCATCCAGCAGAGGTGGTCGATGTGGTGGATGAAGAAGTCATTGAATCCGCCGCCGCTGGCCCACAGGAAGCTGTGGAATCGGCGGAGCTGGTATTCAAGATCCGTCATGCCGTCGGGCTTGGGGGGTGATCGGAAGCTGGCGATCGCACCCTGCATGCGGTAGCCGTGCTGCGAGATGATCTCGCCGATCTCACCGTCCTGGACTCGCTTGTGCAGTTCCTGCATGCCGCGGTTGTGACGGCTCATGAGCCCGACGCCGACCCGGAGGTTCTTCTGGCTGGAAAGCTCGGCGAGTTCGAACATGCGGCGGCTGCTGGGGCCGTCGACGCACACGGGCTTCTCCATGAAGATGTTGAGGCCCTTCTCGATCGCGTACTTGAAGTGAACCCAGCGGAACGCCGGCGGCGTGGCCAGGATGACGACGTCGCCGGGCCGCAGGCAGTCCATCGCGTGCCGGTAGCCATCAAACCCGATGAAGCGGCGATCGGGTGGAACGTCAAGCCCGGCGCGGAGCGCCGCGTTCGGCGACTCGTTGAGCGCGGCGGTGACCGCCTCGTGGGTCTGGTTCATGCGGTCTTCGAAGACGTCGGTCATGGCGACGAGCCGGACAGGTCCGCGCTTCACCGAAAGCGCATCCACGGCCGCGCCGGCGCCGCGAGAACCGCACCCGACCAGCGCAACCCGGATCTCGTCACTCCCGCCCAGGTGGACGCCGGCGATGCCGCGCGTGCCCAGGAGCGCTGCGGCCGCCGTGAAGACCGTGGTGTCGTTCAGAAACTCGCGACGGGTCCGGTGCTTGAACATGTTCATCCTCGAATTCAACATCCAAAAACAAAGCCCGACACCACCCGGCGCCGGGCCCTTTGACGGAAGTCGGTCGACCAGGGATTGAACCACCGGTCGCCGCCCGGAAGGCAAGGCCATGCTTGGCTTGTGTGCAGGATACGCCGAGAATTTTAAGAAGAAGCAGGGCTGAATGCAAACGGGTTCGGATCCATGCTCCTTGCCACTGCATCGCCCGCGCCGCCACTTTCTGAACTCGA
The DNA here is from genome assembly GCA_035298585.1 of Phycisphaerales bacterium. Classification (GTDB taxonomy): domain Bacteria; phylum Planctomycetota; class Phycisphaerae; order Phycisphaerales; family UBA1924; genus JAEUJB01. The sequence goes on from DATGXW010000429.1 coordinate 16,776, forward strand.
AGTGAAACCGATTGGCCGCTTCTGCGCTGCGTGCCTTGCGTGCTCATTGCTCAATGGACCCCATGATTGACCTCAAGTTCGAGTTTGAGCGTAAAGTAGACCGTGGACGTTCAGCAAGATCTTGACCCACATCGGCCTGGGCCGGCCATGGAACCCTCGCCGCTTTTCATGTTCGTTGCGATCATGGCGATGATCTTCATCGTCGAGGCAGCGGTGATGCTCGCCCTGCCCTTGGTCACGAACTCCGGCACACATCCTGTCGTCGGGCTGCTGGTGGATGCCTGTCTTCTTGTCGCGATTCTCTGCCCGGGCGTCTGGATGCTGGTCGTGCGCCCCGTCCGCCGACTCGCGCAGGAGCGGGGCGAGTTGCTGCGGGAGCTGACGGCGAGCGTGGAGGGCGAGCGGACGCGTCTTGCCCATGAACTGCACGACGAACTCGGGCAGATCCAGACCGCCATCCTCCTGACAGCCAAGGCGGGCGAGCAGTCCGGGAGCATCGAAGTGATGCACGAGCGCATGCGGACGATCCAAGAGCTCGCGTCGTCTGCCATCGGTGCGACGCGACGACTCGCATGCGGGCTATCTCCGGTCGTGCTGGAGGAGTTCGGGCTTGCGGTTGCGATCTCCAGGCTTGCGGAGGAGTGGAATGCCTCGGGGAGCGTCGATGTGCAGGTCGACTGCCGCCTCCATGACCAGCGGTTTCAATCGGACATCGAGCTTTGCGTCTTCCGCGTGGTCCAGGAGGCCACCGTGAACGCCGTGAGGCATGGACGGGCTGGGCACGTTCAAGTCTGCGTTGAGTGGCAGGCGGGTCTGCTCACCATTCATGTCTCGGACGACGGTCACGGGCTCGAGCCACGGCCCGAACTCAAGGCCGCATCCCTTGGAATGGGTCTGCGGGGTATGCGGCAGCGGGTTGAACTGCTCGGCGGAACGTTCGCGATCGAGCCGATGAAGGATGGTGGGATGAAGGTGGTGGGTAAGCTTCCTGCGGAGGTTATCGGGCGTGAGTAGTACATCCGTGCTGATCGTCGATGACCACGCCGTGGTTCGCAAGGGCCTGCGATTGATGATCGAGTCGCAGATCGACATGTGCGTCGTTGGGGAAGCGGCGACGCTCCAGGAAGCGATAAGCGTCGCGGCGGGTGTTCACCCGGATGTCATCACCCTGGACCTCTCCATGCCGGGTCCCTCCGGCATAGCTTCCGTCGACCGGCTGCGGACGGCGGCGCCGGCTTCCAGGATCCTCATCGTGACCATGCACGATGATCCCGCCTTTGTGCGAAGCGCGGTTGCGATGGGCGCCTCGGGGTTCGTAAGCAAAAGCGCGGCGGACACCGAGCTGATCGCGGCCATCCGGTCGGTGTCTCGCGGTCGCGTCTTCATCGACTCTCCTGACTCGACGAGCCTGGGCTCGATATTGGGGCCGAGGCCCGGGGGTGTAAAGCAGCGTCCGATTGATTCGTTGAGCGAACGCGAACTTGAGGTGCTCCGCAACGTCGCACGCGGCCACACCAACCAGCAGATCGCCGACCAGGTTGGTTTGAGCGTCAAGACCGTGGAGTCGTACCGCGCTCGCCTGATGAAGAAGCTGAATCTCAAGGATCGAACTGATCTGGTTCGCTTGGCCATTGATTCCGGCCTTCTTTAAGCAACTGCCGGGGATTCCCCGGCATGATTCCCGGAAGTAATCGGGTAATCCCCGCTGGTGGCTTCGAGCTCCCGAGTTCATAATTCCGCACGTCCGCTGTCCAGTCCCCAGCAAGCAATCAATAGGAGGAATCGATGAACTCAGAATCGCTCACTCGTGCGGTCGCGTCCGCGACCCTGGCCCTGATCGCTCCGGTCGTGTGTGCATCGGTGACCACGTACGACTTCGCCGGGAGCACGAATGTCGGAGGCAAGACCAGGCAGTTCACGGGTGTCGCTTCGTACGAGAACAGCGTGTCGCCGCACACGGTGTATTTCAACGGCAACACGGGCCCTCTTCAGCAGGGATTCCGTTCCTCGTACTTTGGTTCTGTGATCCAGTTGAGCATTTCTCTCCAGGGTGGAGAGTCGGTCACGACGGCCGCGGGTGGCTACGTTGACGTGAACAACATCCAGCAGGCCGAGCCGGGCTCGCAAGTGCCCGACGGGCTGACAGCGCAGATCTACGCGGGTCCGGCGTCGGGCACGATCAACGGCATCGCCATCAGCACGCTCTACCTGGCATTCCTGCCGATTCAGCCGAGCTTCAGCTGGGATGGACTCGACAGTTATCTGGGTGGGAATGCCGAATCGATGTTGCAGGATAATCCCGGCCTGCTGCCCTCGAACATCGATCCCGCCCTGACGGGGACGGAGCTTGATTCCAACATCGCGCTGCTCGCGCCGAGCGTCTTTCTGGGGACGATTCATCACTCGTCGCAGGGAACGACGACGACGGTCAACTCGATCACTTCGTTTGAGTTGCGAGTGCCCTCGCCATCGGCGGCTCTGCCGCTCGCCACGTTGAGCGCCGTGTGCCTTCGCCGCCGGCGCAGGTTGCTGTAACGCGCCTTGAGGCTCTTCCAGACCGTTCGCTGCACGAATATCACGAACGCGCCGCATCACGCGGTGCGTTCGTGCATCTGGTGGATGCCGTCCGCCCCTCTCCGATCTCGCCGGGCCCGAGAGAATGAAGACTCAGTTTGATTGTTGCAAACAATCCGGGAGTGCAATGCGGGCGACGACGGGTCGATGATCCGATGCCTGGGGTTCTTCCACAACTCGGCACGTGTTGATCGGGACCGGGAGGTTCCGAACGTACACCAGCGGGTAGCCCGAGGTGTCAGCACGCTCCCAGCATGCACGTGGGCCCGCCATGACGAAGTCGATCTCGACCTCGGGCCTGGTTGATGAGAAGGTGAACCGATCAGCGCCGCCCGCCGGACGACCGTTGTCATCAACCTTGCCGATCTCCATCAATGTTGAACTGAAGAGATCCAAGGTCCGTGAACCCTTCTGATCGTTGAAGTCGCCGAGCAGGATGTAGGGCGTGTCGAGGTTCTGGAGAGCCTGGGCGACAACGCGAGCCTGTGCATATCGAAATGCATCATCGTCTACCCAGTCAAGGTGAACATTTATGATGGTGATCGGCGCCCGGCCGGGGGGCAGGATGCGTGCCGCCAGCGCCACACGCGGTTCATTCCCGACCGGGAGCTCGATCGGCCAGGCACGCACGATGGGGTAGCGGCTGAGGATTGCCATGCCGTAATGGCCACCCTGCAGGGGCATGAACGCGCCAAAGGCCGCGTGGAAGGGGGCCGCGCCTCCTTCCGCCATAAGCTCAGCCAGCTCGCGGGGCTCGTTCAAGCGGCCGCTGCGCTGAACGTTGAGATCAACCTCCTGGAGCCCGATGACATCCGGCGCCAGCGAACGCAGCACCGACGCGGTGCGCGTAAGGTCCACCTGGTCGTCCATCCCGCGGCCGTGCCTGATGTTGTACGACACGACCCGCAGCTCATCGATCGGTTGCTCCGGTGTGAGCGATATCGTGGCGAGCAAGGCGGCATGGTCCGACGGAAAGCCGTCCCTGTGCACATCGATCACTCTGGCCGCCAGGGGCGTCACATCCCCCCGAACATAGACAAAGTCGATCCGGTCCTGCTCCTGCGCTGGAAAGCGGGGCGTCCAAGTTCGATCGGTCATGCGATCAACGCGAGGATGCAGTTGGCGGTACACATCGCGGTAGCCCGCGTCGGTCAGAACGCGGCTGGTCGGCCATTCGATGACATCACGGTACTGTTCACGCGCCGCCTCCGTGTAATCCATGTGCGACATCGAATTGAAGTCGCCCGCAAGAATGACCGGAACGTCGGCGTACCTGGCATCTCCCAGTCGTGTGCGGATTGCGTCGCGGATGAGTTCGAGATCGTGTGCGGAGGATGCACACGCCGCCAGCATCGCGTCGCGATCGCCAGTGGGGCGCGTTCCGACTTCCCAGATCTCCTTGTCGTAGGGCAGCCAAAGCGAATAGACCGCGATCTGCCGGACACCCGAACCTTCGGGCACCTCGATCAATCCGCCGACGCACTTGAAGGGTTCAAAGACGGAGATGTCCTCCACGATCGGATACCTGCTGTGCAAAGAGACATTGGTGCCGCGTGCGTGCAGTTGAAAGCCAAGCGCGTCCGCGATCGCTTCCCCGGATCCGTACGTCTCCTGCATCGCAACGATGTCGGCGTCCGCCTCCCGAATCACATCAATGACCTTGCGGGGTCCGGCTTCGAGCCCATCTTCGCGCCCCCCGTGCCAGATGTTCCAACTGAGGATCCTGACTTGGGCAGGGGACTCTGCCGCGACTCGTTCCTGCGCGGGGACGCATGCCGGTAAAAGGAAAGTCAGTGTCGCGAGAATGGTCGAGATCAGTGCACGCACGGCAAGCTCCGTAAAGTTCGAGGTCGCGGTCGAACGGGCCGGACAGGTCTGCGCTCAAGCGCTGGTCCCGCAGTGTACCCGGGGGTTTTCACCTAGAAGTGCAGCGCGGGCGCTTCGCGTCGGCATGAACAAAGCAGGACCCAGAAAGCAAGTGAATCACGCGTGAACTCGATCTAAGCGTTCGCTAATCTGGCGATGTTGCAGACATGTGAGAATCCACGCCGGGCTACGCTCGAACATGCCTCAAGTTGTGCCCGCAACAAGCGTGGATCTGTCGTCGTGTGACCGCGAGCCGATCCATATCCCGGGCATGATTCAACCGCACGGTTGCTTTGTGCTGCTCGAACCGGCAACCGGCGATGCGATGCCACGCATATTGCTCGCAAGCAAGAATGCGGGCGAACTGGTCGGTGTGGAAGCGCACGAGCTGGTGGGTTCGACGCTCGACCGCATCCTGCGGGAGGATGATGCGGGCGAGGTCAGGCGGCGAGCGACGCTCGAGTCGCTGCATGCACACCCGGTGTATATCCACTCCGCCAGGGGAGCCGCGTGCGATACGGTGTTCAACGCGGTGGCGCATCGGCTCGACCGGTACATCGCGCTCGAGCTCGAACCGCTGCTGGAGGATGAGCAGTCCAACGCGTCGGCCCTGTACCGCCTGCTCCAGACCGCGATGGTCGATCTGCGGCAGACGCACGGTGTGATCGAGATCTCGACGCGTCTTGCGCGGCACGTCCGCGAGATCACGGGCTTTGACCGCGTGATGGTCTACCGCTTCGACGCCGACTGGCACGGAGAGGTCATTGCCGAGGAGCGCCGCGGCGAACTCGAGCCGTTCCTTGGGTTGCACTACCCCGCCGCCGACATTCCCCGGCAGGCCCGCGAGCTGTACACGCGCAACTGGCTGAGGTTCATCGCCGATCGCGAGTACGGGGCGGTCGCCATCCACCCCGCGGCCTCGCTTCCGGGGACGCGGACGCCGCTGGACATGAGCCACTGCGTCCTCCGCAGCGTCTCGCCGGTTCATCTTGAGTACCTGAAGAACATGGGTGTCGGCGCGTCCATGTCCATCTCCCTGCTCAAGGAAGGCAAGCTGTGGGGGCTGGTCGCGTGCCACCATTACGCCCCGCGGCGCGTGGGCTATGACGTCCGAGCGGCGTGCGAACTCATCGGGCAGGTGGTCTCGCTGCAGCTCGCCGACCGCGAAGAGGCCGAGATCGCCGATGAACTCACGCGAGGTCGAGAGGCGATCGCCGAGTTCGTCGCCAAGCTCACGCCCGGGCCGCAGTTTGTCAGTTCGCTCCTTGCCGAGGCCCAGCAGCTTCTGCCGCTGGTCCGGAGCAGCGGCGTCGCGGTCCTCGTGGGAACCCAGGTCAGCCGCGCGGGCCAGACGCCCTCCATCACCGACATCCAGGCGATCGCCGACATGGCCCAGTGTGCTTCCACCGACGTCT
>DATGXW010000430.1:0-12936 GCA_035298585.1 Phycisphaerales bacterium
GCACACCCGCATCCCAAGCGCCGCCGCCATCGAGGCCTTGATCTCAAGCCCGCGCACGGCCGAGTCATGATCCCTCGCATACACCACCTGGATGTGGTTCGACTGGTGCCGCGCCATCATCTGATCGCGCGACACGCCCCGCATCACCGCGTGCATGATCGGCCACTGCGGCGTCGTCGATTCCCACCGCCGCCGCGTTTCAGAGTCAGGCAGCGCGATCGCCTCGCACAACCCGATATCCATGTGCAGTCTCTCGATCCCCGCCTCATCGGGCTTGACGAAGATCCGCGACCACACCACCTCGCCCGGCCTGGACACACCCTTGATGCCCCCGCCCCCCTGTGCAAAGTACATCGGCGGCTGACGCTCGCTCACCGCGCCGGCGTACCCGCCCACCAGGTGCGAAGGGGGCACCGCGCCGGAAATCTCCAGCACCCACACCTCTTCCTGCGTCGTGCCCGAACGATCCTTGTCCGACCACCGCAGGTCGTGCAGCGTGTTGTCGGTCGCAAGCCCCATCGCTCGCCACACCCGCTCGGTCAAAAGCCCGTCCAGCCCTGCACACTCGTCCACCTCGTTGAAGTGCGTCACCGGCCGCCCGTCAAACAGCGTCGTGCCCTGGTTCGGACCATCGACCGCGACCACCGGCGGGCGCTCCGAGCAGTTGAGCAGCCCCTCCACCACATCGCTCGCCGGACACATGTCCGTCAATCCGAGCTGATACTGGATCCCCACGCAGTCCATGCCCCAACGGTCCGCGAGCCGGACCACCGCGATGTACATCTTGAACTGCTCTCGCACCTGCCGATCGGTCAACTCCGTCGCCTCGTCGCGCCCGATGTTGAACTTCATCCCCCGCGCTTCGCACCACCGCCGCGCGGCGTCCGCTTCCTGGTCGCTCACCTGCCGCATCGAGGCGAGAAGGCCCGATTGGCTCTGCCGCTCCTTGAACACATTGCACGTGTGCAGCAGCCGGTCGGGGATGATCGCGTTGTACATCCCCATGCACCCCTCATCAAAGATCCCCATGATCGCCGGACGTGCACGCAGCTCCGCCGCCAGACGCTCACCCTCCCGCCGCGACGATGACGCCATCGAGACCGACTCAAGCGGCCGCACGTGCGCCAGGTCATGGCGGATCTCCCCCGTCTCGCACCACTCGCGCAGCTTGGCTTCAAACCCCGCCGCCGCAAAGTCCTCTCCCCACAAAAGGCTGTGCTTCACCCCCGCTTTGGTCAAGGAGCCGCGCAGGTTGAGCACACCCACAAGACCCGGCCACTGCCCCGACCAGTTGGCCAGCAGCAGGATCGGCCCGCGGTGATTGCACAGGCCGGCAAGCACATGCTGCGAGTACTGCCACACCGCCTCGGCGACCACCAGCGGCGCATCGCGGTCGATCTTTGAAAAGACCTCCCGCCCGTAGGCCTGTGAATTCACAAAGCCGTGCGGTTCAAGCTCGCTCTGCTTCTCCGGGCTCCCCCGCACAAGCTCCCAGCCGAGCTTCGCAAAGGCCCGGTGTGCATCGTCCTCCAGCGCCTTCTGCGCGGGCCAGCACACCACGTTCGCGCTCCGCCTCTGGTCACCCGAAGCGATCAGGACCGCACGCTTGCCGCCAACCGATGCACTCGACGCCATGTTCGCTCCACCGCCATTGGGTGATCAGACCGGTCCTGCGGGATGTGCACACGCCCCTCCCGCCATGACCCCGCGCGGCATGGTACCGGGGCCCGTTTCAAGACGTGGATCCCCACCCACCGCCCGATAACCATGCCAGGTGGAAGTTTCTGTAACGATTGAGAAACAGCACCCCAGTTTCACGCGAACCGCGTGTACTCCCCTTCGGGAGCGTTTACATCACCACCATCCAGGTGTTTTCCTTGGCATCCACAGGATCATTCGGAGAGAGACCATGAACCGTTCACTGCTCGCGGTCGCAACCCTTTCGCTCCTCGCAGGCGCTGCACAGGCCGAGTACGGCCCCAACCTGCTCAACAACGCGGGCTTTGAGTCTCCCCTGGGCTTTGACTTCTCAGACCCCTCCAATTGGAACGGCTTCTTCGGCGGCCCCGCCGGCACGTTCCTCCAGGCCTTCAACGACACCGGCGCGACGCCCCACGGCGGCGACAACGCGCTGGTCACCACGATCCGCGGCGTCGCCGGCGTGACCGACGGCTTCAACGCGTTCACCGGCCACGTTCAGATCGTCTCCAGCGGCATCACCCCCGGCCAGGCCTTCGAGCTTGCGGTCTGGGCTCGCGCCAATCCCGTCATTCTCGACGGCGCGGAGTTCCGGGTCGAGTGGCAGGACGCCTCCGGCGCTGAACTCGCGCGCACCAACGTTGAGATCTACGCCGACATGACCAGCGACTACCAGCGCTTCGCGTTCGAGTCCGTGGCCCCCGCCGGCGCTGCACGTGCTGCGATCGTCCTCGCGGTGCAGAGCTTCTACCACACCGGTGTGCAGGCCGACACCAGCGTCGCCTGGGACGATGCCTCCTTCCGCTCGGTCCCCACCCCCGGCGCCGCCGCGGTCCTGGGCATGGGCGTCCTGGCCATCGGCCGCCGCCGCCGCTGATCCATCTCCTCATTCCCGATCCGATCCCCGAACCCGGCCGCGACTGCGGCCGGGTTCTTTTTTCTCCTTCGCGACGGCTTGATGGTGCGCCCCGGCCCCCAACTCCGCACGGTGTGCAGTCACCGATCTGCCGGCCCGCGGCGGCCTCACCCTGGCCGCGGACGAGCGACGTTCACGGAACACATGCACACGAGTTGCATCTCTGAAGCGCGACCCGCCCGTCCTCCTACGGGCGGGTCGCGTTTTTGACTCGAACCGGGCAAGCCACCCGCGCTCGGCTCCAACCCAAAAACAAAGGCGGCCGCGTCGTAAAACGCAGCCGCCCGGAGGGAGAAAGAGAGAGATTGGGACTGCGGCACGAATGTGCCGGGGAGAATTCGGTCTTTCGGAGGGCTTACAGGCCCCGTCGGTCGCTGAGCATGACGAGCGCGAACAAGGCTGTCAAGTCAGAAGAGGCACCCCGGGTAAACACCACTGTGGTTCATACGAGGCAATTCCTGCGCATCTCACGACAGCAGGTCGGTCACCGTCTTGCAGTTCTCGGTGAAGTTCTTGCGGATCTCCTCGAGCTTCTCGGCCGAGAGCTTGAGCTCTTCGCGCACGGCCGGATCGACATCGAGGCTGGGAAGATCAAGGCGGAAGCCCTGGCCGATCCCCGCGGCGAGGCGGTCGGCGATGTAGACGATCGAGGTGAGCTTGCGCTGATCGGCGGGGAGTTCGAGGGGACGGTGGTGATAGCCGGTGACGGTCGCAAAGCTCTTGGGGAACTTCCACTTCTCGCACAGCCCGGCGCCGAAGTCCTGGTGGTTGGCGCCGAAGACCTCGGTCTCGATCGCCAGGAGGTCGCAGGTCGGCGCGCCGTTCGAATCGAGCGTGACCTTTTCCATCACGTCGATCAGGCGGGAGCGGTCGTACTGCATCTCGACCATGAGGCCGATGTCGTGCATCAGACCCGCCAGGAACGCCTCGTCGGAGATGCCCAGCTTGAGCGAGTCGGCGGTGATCTTGGCCGCCGCCGCCGTGAGCGTCGAGTGCGTCCAGAGGTCCTTGGCCGAGAACTGCGAGGTGAGCTCGCCGCCCCGGAAGAGCTTGGCGAGGCTGGCGGCGATCGCGATGTTCTTCACCGCGTTCAGCCCCAGCATGACGATCGCGCGGTTGATCGAGGCGATCTGGCCGGGCAGGCCGTAGAAGGAGCTGTTGACGACCTTCAGGATCCGGCTGCACAGGGCCGGATCGTTGGATATCACCTTGTGCAGATCCTGGGCCGTCGACTTTGGATCCTCGACGAGCTCCACGATCTTCAGCGTGATTTCCGGCAGCGTGGCGATATGGCTGATCTCGCGGATCGCCGCGGACACGACTTGCTGGCGTTGCTCGGTGGCGGTTGACATGCTTTCTCCCGACAATTCTGATCGTGTGCGTCTGTGCCGGGCTATCACACCCCCGGCCACGCACACGTCAACATCGGTTCATGTCGCGCGGTACTTTCGCCCGCCATCGAAACGAGCCCGAACACTCACGAGCTTGGGGACAAAATGATCTTGTAACACCGGAGCGGACCAGCCGCACGCCGATAACACGCTCGCTTCACCCCGCCGATCAGGGCCGGGCCAGGAGCCGGGCCCGCAGCAGCTCCGCACGCGCTGAACGCCGTGCATCCTGGTCCATCTCGCGGCCAAGCACACGCTGGAGGTGTGCAGGCTGCGTGAGGAGCATCAGGTGATTCACCACCGCCTGGTCCACGTTCTTGATCAACCCGAGAACCACCCCAAGCCGCAGGTGGCTGAGCAACTGCATCGCCTCCTCGGTCGAGACCAGGCGTGCGTTGGTCAGGATTCCGTACGCGCGGTAGATCTGATCCTCGACGGCGGCGAGCCTCTTGGTCGCGAAGCTCCGCCGGGCCATGCGCTCGTACTCGACGACCTTCGGGATGATCTGGACTTCGAGTTCCTCAAGAACCTGCCGCTCCGATCGGCCCAGCGTGGTCTGGTTGGAGATCTGGTAAAAATCGCCCGCGGCGTCGGAGCCCTCGCCGTAGAAGCCGCGGACCGCCAGGTTCATGTCGGTCGCCGCACGCTTGACGCGCTCGATGTCGCCGTTGAGCCGCAGCCCGGGAAGGTGCAGCATGACCGACATCCTCAGGCCCGTCCCGACGTTGGTCGGGCACGCCGTCAGGTACCCGAAGCGAGAGGAATACGCGTAGGGAAGCACCGATTCGAGCCGCGTGTCAACCGCGTCGATCTCCTGCCAGCATTCACTCAGCGCAAGCCCGGTGCGGATCACCTGGAGGCGCAGGTGGTCCTCTTCGTTGACCATGATCGAGACGCGCTCGTCGGGGAGCGTGATCGCGACGCCGCGCGGATCTTCGGGCGCGGTCGACGCCGCCCCGGCGCTCGGGCGCGACTTGGAATGGTGCTTTGATATCAGATGCCGCTCGACCAGCAGCATCCGCTCCAGCGGCGAGGCCTCGTGCAGGTCGACCCACAGCAGCATCGGCGAGAGCCCGGCCCCCAGGATGGCCCGGCGGCAGAGCTGGAGACTCGCCTGCCGGTGGACACGCGTGCCGCGGTGTGGGAAGGGGCACCCGTTGATGTTCCGGGCAAGGCGCACGCGCGAGGACATGACCACGTCGGATGCACGTCCTTCGCCGCGCAGCCACTCGGTCCGGGACTCAAACGAAAGACTGGGAGGGATGCCTGTCATCGCGTCATCAATCTCTGAAACTCACACCGATGGTGTCGGTCCATCCCCGGCGGAGAGCTGGCGGATCTGGTCTCGAATCGCCGCGGCACGCTCATACTGCTCGCTCGCCACCGCCTGTTCGAGCTGCTTGCGGAGGCTTGTCACCCGGGCCATGCGTTCGAGCGCTTCGTTCTGCGGGCTGGCTCGCTCGGGCCGGGCGGGCGCGGCGCAGGCGCGTGCGGGCGTCTTGCCGCAGTGCTTGATCCCCCCCTCGTGTGCACGCTCAAGCAGCGGACCGAGCTGGGCTTCAAAGGCGGTGTAGCAATCGGGGCATCCGAGCCGGTCGGCCTGGCGGAACTCCTCCCATGTGAGCTTGCAGGAGGGGCAGTTGGCCCGGGTCTTGGCGGCCACGACCGTCGCGTGGCCCATCCCTGTCGCCTGGATGTACTTCTGCAGGATCTCATGGAGCGGGGGCGGGGCGGTGGGCGTGGGCCCCAGGCCCGCCTGACGTGCACACTGCTCGCACAGGTGCGTCTCGACCCGGACACCATGGCGGATGGTGATCTCCTGGACGGTCGCCTCGTTGTCGCAGCGGTCGCACTTCATGCCGGGGCTTAGTGTATCGCTCTACAGGACCTGGACTTGGAACCAAAGGAACGGGGATTCAGCACGCACCTCGCCGGGGATCTACCCCAGCGAGCCCGCGATGAAACCGATGAGCTTGCGGGCCAGGATTTCATGCGTGAAGTTGGCACGGACCACCCGCGCGATCGCTTCGATCCGCTCCCGCCGCCACGCCGGATCGAGCCCCGCACGCTCGATCTGGCGCTCAAGCTCGGATTCATCGCGGAACTGGACCTGCATCAACGGTTCGACCAGTTCGTGCCCAGCCGGGTCGGTATCGTCGATGACCGGGGCCTCGCGCGGCATGGCGAGCAGATCCTGGCGGCGCCAGCCGACAAGCTCGGGCATGCGGTGGCGTTCGATGGCGTCGACGAATGCACACAGCTCGGGATGGTCCTTGATCGCCATGTACAGCGTCGACCCTTCGACGCGTGCGGCGGCGCTTGCCAGCCCAGAACCCAGGCGCTCACGCAGCAGCCGCAGCGCACGCGGGATCAATGGGGAGATGGTCGGCCACACCAGCCGGCACAGGGGCAGCCCGCCGGCGAGCGCGGCCTCAAAGACGCGCTGGTGCATGGCCCCGTGGTACGAGGCGTGCAGGTGGACCGTCGCACGGTTGTAGGAGTCGCGCAGCTCCAGATCGTGATCGATCGGAAGGCCCGCAAACGAACCCAGCGTGGGATGACTCTCCCAGTTCTTGCCGCACAGCTTGAAGCTCCAGCCTCTTCTGGCGGCGATCGACGCCGCCCATTGCGCGGTCTGGTGGCGGAGCATTCGATCAGCCATCGGGATCACGTACGCGTGCGTCAGCATCGAGATCGCACGCTGCTCGGCGTTCCCGCCGGCGACCTCGCGCACGACGCGCTCGATGCTCGAACGGATCAGCGACTTCTGCCCGCCGGACAGGATGTCCGCGGAGATCCGCTCAGCCACCGGCCGCAGTGCTGAAAGAATCCGCTGCGTCGCCGCATCCTGCGAGCCTTCGCGCAGCAGCCGCGTGTGCATCTGATCCGGCGTCTCGCCGTGGTTGGTCGCAAAGACGATCTCAACCTGCTCGCGGCGGACCATCGAAACCGGCGCTTCGAACTTGGACTTGCTGACGACGATCGGCATCGGGAGCGAACGCTCCGCCGGGTACCCGAACTTGCCCGTCAACTCGACCAGGCGAACACCCGCGAGAAAATCAAGCGGCCCGTGTGCAGCACCGAGCTTGGCATCAAACAGGTGCGGCATCGCGTCCTGCACCCAGCACACAAACGGGACGTTGACCGGGAAGTTGCTGCACATGGTGGCGCGGGGGTAGTTGATCAGCACCACCAGATCGGGCTGAAACTCCGCGATTTCACGCAGGTATCCCACCGAGGAGATCGACGAGAACTCATCGCGCTCCATGAGCAGCCGGGCCTGGTGCCCGGCCTGCGTGTACGCGTCGGCAAGGTCGCGGCTGGCAAAGCGGATGAAGGTGGAGAACCTGGAGGTCGGTATCAGCACCCTGAGCGGCTCGCCCGAGTCGTAGCGGGCCTTCCACCAGGCGCGATCGCGCCCGGCGTAGATCTCGGCGACGCGCTGGGCAAGCTCGGCGTGCTCGCGGCGCTGCTGGGCTTCCATCGCGGCGAGCACACTCTGCGCGGCGGGCGCGACGAGGGTCTTGGTCGCCAGGACGGGTATGTACTGGCCCACCAGCGACGTCTCCAGCCGGGACATCATCGACTCGGCCAGGAGCTTGGCCGCGCCCGGGCCGACGAAGATCGTCACACGCTCATCCCGCAGCGCGTCCCGAAGGTCGGCCATCGACAGGCCGTCGAGCATCTCGAGCGGATCGGCCTGCAGCAGGATCAGCCGGCGGCGATACCCGTTGAACGATCGCGAAGTCGCCTCGAACAAGGCTCGAAAGATCCAGGGCGGGGAGATCCCCTCAACTACCACAGGACGCCCGATGAGTTCCGAGGGCTTGATCGCGTCGGCCACGAAAGCCTTGGCCTGCTGCAACTGATCCGAAAGGCTCAGGCAGCGATCAATCCCCCGTCCACCCGCCGGTCGACGGACGATGTTCCCATCCAGCGCCCGGTAGTGCTCCATCGCGCTGGCCTGCGAGGCCCATCGCTCAAAGGAGTCACACAGCACCCCCGCGGCCGCGGGATGAACCCTGGCCATCGCCTCCACGTTGGCCCGCGCGGTGGCGATCCGTTCATCCACGCCGACCACATCGCCCGGCAACCCGTCAAGGATCTCGCGCAGCTTGGCCACCTCTGGATGGGATTGAACCTCCGGCGGAAACTTGCTGTGCAGTTCCCTTCCCAGCGTCACCAACCCAACCGACCCCAGGTTCGCCGCCGTGAGCAGGACCATCCACGCGTCATCCGGCGCGACTTGGAGTGCACGTGCCGCGATGGGGAGGAATTCCCAGGGTTTTCCCTGGCCAGCCAGCGTGATGATCTCCTGCCTTGTCCACGATCGCGTCTCACCACGCTCCTGGGGGGTGGCCTGGGCGGGGACGGGCTTGGCGATGGTGCTGGAGGTGGTCATGCGGGGTGTGGCGGAACCGATCTGATCCTGTAGTTATCGGTCACACGACCCGCCGAATGGAGATTCCCAGTGCGGAAGGCTGAATATCCGACCACGGCAGGTGGGATGGAAAGAGCCCAAGGCAAAATACAGGACATAGATAGAGGCTTGGAAACGACTTACGCATCTTGACATCCGCTTCAAGCCGTCGGCGGCGCTTTTCTCAGTATCATGCGGTGCAGGAGGGTGTTTCCGCACATGATCGGGGGTACAGGGGACGGCGCATGCGACTGTCGAGGGCTGGCTTGCTCGGGGCGGGGGTCATGGCGTTTGCCGCGTGTGCATCGGCGTCGGCGGCATCACTGGTCTCATCCATCGCCTACGCCGAGGTGATCTTCACGCACATCCGGGAGATCCCAAACGGACAACCGTCGGGCAGGAGCGGCCTTTCGTACCAGACCTTTATTGATGCGTACGGGTTCACCGGCGGTTCCGCAGCGGACGCCGACAGCGACGTCAACATCGACCTGGGGTACATCGGGGGCTTTCCCGACGGCAAGGCGCCCTTGCCCGGGTCTGGGATGTGGATCAAGTTCAACCCATACGCCACGTGCACATCCGAGGGTGACGCCTTTGGCATCGGCGCCCTGTGGCTCCGGCACACGCTGACGGACAAAACCAACGGCAAAAGCCGATGGGAGATCGATTGCCAGGTCACGACCTGGGTGCAGTGCCAAGCCGACCCGTGTGCAGGCGAGATCGACACATCCTTCTGGCGTGCGCAATCGGGGCTGGATCTGACCGATTCCGAGCAGGTCTATGAGCGGTGGATCGTGCAGGATCAGGGTTTCATGCCCCAGACAGGTCCCAAGAGAGAAGGCCCCACGCAGTATTTCACCATCGTGATCGACGGCACGCCCGGGGAAGACCCGGCGACGGCGGTCCTGAACCTCCGGACCGAAGCCGAGGCGACCGTGCGTCATGGCCCGGTCTTCTATGGGCCGGTGTACACCATGGACTTCTGGAACCGTGAAGCCGATGTGCAGACCAAGTAATGCCGGCCTTGCGACGCCTGCCTGATGAGGGCGGCACGGAACCCACGACCCGGAAATCACCTGCCAGAGGTTCCCACTCAGGGTGCCGACCCGGGGTTGAACAACGTCTGACCTTGCTCATCTGACCACATTCGGTCGATCCTGGGCATCTTTTTTGCAATCTCCGGGGGAGGTGCGTGCGATCTCCTGTTGAGGTGTGCGTTGTGTTTCCGTCTCCCGCGTCGGACGTTTGGCTGGCTGGACGGTCACCCAGCCCGCGGGCGCGGACCGGCGGACGTTGACGGATGGGCCGGTGCGGCCGACAATGGAGTCGGCTGCGCTCGTCGCTATGAAGTGGACTTGGCGGCCGGATCGTCCGGAAAAAGCATGACTGGAACGATCTCGGGGGCTGTCAAAGGCCGAAGATAGAGTGCCGAAGGCAAGGGCGCCTTCTCCGCGTGCGGGGAGGGTGTGCAGGGCCTTTCAAGGGCACACCGTGGACCTCCGTGCGTAACACCGGGTCAGGCCACGCCGGCGGCGATGCACGAGAGCACACGAGGCCGGATGTGCACAGGCCGCAAAGTCACCCAGGAGCGTGCACACGCCGCACACGGGTGAAAGACGCATCGGAAGCACCGCGTACGACCCGGGCCAGGCGCCGCGGGTCCTTGAGGAGAGAAGCATGTCGACCCGGTTTGGCGCTGCACATGGGAATTCGCGTCGTGACACCCGTGACCGCCGGCCGGCCGCGCGGCTGGCGGAGCGTGCACACGGTCTGGCGGGGTTCTTCGACCAGCTCGAACCGCGTCTGATGATGGCGACCGATCCGGTGACGACGGACAACCCGCTGTGGACGGCGATCAAGACGAGCGAGACGATCACGCTGGACGGCGTGTTGAACGAGTCGGCGTGGTCGGCGGCGGACGAGATCCGCCGTTCGGAGGCGTTCCGCTACAACAGCGCGGTGGTGATCCGGATGCTGTACAGCACGGCGGGGCTGTACATCGGCGTCGACGTGACGGACGACAAGCTCTGGAACGACGGGATGGGGAGCGACGGGGCCGCACAGCGGTACGACCTCGAGACCGACGACTCGATGACGTTCTACTTTGACGCGAACAACTCGCGCGACGAGTACTTCCAGCCGACCGACCGCGGCTTTGGCGTGAACCTGGCGAACCCGACGGACCAGTACACGGTGGTCCCGATCCAGGGGAAGATGCTCAAGCTGGTCAAGTACATCAAGGGTTCGACGACGGCCGGAACGGCGGTCGACACGAACCCCGGCGGGACGATCCCGACCGAGATCCAGTGGTTCACCAAGGTCACGGGAACGGTGAACAACAACAGCGACGTCGACACGGGCTGGGTGAGCGAGTTCTTCTTCCCCTGGTCGGTCTTGAACACGACCGCGCCGGCCAACGGCCAGACGATGGGGATGAACTTTGACATCATCTTCGACAACGACGGCGGCCAGCGCAACCTCACCGACAACCGCGACACCAACAAGTGGAACCTGCCGGTCTTCGTCGACGACTACATCCCGGGTGTGCACTCAAGCTACGCGGCGACGCTGGGCGGAATCCGCGGGCCGGTCAATTACGCGGAGCTGATGTTCGTCGACCCGTCGGCGGCGTCGGTTCCCGTCACGATCGCCAACCTCTCGACCCCGCGCGTCACCGGCTATTCGGCCGACCTGTCGTTCACGTCGCCCCGCGGCGTCGACGCGGCGACCGACCGCGGCAGCGTGGTGGGGTACGAGATCCGCTACACGACGGGCTCGCTTGCCAACGAGTCTGACTGGGCCAACGCGACGGTCTACCGCAACGCGTTCGTGCCCCGCCTGGCCGGGAGCATCGAGACGCTGCGCCTGATCGGCCTGACGCCCAGCACGCAGTACCGTGTGGCGGTCCGCGCGATCGACGCGGCGGGGAACCTGGGCGCGATCTCCAACGTGGCGACGTTCACGACGCAATCGACGGCGCAGGATGTTTCCGGCGGCCAGCGGGTGGTGCCGTCCCCGATGGGCAGGACGCTCGTGAAGGAGAACACGCAGGAGTTCATCATGGTGGGCGACCACCTGGGCCTGACGTGGAAGTACACCCGGACGCTCTACACCGGCGACGTCTGGAACTACGCGAACAACCAGTTCGTCAACTTCAGCGAGAACGGCGTGGCCTACGAGGGAGACGCGGGCGTCTACTTCGACTACCTGCAGTCCAAGGGCATCAACACGATGCGGGTGTTCATCGAGCACCTCAACAGCTACGAGGGCGTCTCCAAGCCCCCCCAGTACGGCTTTGACCCCGCGGGCAACCTGTGGGTTGAGTGGCGCGAGATCGGCCAGGCGCCGCAGTTCAACCTCGACATGCGCCAGTTCATGCTCAACGTCCTGCGCGAGGCCGACGAGCGGGGCATGTACATCATCTTCTCGACGCAGGACACCTTCAGCGCCGACGAGGCCTTCCTCACGGAGTTCCCGTGGGCGACCGTCAAGGGCGGCCCCCTGAGCAACATCAACAACTTCTTCCAGACCAACGGCGTGCTCGAGCTCGCCAAGGCCCGCCACGACGTCCTGATCGGCTGGCTCAATTCGAGCGACTTTGCGGCCTACGAGCACCGGCTGATCGGCTGGGAGCCCATGAACGAGTGGGACAGCTACGAGTGGACGCTCAACGCCGAGGGGAATCCCGATCCTTCGAACCCAAACCCCACCGCCCGCAACTACGGCCGCGAGGCCGAGTACCGCCGACGCTCGATCTGGATGAAGCAGCTCGGCCAGTACATCAAGCAGCAGGACCCCGAGCGCCTGCTGGTGATGAGCACGATCACCCTCGACCCGCGCGGGCCCGAGGCCCGATTGCTGTACAACGACCGGACCTTTGACCTCTACGCCCCCCACTTCTACACCAACGCGGGGGACGAGCCCATCAACAACCCCGACGCCAACACGTCGATCCGCGCGGCGGTCGAGCACGCCGCGGTCACGGCGTACTGGATCACCAGCGATACCGCCAACCGCCCGCTGATCAACGGCGAGTGGGGCATGACGCGGCTCGACTGGATCAACAGCGGCTGGGGGCTCCCCTCCTACCGCGCCCAGTACACCCAGGCCGAGGATGAAGCCCTGTACCGGACGGTCATCTGGTCGGGCTTTGCGATGGGACAGGTCGGGACCGCCCTGCGCATCGCCACCGAGGAACTGAACTTCAACCTCACCGGCGGCGGCACGCAGGGGTACCTGCTGACCGAGGCCATGCGCGACAGCCAGAAGACGATGTCGAGCTTCGTCAACTCGACGTCGCTGAACATCGACTTTGCCAACTACAACTTCCGCCTGCTCAACGGCGACACGACGGTGAGCTTCGCGCAGGGCAAGGCGGCCAAGAGCCTCAAGGTCTGGGGCACGACCGACGGCACGCAGGGCATCATGTACGTCCTGCACGACACCAACGTGACCAGCGGCACGGTCAGCGGCGCGAAGGTCGCCCTCACCGGCCTGCGCCCCGACCAGAT
>DATGXW010000431.1:0-4306 GCA_035298585.1 Phycisphaerales bacterium
CTTCGCGGGCGTGTACGGCGAGTTTCACCAGCACACCGTCGCGGCCAGGTCTGCCCTCGCGGGCGCCCTTCTGAACGCTGCACGCTTCGACGACTGCCTGGCGGTGCTGATGGACGAACTGACTCGCCTCGACGCGACCCCGGACGCTCCTGGGGACCGCCGATTGGCGGTTCTCCGGGCGATCGGCGTCCTTTACGACAGGTGGAATGCGGCCGAGCCCGGCAAGGGGTACGACGCCAAAGCCAGTGAATGGAAGGCCAACGAGCGGAAAGCGATATCCGCCGAGGGGCCCGCTACTCCCGCAACCTGAATGCGATGATGTCGGCGTAAAACCACGATGCACCGGGGCGGTGGTCGGAACCATCGCTGACAAGAGAACGCGATGAACCGCAATCTCAGCTCAGCGCCCGCGTCGCCACATGCGATTGTGGGTGAATGCAAGCCGAGGAGAACACGGCATGATGTGCATCGCGGCTACATTCATCAGTCTTCCGAGGCCGGTGGTCCGGCTTTATGAAGTCGGTGCGGCGTTCAGCGAGCGAGGGTGGCGTGGCGGTCGAGATGGATGAGCGGGCTAGGGGCGGGGCGAGCGTGAACGCGGTTGCCGGGGGGGATTCCGCGCGGACGGAAAGTCGGCTGCGGCGGAACCTGCGGTGTTCGACGCTGGACGGCATTGCGTACAGCGTGATGGTCGGAACGGGGGAGAACTATTTCCCGGCGTATGTGCTTGCGCTTGGGATGGGGGAGGTCTCGGCGGGATTGGTGGCGACCCTGCCGCTGGTGATCGGGGCGGCGTTTCAGCTCATGTCGGCGGCGGGTGTGCAGTGGGTCGGGTCGTATAAACGCTGGGTGGTGTTGATGGCGGGGTTGCAGGCGTTGACCCTGCTGCCGCTGACGGTGACGGCGGGCATGCACATCGGGCCCGGGTGGCTCGTGTTCGTGATGGCGTCGATGTACTGGTTCACCTTCCTGGCGGGGGGGGCGGCGTGGAATACGTGGATCGGGAAGCTGGTGCCGGGCCGTGTCCGTGCGAGGTACTTCGGCGGTCGGAACCGCAAGCTGCAAGTGGCGGTGCTGTCCGCGCTTCTGGGGGGCGGGTTCATCCTGCGCGGGGCGGAACACGTGCCGGCGTGGGCGGCGGAGCTTGGATGGCCCTCGTGGGCGAGCGAGTCGACGGGTGTGCGTGCGTTTGCGATTCTCTTCGGGATCGCGTTCATCGCGCGGTGCATCTCGACTTTTTATCTGACGCGGCAGGGGGAAGCCGTGGAGGAGCGGCCGTCGGCGCGGGTGGTGGGCGTGAAGGAGATGCTGGGTCGGCTCATCCACGGGAAGGATGGGAGGCTGATCCTGTACCTGGTCTCAATGAGCGTGGCGGCGCACATGGCCCAGCCGTTTTTCAACCCGTTCATGCTCAAGAAGCTGGGGTGGTCATCCGAGCCTGAGATGTACAGCCTGATGCTGGCGGCGCCGCTCCTGGGGCGGGCGATGGCGCTGCGGTGGCTGGGCGAACTCGCGGAGGAACGCGGGGCGCGTGTGCTGCTGGTGATCGGCGGGGTGGGGCTGATCCCGTTCAGCGTGAACTGGCTGATCAGCGAGAACTTTGCGTTCCTGTTCATCACGCAGCTTGCGAGCGGGGTGGTGTGGGCGGCGTACGAGCTTGGTCTCTTCTTGATGCTCCTGGAGACGACGGAGGAGGATGAGCGGACGAGCGTGGTCTCGCAGTATCAGTTCGTGAACTCGCTGGCGATGGTGATGGGGAACGGGATCGGAGCGCTGGTCTTGTGGAAGATGGATGCGTCGTGGGCGGGGTACGCGGCGGTGTTCGGGATGTCGCTGGCGGCGCGGATGCTGACGGTGCCGCTGCTCCTGAGGACGCGCGGGGGCGGGGGGAAGGCGCTGCACATGGAACTGGAGACGATGGCGGTGCGTCCGAGCGCGGGGTCGGTGGATTCGCCGGTGGTGGCGTCGATGGAGAAGCAGCGGTAATGCACACGGCCAAGTAGTCACGTGGCCAGATGGGTACATGGCAACGGACCCAAGAGGCACAGAAGGGTCGCCGCGGACTGAACCCTTGGGACGGGGCTCCATGTGGGTTGGATTGGAGCCGTGAAAAAACACGCGGGGCCTGGCGGCCCCGCGTGTCGTTGGGTTGGTGTTGTTGGATGATTGATTACACGTCGCGGCCGCCGGTGAGCTTCTTGAGGAAGGGGCCCAGGACCAGGATCAGGAGGCCAGCGCCGCAACTGGTGATGACGAAGAGGAAGAAGAAGTCGGCCTGCGTATTGGCGACCTTGCCCGTGGCCTCGACGACCTGGGTCGCGGTCTTATCAAGATGCCAGGGGAGGGTCTTCTGGCCATCAAGGATGGGCTGGACCATGGCGGCGACCTTGCCCGCGCCGAGGTTGGCCATGAAGCTCGAGATGAACCAGATGCCCATGAGCAGCGAGGTGTACTCGCGCGGGGCGGCCTTGGTGACGTAGGAGAGGCCGGTGGGCGAGAGGACGATCTCGCCCATGGTGTGGACGAAGTACGTGGCACAGATCAGCCACATCTGGGCCTTGGCGGGTTCCTTGGCCTGGAGTGCTGCCCAGACCATGAAGAGGTAGCCCAGACCGACGAGGATGAGGCCGATCGAGATCTTGTAAGGCTGGCTGGGGTTGGCGTTCTTGCGGCTGAGGAAGGTCCACATGACGCCGGTGATCGGGGCGAAAATGACGATGAGCCAGGGGTTGACGGACTGGAACCAGGTCGTCGGGACTTGGAAAGAGCCCAGGAAGCGATCCGTGAACCGGTCGGTGAAGATGTTGATCGACGAACCGGCCTGCTCGAACGACAGCCAGAAGACGGCGTTGAAAAGCATGAAGATGAAGATCGACGCCACCGGCCCGCGGTCCTCTGGACGCTGCTTGATCGTGAACCAGGATGCCCACAGGAGTGCCGCGAGGCCGATGATCCAGGGCATCGGGCCCGAGGAGATGAAGACGTCGGCCCGCTTCAAAAGTCCGGTATGGAAGGCGGCGGCCGCGATGACCGCGATGACGATGCTGATCGGGATGAAGATGGGAGCGAGGCTTGAGCGCCCGTTGGCAGGAGGGTCGCCGATCCCCTTGAGCAGCTTGGCCCGCATGACCATGTAGAGGATGAGGCCCAGTATCATGCCGACGGCGGCAGCGCCGAAGCCCCAGTGCCAGCCGACGCGTTCACCCAGCGTGCCGACGATGTAGGTCTGGAGGGCCGAGCCCAGATTGATGCCCATGTAGAAGATGCCAAAGGCGGTTTCGCGCCGGGCATCCCCATGCTTATAGAGCTGCCCCACCATCACCGAGACCGAGGGCTTGAAGTGGCCGGTACCCAGGACGATCAGTGCCAGGCCCATGACAAAGACGGTCATTTCATAGGCGGAACCGGCGACGCCGCCGAGGCCTGAGATGCCCAGGACGATGTGGCCCAGGGCGATGAGAAGCCCCCCCACCAGCATGGAGCGGTGGGTGCCGATCAGCTTGTCGGCGATCATGCCGCCGAGGATGGGAGAGAGGTAGGCAAGGCCTGTGTACCACCCGTAGGCGTTGTTGGCGTCGGCGTCGGACCAGCCGGGGCCGGGATTGAAGCCCTCGGGCGCGCCGGGGGCGGGGTTGCGCATGCCGGAGGTCGGGGAGGTGAGGTAGAGAACCAGGATTCCCCGCATGCCGTAGTAGCTGAATCGCTCCCACATCTCCACGAGGAAGAGGAGGAAGAGGCCCATCGGGTGTCCGAGCAACTGGCGGCGGTTGGCGTTTTCGATGGCCGCGTCGATGGCGGCGCTCGAGACCTGCGAGTGGTCTGCACTCATGGGGGAGGGATCCTCTGTGGCCCGACCGGCCGGGAAACGACCGGCGGGCAAGTGTGAAGGGGTGAGAATACCCGATCCGGGACACCGGGGCGAGTGGTCTCGGGCGAGGGGTTCGAGGTGAAAGGCCGGGAGAATCGGGTAGGCTGGTCGTGTGGGCC
Source organism: Phycisphaerales bacterium (assembly GCA_035298585.1). GTDB lineage: Bacteria > Planctomycetota > Phycisphaerae > Phycisphaerales > UBA1924 > JAEUJB01. Next base: position 3,988 of record DATGXW010000431.1, read on the forward strand.
CATCGGGGGATCCAACATGCTGGAATCGCGACTCATCCTGCTGGTGCTTGGGGGCTTTCTCCTGACATGGGGGATCAGTCTGGCCGCACGTGCTGCGGCGGACCGGTGGGTCAAGCGGCCGCGGCGGACGGAAGTGCGGAGGCTGGGGGTACGGCTGGCGTGCGTGGCGATTCCGCTCGGGACGCTGGTGGCGGTGCTGGGTGTCCTGCTCGACTGGCTGTGGACGGGGAGGCCCCTGGGCCATGACGTCGGGGGGGCGGCGACCTTGCTCTCGGGGTTCGTGCTGGTCGTCGGGGCGGGGGTCGGGATCGCGGGGTGG
>DATGXW010000432.1:0-3167 GCA_035298585.1 Phycisphaerales bacterium
GGGCGGGTGACGGCGGGGCGTGGCGGCGGGTTCTGGGGCGTTTGCTTTCGCGGCCGGTGATGCTGGCGGCGGTGGGGGCGGGGTTTATCGGGACGGTGGTGGTGGGGGCGAAGAACTTCGGGCCGATCGTGATCGCGCTGATTCTCTTTTCGCCGGTGGCGGCGACGCTGATCACGCTGCTTGCGATGTCGATGATGAGCGCCAAGGAGTGGCTGGGGCGTGAAGCGACGATCATCAAGGGTGCGATGCTGCGGAGGCTGCGGTGTCCTTCGTGCACATATGACATCACCGGGGTGGAGCCGGGCGGCGACGGGTGCACGGTGTGTCCTGAGTGTTCGGCGGCGTGGCGGATGAGCGCGATGAAGTATGACCCGGCGGCGCGGGTCGTGGTGCTGATGCCGATGGCGCGTCCACCGGCGGACGAACCGACGGAGATGCCGGGAACTTCTTTGCGAGCGGGTGTGGGGATTGGCGCGGGAGCGGGCGCGGGGGAGGATCAGCGGATCCACTGACCGCGTGCGATGACATGTTGGACGGGGTCGACGCCGACTTCGAAGGTGAGGTTGCGAGGGTCGGTGTGGTGGAGGATGAGGAGGTCTGCACATGCACCGGGCGCGAGCGTGCCGCGGTCTGGAAGGCCGAGGAGTTGCGCGGGATTGGAGGTCGCGGCGGCGAGGGCCTGGTCGTGCGTGAGTCCGCAGTGGCGGACGGCGAGTGCCATGGCGAAGGGGAGCGAGAAGGATGGGGCGGAGCCGGGGTTGAAGTTGGTGGCGAGGGCGACCCTTCCGCCCCGGTCGATGATTCCGCGGAGATCGGCGTAGCGTGCGTCGACGTGGAAGCCGCAGACGGGGAGGCCGACGGCCCAGGTTCCCGCGGAGGGGTGGTGCTTCCAGGATGCGGCGATCGCATCGAGCTGGGCGGGCGTGGAGGCTTCGAGGTGGTCGACGCTGCGTGCGTTAAGCGCGACAGCGCGTTCGACCATGCCCAGCGAGTTGAATTGGTCGACGTGGGCGCGGATGGGGTGTCCGAGGCCGGCAGCGCGTGCGAGGAGGCGGGTGGATTCTTCGAGCGGCCAGGCGTTTTTTTCGCAGAAGACGTCGACGGCGATGCCGGGGAACTCATCATGGACGGCGTCGAGGGTGCGGTGGATGGTGTGGTTGAAGAAGTCGGGGATGTCGGGGTCGAGTGCGTGTCCGAGCAGGGCGGTCTTGATGATGGTTCCGGGCCAGGCGCGTGAAGCGTCGTCGATCGCGCGGAGCATCTTGAGTTCGTCGGCGGTGGAGAGGCCGTAACCGCTCTTGATCTCGATGGTGGTTGTGCCGGCGTGGAGGATGCGATCGAGGCGCTGGGAGAGGAGATCGGAGAGCTGGGACTGGGAGGCTGCCCGGACCGCGCGGACGGTCGACATGATTCCGCCGCCCCGGGCGAGGATTTCGAGGTAGGTGGCGCCGCGGCGCTTGAGTTCCCACTCGTCGAGGCGTTCACCGGCGAAGCAGGCGTGGGTGTGGCAATCGACAAAGCCCGGGATGACGCAGCGTCCGCGTGCATCGATGGTGCGGGCGGGAGGGATGAGGGTCTGGATGGCGGGGGCGATCGCGAGGATCCGGCCCGAATCGATGAGGATCGATTGCAGCCCGGGGGCGGGTTCGAGGCCGGGCGAGATGGGCCGGGCGTTGTTGATGAGTATCGACATCGTTCAACTTCAGTGGTGGCGGGCGGCAAAGCCGCGGAGGAAGGAGAGGAAGATGCACACGGCGGCGCGGGCGGTGCGGCCTTGCTCATCGTGCCGCGGGTTGAGCTCCATGATGTCAAAGCAGCGGACCCAGGGTGAGCGTCCGCAGAGTTCGGCGGCGATGGCGCCTTCGCGGAGCGTCCAGCCGGCGGGGTTGAGTGCACTGACGCCGGGTGCGTGCGCGGCGTCGAGGACGTCGAGATCGAAGCTGGCGAAGACGGTGTGGTGGGGGCGCGTGTGGCCGCTGAGCACTTCGGCGAGTGAGGCGAGGACGGGTTCGGCGAGGCCGGTGGTGTTTTCGCCGTGGATCTGGCCGCCGTGGGTTTCGAACCAGGCGGTGTGCTCGCGAGTGTTGACGAGCGGGGAGAGGCCAAAGACGTTGAGGGAGCGAACGCCGCAATCTTCGACGAGCCGCCGGAAGGGCATGCCTGAACCCGTCTCCGCGCGGACATCGAGGTGTGCATCAAAGTAGACGCCGGTCATGGGCTGGTTGCGTCGGGCGACGGCGTGGACGAAGGGGTAGGTGAGATCGTGACCGCCGCCGATGGCGATGGGGAAGAGGCCAAGGTCAAGGAGTGCGGAGGTGGCTTCGAAGATGCGCTGGTGGGTTTCGCGGAGGGCGAGCTCGTCGTGGCCCTTGGCCGGGAGGATGTCGCCGGCGTCGAAGACCTTGGGCCACTGCCAGCCGGCGGGGTGCTGGACCCCGTAGCGGGCGAGGGCGGCACGGAAGGCGGCGGGGCCTTCTGAAGCGCCGGGGCGGCCGCTGTTGAGTGAGACGCCGGTGTCGTCGGGGAGGCCCAGGAGGGCGATCTGGCATCCGACGGGGAGGCCGACGTGGATGTGTGCGGCAAAGCGAGCCTCGGGGATGTCCGCGGGCCAGAGACCGGGTTGGCAATGGGGGATGGTCACGCGGTCAGTTTAACTTGCGGTGGGCAGGGTGTAGTTGGGATGGTCAACCCTCAAATGGGGGATGAAGTGAACGGGGTGTGGAACCGCGGTCGGGTGCTGTGCGTGAAGTACCTGGAAAGCCGGGCGATGTAAGGGCTTGGGAAGCGGCGGAAGATCGTTGAAGTCGTGAGGGCGGGGTCGTAGGCTGGGAGAGAGAGCTGAGCGCGGGGTGTCTGGCCGGAAGGGCCGGGAAGAAGGTTGTATGGGCGGCGGTGCTTGTGGGAAATGCACAGGTGGGATGCGGGTCGCAGCGCGGATGTGCGTTGCGCTGGGATTGGCGAGCGCGGCGGGGGCGGAGCCGCAACTGCACATTGTGATGCTGGGGAATGCGCTGCACGAGTCGTCGATCTCGGCGTTGTCGGGTGATGGCTCGGCGGGGTGCGGGTTTGTACACGACGGGAGCCGCTATGTGGCGGTGCGTTGGACGCTCATCGATGGGATCGAAGCGTTGACGACGTCGCCGGGTGATTCGTTTGCAACGGCGATC